>DXFI01000219.1 GCA_019114565.1 Candidatus Desulfovibrio intestinigallinarum | reverse complement strand
ATTTCAAACCATACGGCCTGTCGTTTCGCGGAAAAAGCGCAGTTTTTCCGCTTACTTTGGGCCGGGCGGCGCTGTGCCGCCGCCTCGCGTTTCACTTTTTTCAAAGTTGAAACACTCTGGCTGTGTCGCATGCAAATAGAGCAGGTTTTGGGAGATATGTTTGAGGGGGAAGAAACCTTTTGCCCGCGGTAAAAGGTTTCTTCCCCCTCAAAACAAAATACAAAATAAGCTTGGATGCTAGCAGCCGATATCCCAGTCGAGGCCGAAGGTATCGTGGAGGATGCGCACGGCGAGTTCCACGTACTTTTCTTCGATCAGAATGGTAATCTTGATTTCCGACGTGCTGATCATCAGAATATTGATGCCTTCCTGCGTCAGAGCGGAGAAGGCGCGGGCGGCCACGCCGGAGTGATTACGCATGCCTACGCCGATGGCGGACACCTTGGCGACATTGAGGTCATGCACCACTTCCACATCGCCGAACTTGTCGGCAACTTTGTTCATGAGCTCAAGAGTCTTCTTGAGGTCCTTGCGGGAGATGGTGAAGGTGATGTCGGTATGGCCGTCAAGGCTGGTGTTCTGGACGATCATGTCCACGAGCACGCCGCCCTCGGAAAGAGGCCCGAACACGGCGGCCGCCGTACCGGGCACGTCGGGCAGGTCATGGAGCGTGACGCGCGCCTGGTCCTTGTCATAAGCAATGCCGGAAACCAGAACAGCTTCCATGCTTGAATCCTCCTGAGTTACGAGCGTGCCGGGATCGTCGCTGAAGGTCGAGCGCACGCGGACGGGCACCTTGTATTTCTTGGCAAATTCCACCGAACGGATGTGCAGGACCTTTGCGCCCATGCTGGCCATTTCGAGCATTTCCTCGTAGGCCACGCGATCCATCTTGCGGGCGGTGGAGCAGATGTTGGGATCGGTCGTATAGACGCCGTCCACGTCGGTATAGATTTCGCATTCCACAGAGCCGAGGGCGGCGGCCAGAGCCACGGCGGAGGTATCGGAGCCACCGCGGCCAAGCGTGGTGATGCGACCGTCTTCCGTGCAGCCCTGGAAACCGGCCACGACAAGCACGTCGTATTCTTCCAGATAGCGGCGCAAGGCGGCGCTGTCTATGGAAAGGATGCGGGCGTTGCCGAAGTCGTCATCTGTCTTGATGGGGATTTGCCAGCCCAGCAGCGAACGGGCGCGAATACCCGCATCCCTGAGCAGCATGCTGAAAAGGCTGATGGAGACCTGTTCCCCGGTGGAGACGAGAGCGTCGCATTCGGCCTTGTCAGGTTCGGGCGACCATTCGGACGCAAGGGCCAGAAGGTGATTGGTTTCCCCCGCACGGGCGGAAAGGACAACCACGACCTTGTTGCCTTTGGATAATCCGGCAAGCACCTTTTCGCGCACCTTTTTCATGCACTCAAGGTTGGCGACGGATGTGCCGCCGAATTTTTGTACAAGAATGTTCATGCCTGTTTCCATTGCAATTGCAGGTTATGACGCTCCATCCCATGCGGCCGAGAGACGCGCAAGAGCGTCGGCGGCGGCAGGCCCCGTAGCGGATAGCGTCACAAGTCGTTTACTCTCGCACGTCTGCCAGCGGATGTCCAGAAAATCGTGGGGGCGCTCCGCTTCGGGCAGCTGTTCCGCCCATTCCACAAGAACAAGACTCTGCCCGTCGTCGAGCGCCTCGCAGAGTTCGTCGGGAACGCCGCCGCCACGGTACAGATCGCAATGCACCACCGGGGGACGCGTCGGATAGTGATTGCAAAGCGTAAAGGAGGGGCTGGAAACTTCCGCAGTCGCACCGCCGGGCAGCCGGGCCACCAGCGCCCGGGTGAGCGTGGTTTTACCGCTTCCAAGGTCGCCGTGCATGAGAAGAACGCGGCAGGCGGCGGCGCGCATGCTGTCGGCCAGCAGGCCCCCCAGCCGTTCCGTGGCTTCCAGTGTCGTCAGAGTCAGATGAAGCATGTCATATCCTGATCAAATGTGAGAAAATCATCTTCGTGCGAAGCCTCCCATGCCCGGGGAAGAGCCTCGGCCAGTTCGGCAGCACCGTTGCCCCGGCAGGGAAAGGCGGTCGCACAGACCAGACCGGTCGCGGCGTGCAGCCGCAGCGCGGCTCCCAGTACCGCCAGAGCGGATGCTCCGCTGTGTTCTGCCCGGGCAAGCAGGGCCCCGGCGCAGCCTGCCAGCACATCGCCGGAACCGCCGACGGAAAGCTGCGGTATATCGACTGGGCAGAGCAGCTGCGGAGAATCTCCCTGCGCCGCCAGCGAGCCCGCTCCTTTGAGCACGACGGCCGCGGCGCTTATGTCCGTCAGGCGTGCCAGTGCCTGACGGCGCTGCGTCTGGATTTCGTCCGTCGTGCAGCCCAGCAGAGCCGCGGCTTCTCCCGGGTGCGGCGTCAGAATATCCCGGGAGGTAAGCCGCTGCAGCAGGACGGGCTTTCGCGCCAGCAGAACAAGCGCATCCGCGTCAAGGACGGCAGGCGGGCGTCTCTCTTCTTCAAGTATTGCTTCAAGAATCTGGAGAGCATCGTCGCCGCGCCCCATGCCGGGCCCTATGACGAGCGCCTGACATCGGTGAAGGAAAGCTGTGGCTTCGTCTGTCCATGCTCCGTGCCAGGGCGCGTCGGCATCCGCGGAGGGCAGGGCAAGCGTCATGATTTCTGCCCGACCTCCTTTGACGGCCGCAGCCGAGGGGGCGGGAGTCAGGGCCGTCACCAGTCCCGCGCCGCTGCGCAGGGCAGCCAGCGCAGCCAGATGTGCGGCTCCGGACAGCCCCCCCGCGCCGCCGATGATGGCGACATGCCCGTAGCTGTTCTTGTAGCCCTGCGGTATGGGAACGGAGAAGGGGGCGGGCGCAGCGGCAGGCAGCAGACGCAGGCTGCAGGGGCCGTTTTCTCTGATGCTGCGGGGCATGCCGATGTCGCAGACATGGATTCGTCCTGTCCAGCTGCGGGCGCAGGGAAGTACAAGGCCGGGTTTGGCGGCGGCAAAGGTGGCTGTGGCATGGGCCCGCACGGCAAGAGGACTGGGCAGGCCGCGTGTGCCGTCGAGTCCTGACGGAATATCCAGCGCAAGGATGAAACTGCGGTCATGCAGAAGGTTCAGGGCTGCAATAAGATGCTGCAGATCCGCGCGCAGACTGCCATGAAAGCCGGTTCCCAGCAGACCGTCAATGCAGATATCGGGGCAGTGCCCCGCATCGTCCGGTGCAAGACGACGGTACAGGCGGGACAGGAGCGCGTCCGGTCGGACGGCATCTTTGCGCCGGAGCGTCGGGCTCAGATTGACAAAAGTAACGCCGACGGCCCGCGCCATGCGCACATGTTCGGCCGCGGCGCCCCGAAAAGCGGACAGAGGCTTTATATGAGCGACAACCGGCAGAGCGCGTGCATCATGCAGGTGACGCGCAAGCGCGGCGGCATCGCCGCCGTTATTGCCGCTGCCCATGAACAGCCAGACGCGTTTCCCTGCAAGGTGCGGTGCGTGTGTGCGAAGGACCCCGAGCGCGGCCCGCGCCGCATTTTCCATAAGCATGGAGCCGGGCAGGCCCAGCGCAAAGGCCTGTGCATCCCATGCGGCCATTTCCTGCGGCAGGGGCAGAGGAGGGCAGGCGCGCAAAAAGGCTTCCATCATGCGGACTCCAGAATGACCACGGCAGCGGCAACATGGCGGTCGTGGGTAATGGTGACGTGCTGCTGTTCGACTTCGAGACGAATGGCAAGAGCGGCTGCCGGACCGTGGAAGTGAAGCAGCGGCTTGCCGGCGGCGCTTGGCAGGATTTCGATATGCTGCAGGCCGATGCCGCCGCTGAAACCGGAGCCCAGCGCCTTGACCGCGGCTTCCTTGGCAGCGAAGCGTCCGGCAAGGAAGGGGACAGGAGCGGAAGGGACGTGTGTCTGTTCGTTGGGCGTCAGCAGTTTTCTGAGGAAAATATCGCCGTATTTTTCATACATACGCGCAATGCGCGGCAGTTCTGTCACATCGAGACCCAGGCCGATAATCATGAATAGTCTCCGTCAGAAGGTCGTTCGGCAGCGGACGCCGAAAAGGCGGCTTGCGTCGCAGGGGGAAAGCGGCTAGACTAACCCGAACAAATTCTGTCCTGTGCCTGCCTGTGCGTCAAGTCGGGGGAGCCCTGAAGACGCAGGTAGAGAGCGGCAATTCACGGCGAGAAGCGGAGAAAGGCTTCCTGCCGGTTTGCTGTCCTGGCCGGTACGGGAGCACATACAAAATCCAGCATACAAGCAAGAGAGGATTCTTCTCTATGAAGCTTTGCATCATCGGCACCGGGTATGTCGGCCTTGTGAGCGCGGCATGCTTTGCGGAAATGGGTAACAGCGTGACCTGCGTGGACGTGAATCCCGATGTCGTGAAGAAATTGAATGCGGGATCCGTGCATATCTTCGAGCCCGGACTGGCTCCCATGGTGCAGCGCAGTCGTGCGGACGGTCGCCTGACCTTTACCACGGAGCTGGCCGACGGGCTGAAGGACGCGGATTGCGCGTTTATTTGCGTGGGAACGCCTCCCGGTGAGGACGGCTCCTGTGATTTGCACTACGTCGAGCAGGTTGCCCGCCAGATCGGCCGTCTCATGGAAAAGGAGCTGATCGTGGTGGACAAGTCCACCGTGCCCGTGGGCACGGCGGATCGTGTGACGGCCATCATTCGGGAAGAGCTGAGCACCCGGGGCAAGGATATCTCCTTTGAGGTGGTCTCCAACCCTGAATTTCTGAAGGAAGGCGACGCCATTTCCGACTTCATGAAGCCGGATCGCGTCGTTATCGGCACGGCTTCCGAAAAGGCCGCGGGGGTGATGCGCGAGCTGTACGCGCCCTTTGCGCGTACCCGGGACAAGCTGATTGTCATGGGCGTGCGCAGCGCGGAAATGACCAAGTATGCGGCAAACTGCATGCTGGCCACCAAGATTTCCTTCATCAACGAAATTGCCACCATCTGCGAACGTGTGGGCGCAGATGTGCGCGATGTGCGCACCGGTATCGGTTCGGATTCGCGTATTGGCTATCAGTTCATTTATCCCGGCGTGGGCTATGGCGGCTCCTGTTTCCCCAAGGACGTCAAGGCGCTGATCCACACTGCCGAAACGTCCGGCGTGGAACCCATGCTGCTGAATGCTGTAGAAGCCGTTAATGCGCGCCAGAAGCGGCATATGGCCGAACGTATTCAGGAATACTTTGCGCCGCAGGGCGGCGTGAAGGGCAAGACGCTTGCCCTCTGGGGGCTGGCGTTCAAGGCCAATACGGATGACATGCGCGAAGCCGCCGCCATCAGCATCATTTCCGCGCTTACGGCCGAGGGAATGAAGATTCGCGCGTTTGACCCCATTGCCGCCGATAATGCCCGCCATATTTTCAAGGACAATCAGCTGGTGGAGATTGTGGATGATCAGTATGCCGTCTGCGACGGTTCGCAGGCTCTGCTGGTCGTGACGGAATGGAATCAGTTCCGTAACCCTGATTTTGACCGGATCAAAAGCCTGCTGACGGCTCCCATTCTGTTTGACGGGCGTAATCTGTATTCGCCCGCCGTTTTGGCGGAACGGGGTTTTGCCTATTTCTGCATCGGCCGCAAAAGCTCCATGTAGCCGTTCCGTTTTTTGAGTTCTCTCAGGGAAAGGGGGATTCCTCCTTTCCCTTTTTTTGTTTATCAGCGGGGTGGGGGCGACCGCCTGGTTGGCTGCCGTTTTTCCATTGGGTAAGAAAAAATTGTAATTGTTCATATTCATTTATTTTTTTTCTTATTTTTGACGAAGAAATAATATCTCATAATCTAGATTATGACAACTTATATACAAATACGTCATCAACAAAAACAAACCACATCACGCCAAGCAAAGCTGAAGGAACAGTACGGCCTGTCGTTTTGCGGAAAAAGCACAGTTTTTCCGCTCAGTTGGGTCCGTAGGCGGCGCTGTGCCTCCACCTCGCGTTTCATTTTTTCAAAGTTGAAACGCTGGTACGCGGGTTTTGGGGAGGATGGGGGAGTTTGAGGGGGAAGGAACCCCTTTTTGCCGCGAGCAAAAGGGGGTTCCTTCCCCCTCAAAAAACGTGAGAAATGCGCTAAAGAAGACCAAAAGCCAGGAGCCAGCCCCCTGCGGCGAGGCCGACGGCAAGAAGACCGGCCGCCGGGCCGGGCAGACCGGGGATGTGGCGTCTGCTGCGAAAGCGTTCCCACGCTCCCAGCGCAAAACCGGCCAGAAACCCGCCCACATGACCGGCATAGTCCACATGCGCGCCTTCCGTACCCAGCAGCGCCAGCAGCCCGCCTCCGGCAAGAAGAGGAATGGCCATATTGCCGCGCCAGGGGCGGGCAAGGCCGCAGAGCAGGCCGAGGATGGAGAAAAAGGCGGTGGAAAATCCCAGAGCCACATACGGCGGCGTGCGGAAGAGAATCGCCAACGCATTGCCGAGCGTGCCGCCGAGCAGGGTCAGCAGCCAGAGATGGCCTGTCCCCAGACTGCGGGCAGCCACGGCCAGCGCAACAGCGGAAAGCATGACATTGCTGTACAGATGTGCTGCATCGGCGTGGAGAAAGAGCGCCGTCAGGCAGCGGTAACCTTCGTGGTAGATATAGAGGCGGGCGCTGTCCATGCTCCCCAGCTGTTCCCAGGCGGAAGGAGAGGGGAGGGCGGGGATATCCGGCAGCAGTCTGGAACGCCAGGCATGAACAGCCAGCAGCGGCAGTACGGCCAGCGCGGCCCATTGCCATCCTTTGTGAACCGGAAGTTGCGCTGCCGGCTCGCGGCTTGCGGCGTGACGCGCGGCTTCTTCCTGTCTGTAAAGCCGCATTTCAAAGTGGGCGACATCACGCAGCAGGGCAGGAATGAAACAGTGTGTTCTTCCGTCTGCTTTCCAGAGACGGAAGGGCAGATGTCGGGCTGAGAGAAGGAGGGTCCATTCTTCCTGTTCTCGATAGGAAGTAAAGCCCTGTGAATCGGAGAGCCGCACCCAGAAGGGGGAAAGAAAGCCTGGGCGTCGCCGCAGGCGATAGCGGCGGATTCGGGGGGGAGTACTGCGGCAGGAGAGACGGCGGGGAAGCTGCTGTGGCATGGGATAAAAAAAGCCCCGGCCGGGATACGGCGGGGCTTTTGTCTGATCCCTGAAAAGTCGTTAGCCGTTGGTACGGGCCACGGGCTTGCGAACCACGCCGGAGCGCAGGCAACGGGTGCAGACGTCCAGCGTACGGACAGTACCGTTGGCGTCCTGATGACGCACGCGCTGCAGGTTGGGATTGAAGCGACGCTTGGTCTTGATGTTGGAATGGCTCACAAGATTGCCGACCTGGGGCTTTTTACCGCAAAAGGCGCATTCTTTGCTCATGCTGTCCTCCCTTCAATATATCTCTATCTAATAATTCTGCGGCAAAGCCGTTTCCGGCGCCGAGGAATATGCAAAATTATTGCACCGAAAATTTCTAGATGAAGTTTCTAGAAATAGCAAGTTTTTTTTACGATATAATCCGAATTTCTGCCCGGGGAGGGCAGAAAACAAAAAGGGAGGGACTTGCATCCCCCCCTTGCAGGCTGTGAGAATGGTTATTCCGGACGCTGGGGCTTGCCTTCGATATTGGCCGCCTTGGATGTTGCCATCACATAGATTTCATGAGGATCAAGAATCAGGATAACGGAGCCGTCGCCCATGATGGTTGCCCCGGAAATACCCTTGAGATCGCCAAGGTAGGCTCCAAGAGGCTTGATAACGATTTCCTGACGTTCCAGCAGACGATCCACAACCAGACCCAGACGACGATCATTGTCATGGATGACAACGACAGACAGGACTTCCGGCAGAGGATCGGTACCCGGGAGTTCCAGCATTTCGGAAAGTTCCACAATACCGAGAACTTCGCCGCGCAGCGTCACTGCCTTGCGCCCCTTGACGTCCGTAAGGCGTTCCGCTTCGATCTTGGTCGTTTCGGATACGGCATCAAGAGGAATGGCATAGGTCTGGCCGGAGACATTGACCATCAGAGCGTCAATAATGGCCAGCGTCAGAGGCAGGCTCAGAGTAAAGCGCGTGCCCTTGCCGACCTCGGTATAAGTGTTGACGCTGCCCTTGAGGTTCTTGATATTGGTGCGCACCACGTCCATGCCGACGCCGCGGCCGGAAATATCCGTGATCTTTTCGGCCGAGGAGAAGCCGGGATGGAAGATCAGCTCCACGGCCTCGCGATCGTCGAGCTGCGCGGCTTCTTCGCTGCTCATGATGCCCTTGCTGACAGCCACTTCCCGCATCTTGTCGGGGTCGATACCCTTACCGTCATCCTCGATTTCGATGGCAACGGAATTCCCCTTGTGGAAGGCACGCAAGGTGACCTTGCCCTTGGGGGGCTTGCCCGCAGCAAGACGCACGGCTTCGGGCTCGATACCGTGGTCCACAGAGTTACGAATCAGGTGAACCAGCGGGTCGCCGATGGCTTCCACGACGCTCTTGTCCAGTTCCGTTTCTTCCCCTTCCATGATGAGGTCCACTTCCTTACCGCTCTTGCGGGAAAGGTCACGAACCAGTCGGGGGAAGCGGGAGAAGACCGACGACACTGGCACCATGCGCACCTTCATGATGGTGTCCTGCAGATCGTCGGAAATGCGGGCCATGGCATAGGTGGTTTCAGAAAGACTCTGCGCCACCTGAGAAATATCCACATCGTCGCCGCTGTCTTCCAGGGAGCGGGCAATCAGGGAATAGCGGTTACGGTTGATGATGAGCTCGCCGATAAGGTTCATGAGATGATCGAGCCGCTCATGATCAACGCGGATGGAAGAGCTCTTCTGCTGATGCTCGGCAGGGCTGGGGGTTGCGGCGGGCTTGGCCGCCTGACGCGCGGGAGCTGCCGGTTTGGGGGCAGCGGGAGCAGGCGCGGGCTTGGGAGCCGGTGCAGGGGCGGCTGCGGCAGGGGCCGGAGCCGGCTTAGGCGCAGCAGGAGCAGGCGCGGGCTTGGGGGCCGGTGCGGGGGCGGCTGCGGCAGGAGCCGGGGTTGCCGCCGGTGCGGGAGCAGGGGCAGGCTTCGGCGCTTCCGCGGGTTTTGGCTGGGGCGCGGGCGCGCTTTCTGTGCTGGCCGCCGGAGCAGCTTCTCCTTCTCCGGCATTGTCCGCCGTGGAACGCAGATGCTCGACGGCCGTCTTGAACATATCCTCGATGATGGCCACTTCCTGCCGGAGCAGATCGACCATCAGGCCGAAATCAATACTGTCGTTCCGGCCCTGATTGACGATGCCGGCCGTACGCTCCGCATAAATTTTGAGATCGTTTTCTCCGACGAAGTTACAGGCATTCTTGATAGCCGTAAGGCAGCGGAAGAGAGCGTCGATGGATTCCTTATGACTGCCGTCGGATTCCAGCGTTTTCAGAGCTGCGTGGATGATTTCGATCTGCTGCTGTACCGTGAGGCGGAATGTTTCGACGTCGTCGGATTCCGCGCCCACCGGGATGATGGTCGGAGCTGCGACCGCAGGTTCCGTCGCGCTTTCCTGAGCCGGAGCGGGCGCATTGCTGCCGCGTCCCAGTTCCTTGGGCAGCGCAAACGGTTCGCCATTGATGGCATGCTGCAACTGCTCCACAAGAATGCTGGCATCTATGGGCGTAACCTGACCAGTGCTGACATCAATGCGCTGCACCAGCCCTTCCATGACATCGACAACCAGAAGCAGCAAATCGATGAGATCATGCGAGGGCGTGATCTTTTCCTGACGAATATTGTTGAGCAGCGTTTCCGCTTCATGCGTCAGGGCATTCAGATCGTTGTAGCCGATAATACCGCTATTCCCTTTCATATTGTGGAAATAGCGGAACAGGTCATTGACGAGGGCGTCCTGTTCGCTCTTGGGCTTCTCTTCCAGTTCAAGCAGACCCGTATTAAGGCTGGCGATGATATCGCAGGACTCGTCGATGAAGTCTTTCAGATGTCCTTCGCCGAAGGCTGTCAGGGCATACGTCGGCAGAACGGGAAGAGAGGCGATCCATTCCTTGCTGGTCATGGGCGCTGCGCCGTTCTCCGGCGCAGCCGGAGACACAACGGCGGGAGCAATCTGTACCGGCTCTTCGGCAGCGGATTCCGCGTTGGCGGGCTGCTCCTCGACAACGGGCGCAGGTTCTTCCGCCGGAGCGGCAGCTGCGGGAGCTTCTTCCGCAGCCGGGGCTTCCGGAGCGGCAGCCGGTGCAGCTTCCGCCGGCGCTTCTGCCTTTTCTCCGGCCATGATAGCGTCGATCTGATCGATGATATGGTCGGTCTCCACGTCCCCTTCGCTGTTGGAGTCTTCGAGATTCTCAATCATCTGACGCAGGGCGTCGGTGGATTCGAGAATGACGTCCATGATGTCGGGAGTGACAACCATCGCGCCCTTGCGCAGTTCGTCAAGAATATTTTCCGCCTTGTGCGCAAGTCTGTTGATGCGATTGAGACCAAGGAAACCCGACGCGCCTTTAAGGGAGTGCATGGGGCGGAAAATGTCATTCAGCAACGCGAGGTTGTCCGGAGTTTTTTCCAGCTCCAGGAGATTGGGCTCGATGGTTTCGAGATGCTCCTTGGCTTCGGCAATAAAATCTGCAAAAAGTTCCGGATCAAAAAAATCTTGGCTCATACCATACCTTCGCTTTACTCAAAATCACCCCGCCGGGCTAGGAAATCTTATCGGTTAGCCCAGAAGCATCTTTATATTCCGCACCATTTTTTCCGGTTGGGCGGGCTTGACCATATAGAGGTTGGCCCCGATGTTGAGACCCGTCTGAATATCCTTTTCCTGTCCTTCCGTAGAAAGAACAATGATGGGGATATCCTTGTAGGCATCCTGCATGCGAATATTTTTGATGAACGTAAAACCGTCCATGCGCGGCATGTTGACGTCCGAGACGATGAGATCGACGGGGTCAAGATTGTACAGCTTTTCCATGGCGTCGAGGCCGTCCTCTGCCGTGCTGACCTTGAAGCCTTCCGCCTTCAGCACGAAAGCGACAAGGTTGCGAATGGTTTTGGAGTCGTCAACGACCAAGATGTGCTTGCCCATGATGAACCTGCCTGTAGGAATCTAGATAGTCTTTAGTTTCAATTCGCCCTGTTGGCAAGAGTTTTCCGCGGCCTCTGCGGCACTAGCCCAGCTTGCGATAAACGATGGTTCCCGTATGGTGCTCCGGTTTGAACGCACGGGAGATGTTGTGCAGGGATTCGGAGTGCCCGATCAGCAGCATGCCGTTGGGTTCCAGATTGTCGTAGAAGGCACCAATAACCTTTCGTTTCATCTCATCGTCAAAATAGATGATAACGTTACGGCAAAAAACAATCTGGGATTTTTCCACGCGCCGCAGCTGATCCCTGTCGCTCAGGTTGATTTGGCCAAAAGAGACCAGACGTTTCAGGGGTTGATTGATTTTGTAGGTTGTTCCTTCCTTGGTGAAGTAGGTTCGGATGATTTCCGGCGGCGTCGTGCGCAGGGCATATTCGTTATACACGCCGCGCCGCGCCGCGGTCAGGACGGCTTCGGAAAGGTCGTTGGCTGTAATCTTGATGTCCCAGGAGGCAATTTCGCTTTTCAGCACTTCATGCAGGATGATTGCCAGGGTATAGGGTTCTTCCCCGGTGCTGCATCCGGCGGACCAGATGCGAATACGCTTTTTTCCGCTCTGGCGGCAGGCGGCGATGACTTCGCCGAGCACATATTCCTGAAAAACCTTGAGCTGGGGAGGATTGCGGAAAAAACTCGTTTCATTGGTCGTGACCACTTCAAAGAGCTTGTTCAGTTCCTCGCGGCGGCTGGCATCGAAACGCAGGAAGTTATAATACTCCGAATAGGATTTGAGGTTCAAATCCTTGATGCGGTTCGAAAGTCGGTTTTCCACAAGATACTTGCGATTTTCCGCAATGAAGATACCGCACTGCTGGTAAATGAAATCGCGGAGCTGGAGGAATTCCTCATCCGTAATCTGCAAGTCCTTGCGGAATGGCGTTGTTGTTGCGGCAGCAGGCGCAGCGGTCTTGGGGCGGAAACCCGGCAGTGCGCTTCCTCCGGTTCCTGCACTTTGTCCTGAGGAAGGCCGGAAGAGCGAGCCGATGGATGTCGGCTTGCTGCCGTCAATGGCGCTGTTGGTTGAGCGAAAAGGAGAGGAGGGCGCTTCGCCGCTGTTCTCCTTTTTCAGCAGTGCTGCCGGGCGAAACGTAGGCTGCTGTCCCAGGCGCGACGACAGGGGAGACGTAGTGCCTGTCGCAGGTTTTTGCGCGCCGAAAGTGGACGTCTGACCGGTGGGTTTCCCGAAGGGCGAACTCCCCGAGGTGGCGCCGCCGAGGCCTGCAGCGGGGCTGGCAGCCTTGCCGAAGGGGGCGGTAGCTGTACCGAACGCGCTTGTCGCCGGTTTGGAAAAGGGCGAAGTCGGAGCATTGGCAGTGCCGGGCGTCTTGCCGAACGAGGAGGGCATTGCCGGCTTCGAGCCAAAAGCAGAGGTCGGCGCAGGAGACGTTCCCGTTTTTCCGAGAGGCGACGTCGGCGTGGACAACGCCGAGAGAGCTGGTTTTGAAAAGGGGTTGCCAAGCGCGCCCGAGGTCGCTGTCTGCGGGGATGAGGTCGCGCCCGCAGGCTTGAGCGTCGGCGTCGCAAAGCGGGAGGAGAATGTGCTTTCCCCCGTCTTGCTGCCGAAAGGCGATGACGGCGTAGTGCCGGAAAGGCCCGTTTCCCGGGATGTTGTCGGACTGGTGGAGTCGCCCTGCTTTGGCGGAAAGAGCGAGCTGTTGGAAGAGGAGCTCATGACGCCTACTCCTGCTCGGCCTGAATGGTGGCAACGGCTTCGGCTGCGGCATGCTGAATTTCCGGATCTTCATGATCCATCATTTCCAGCAGGACGCTGAACGCAACGTTCCCGCCGATTTTTCCGAGAACTTCAATAATTTTGAAGGTCAGCATCGGGCTGGCATTTTCCAGCATGCCGGCCAGCGTCGGTACGGCCTCGGCCACTCTGTTGGCGCCGAGCGCTTCGACCGCACGAATGCGCACCCAGTCGTTTTCATCATGAAGCGCCGTAAGCAGGCGGGGCACGACAGTCGGCGTGCCGATCTGCCCCAGCAGATTGACCAGGGCTACGCGAACATTCTTGTTTTCGTCATACATGCGCGGCAGCAGCCGGGGCAGGTAGCGTTCCGCTTCCACCCCCAGATTGAGGAAGGCTTCCACGGCCATCTGACGGACGTTGGCGCTTTGATCTTCGAGAGCCTCCGTCAGCTCCGGCAGATTTTCTTCCACGCTGTAGCGGCCCAGAGCATAGACGGCCATGAGACGCTGCATATCGTCGTCATTATGGAAGCGTTCCTTGAAGCGGGCATTCAGACGCGGGCTGTGCAGGTTGATGCAGGCTTCCAGAGCCATTTCCTTGACATCGACAAGGTGATGATCCAGCTGGCTGAAGACCACGTCTTCCGCTTCGGGGCTGCCGTGCTGATTGCCGAAGAAGATAATGGCGCTTTTCAGCATTTCGGAATCTTCGCAGCGCGCGATGACATCCAGGAAGAACTGCGCATCATCCAGAGAACCCAGCTGCGCAACCTCCGAAACGGCAGCCCGCTGGAGCTCTTCGCCCAGCTCCCAGAAGATCGACTTGATTTCTTCCACGGGACGATGATCGTCCATGAGCTGGCAGGCTTCCATGGCAATCATGATCTGCTGCTCGTCATGGCTGCGCAGCGCATTCTGGATAACGGTATTGTAGCCGATGGAGGCAAGAGTCCGGATGACGGCCTCATAGAGTTCGGCGTTCTGTTCCGGATCAAGACGGGCGGCCAGCATCATGACGGCCTTGGTTGCCTCTTCATGCTCCATGAAGCTGACGCCCTGCAGGGCGGCCATCAGGATATCTTCATCATTATCGGTCAGCGCATCAAGCAGATAGACGCGCAGGCGCTCCTGCATCTTGGGGGCCAGCAGCGACAGGGACTGCCCCCCGAGAATCTGGACAATGGCCTTGACCGTTTTGTGCCGCAGGGCCACGCTGACATTTTCCAGGGACTTGAAGAGCAGGGGGATGGTTTTGATGTCCCCCATGCTGCCCAGAGCGTCGATGATGGCCGAACAGACCAGGGGCGAGGCCGTGGGCAGCGCCTGCACCAGAGCTGTGACCGTGCGGTCGTCATTGATTTTCGTCAGGGCTTCGACAACGGCAAACTGCACCCATTCTTCATCGTTCATGGCCTTGCGCAGACTGTCTACCGTTTCGGGATAGCCCAGATTGCCGAGACTGACGGCAGCCTGATAGCGCACGTTGACTTCCGGGTCCTTCAGCAGCGCCTCGCACAGCAGCTGCCCGGCTTCGCGGGAACTGCTGTGCCCCAGAATATCGGAGATGAAGATGCGGATATCCGGATCGGGATCATGCAGGCTGGTCCGCATGGCCTCCATGTTGTCGTTGCCGATTTCGCGGAGAATATCCATGGCCACATTGCGGATGGAGGCGTCGTCGCTGCGCAGCAGGGGCAGAACCGCATCAACGCTTTTGGGGCCGCGAATACGCCTCAGGGCATATTCCGCGCCTTCCTGCACGCCGAGGTTTTCATTGGAAAGCTGCTGGCTCAGGACGGGGATGGCTTCTTCGATGGTCATATCGCCTGCGGCAAAGGCTGCGCTGCGAATCCTCTCATTGTCGGAAGAGTGCAGATCCTCGAGAATCTGATGCGCGTTGTAGCGAGTGTTTTGCATGTTTTTTCAGCTCCGCTTGTTATCCTTTCACTGCGGCGATAATTTGCTCGGCGATATCGTCGGCGTCTACCACCTGATCGGCCAGTCCGGCATCCACGACAGCCTTGGGCATGCCGTAGACAACACAGGTTGCTTCGCTCTGGGCAATAAGCCAGCCGCCCTTTTCCTTGAGCACGCGAGCGCCGTCGACGCCGTCCGAGCCCATCCCTGTCAGCATGACGCCCAGAACACGACGCCCCATGCACTTGCCTGCGGTTTCCATAAGCAGGTTGACCGTAGGCTTGTACAAGGCGCTTTTCGGTTCGTCCGTCACCAGCACTTCCGCGAGAGGCCCCCGCATCTGCACACCGATATGCCTGCCGCCCGGGCAGATATAGACATGACCGTTCACCAGCTTGTCGCCGTTGACCGCCTCAGTGACGGAAAGGGCACAGACCCCGTCCAGTCGCTTTGCAAAGGGGCCGGTAAAGCTGGCCGGCATATGCTGCGCCACAAGAATGCAGGCGGGCAGATTTGCCGGAAGCGCCGACAGTATCTTCTGAACCACCGGCGGCCCTCCTGTGGAGACGCCGATAACGACAATATCCCGCGCGCCACGGCATCTGGCGGTTCCCGTCGGCACGGTGCGCGCGGCTGTTGTCGACGTTGCCATGCTCTGCCCCGACGAAAAGCTCCCGCCGTGAAGCGCGCCTGTTCCTGCGGAACGAGATATGCCGCTCCCGGAACGGGGAGAAGATGGAGGCGTGGGGGAAGAAAAATGCGAGGTGTGGGGTGCGGCAGTCGTCGATGCCGGAGACGCGGACGGCAGGGGAGAAGAGGGTTTTCTGGATTGCCGCTGTGAGGAATACTTCAGGCGAATGAATGCCTTGCGGCGGGCAAGGAGCTTGACCTTGCGGCGTATTTCGTCGCCGAAGGCCTCCTTGTCATTGGCCATGGTCTTGGGGATGAAGTCCATGGCCCCGGCTTCCATGGCCTTGAGTGTCGCTTCGGCGCCGAATTCCGTCAACGAACTGATCATGATGACGGGCAGCGGGTTAGTGCTCATCAGCTGCTTGAGCGTTTCAAGGCCATCCATACGCGGCATTTCCAGATCCAGCGTGATGACGTCGGGCTGAAGCTGCTTGACCTTTTCCAGGCAGTCCACGCCATCGCGGGCAGTGCCGACGACCTCGATACCTGCGTCCTGGGTCAGGTATGAGGAAATGGCGTTACGCATGAACGCTGAATCATCCACAACGAGAACGCGGATCACGACCTTGCTCCTCTCGAATAGACCTTGCGAATAATGTTGACAAATACTAACGGTATCACGGCGTTTTTACAAATAGAAAAAATAGAAAAAAAAAGCTTGCCAAAGCGGAGAGAATTCCGTAGAGTGTTTTTTGTCAACGGGATGTGGCTCAGTTTGGCTAGAGCGCAGCGTTCGGGACGCTGAGGCCGCGCGTTCAAATCGCGCCATCCCGACCAAAGAAAATCAAGGAGTTATGCTTCGGCATGACTCCTTTTTTCGTATAAGTGCCCAGGGAATCTTACGGCAGAGGGCTCTGCAGTTGTGCCCAGAGCCCGAGCAAGGAACAGCCAGAAGGGGAGGGGCTTTCCCCGTGACGTTTTGTTTTTTGTCTTTTCTCCCGAGCTCCTCTGATTCTCTCCTCTGAAGAAAACAGACGTCGTCTTTTTTGTCCTGAGAGGCATTACTCATGAAGCGCGTCGAGATGGCCAGATATGGGCATGCTGTTATGTCCTTTCTCGAGGTGGTTTCTCCGGGAATACCCATTATCCCCATAATTGTAATTATGTAAACTTTTGTATCCGCCTTGACCTGAACCCCTTTTATTTCCATCCTCTCCCGAAGAACATCCAACAAGGAGTTTCCATGCATCCCCAGAAACGACCGTCCCATACCAGGCGCGTTCATGGCGTCGCTGCGAACGTCTCTGAAAAAGAACCGTCCGCCACTATGGCGCAGCGACTCAACAAGGCCATTGCCGCGGCCGGTTTCTGTTCCCGGCGCAAAGCCGACGAACTTATTTTTGCCGGTCATGTTACCGTTAATGATCAGGAAGAAAGAAATCCTGCCCGCCAGGTTCAGCCTGAAGATCGGATTTGTGTTGACGGGCGCTGTCTGGAGCGAAAACAGCCCTTTCTGTATTATCTGCTGCACAAGCCCGTGCAGGTTGTCTGTACCCTGCACGATCCTCAGGGCCGTCCCACGGTTCTTTCGCTCCTGCCGGAGGAAGCTCGGAAAGCGCGCGTCTATCCCGTTGGCAGACTTGATTATTTTTCAGAAGGGGCTCTTCTGTTGACAAATGACGGCCAGTGGGCAAACCGGCTTATGCATCCGCGGCATCATGTCCCCAAGGAATACGAGGTGACGGTGCGCGGGCAGGTGGCGGCGTCGTTTCTGGAGCAGGTTCGCCGGGGCATGCGGCTTTCGGACGGCACTCCCCTGCTCCCTGCGGAAATTGAGGCCCGCCCCCTGCGGGACGGCGATAAATGCCTGCTGCGGATCGTTCTGCATCAGGGCATCAATCGTCAGATCAGGCGCATGTGCGCTGACGGCGGCTTGACCATCCTGCGCCTGCGGCGTGTGCGCATCGGCCATCTGGCGCTGGGCTCGCTGCCCAGCGGAAAGCTGCGTCCCCTGACGGAGCAGGAAATTGCCCGGTTCGCGTAGAGGAGAACGGTTTTCCTTCTCTCTCTCTCTCTCTTTGTGCCCTTGTTCTTCCAGGAGAGCGAGCTTTTGGCTCCCTTTAAATCGTTCATTTTAAGCCTTTAAAAAGAAAAGGCGCGAGTGTTTTCCTTTGGAAGAAGGCTTTTTGCATTCTGAGGCATTTTGAGGCGATTTTGAGGAGGGGGAAGATTTTTTTCTTGTTAATTTATAAAGTTTAACTGTTGTAATCGGGCAGAAAATAGCATTCTTGCTCTCAGGAGCGTCTGATCATTCTCCCTCAAGCAAGACAGGCCAATAAAAAGCGGCGTTCTCCATCGCAGGAGTACGCCGCTTTTTTTAGGAATGATGAGATGGAATAGAAGTCCTCTGCCCGTGTGAGCAGAGGACTTCCGTTTTCGCGGTATTCTTTAGAGCATTTTCAGTTTGAAATGCTTCGCATTTCAAACCATACGGCCTGTCGTTTCGCGGAAAAAACGCGGTTTTTCCGCTCACTTTGGGCCGGACGGCGCCGTGCCGCCGCCTCGCGTTTCACCTTTTTCAAAGTTGAAACGCTCTAGAACTTGATGGTGCGGTATTCTTCCAGGGCCGCGGCCTGTTCTTCAAAGTTGGCGAAGCCGGCCTGATGCAGAGCGTCTTCCACCGTGCTGTTCCAATCCCAGGTCGCATAGATGACCGGCTTGTGGAACGTCGAACGGAAGGTCTGCAGTTCCGTACGGTAGAAGCTTTCCTTCGGGGTGTCGAGATGTTCGCGCAGCTGCTCGTGACGACGCTGCAGCTCCCCTTCGTACCACTCCTGAATATCCTTGGGTTCCGTGAACTTCTTCAGGATATGGCCGTAGCCGCTTTCTTCCATCAGCGCGGCAAGCCGCTTGTGGTGCTGTTCGCCCAGCCAGGTTCCGAGCTTGGCCGTAGGGATGTTTTCCTTTTCCACGGCGGCAATATCCAGAACCGTCTGGAAATAGGTGTCCGGCACGACGGACGCGGAAACGATACCGGCGATGGCAACAAGCCCGCGCAGGATCACGCTGTTGGAAACGCCCTGACCGCAGAAGCCGACCTTCTTGCGGTACTTCTGACCGGCAAAGATGCTGACCAGAATGGCCCAGACAACGGCGGGGTCTTCTTCGTCGTAAATGTGGGACAGACAGGCGTTGTCGCGGTCCGTCGCCAGCACCATCTGCGTCATGTCGTTGGAACCGATGGAGAAACCGTCGAATTCCGAAATGAACTGCTTGGCAAGGATGGCGTTGGACGGCAGTTCCGACATCTGGATGATCTGGAGACCGTCCTGACCGCTCTTGAGCTTGTGCACCTGCTCAAGATAGCTGCGCATGGAGCGGGCTTCTTCCAGTGTGCGCACAAAGGGCAGCATCATCTGGAGATTGGAACCGCCGTACATGCCGCGGGCCAGCTTGAAGGCTTCGATTTCCCAGTCGTGAATATTGCGGGACACACCGCGGTAGCCCAGCATGGGGTTGGATTCGATGTGCTCGAAAAGGGAACCGCCGAGGAGGTTCCGGTATTCGTTGCTCTTGAAGTCCGTGGTGCGGTAAATGATGGTCTTGCCGTAGAAGGCCATGGCAAAGAGCGCCAGATTCTGCGCCAGCGTTTGCACATAGTGTTCCTTCCCGGTGCGGAAACCGCGGGAGCGGATGAGCTTGTGAATGGTCTCGGGCAGATTGCGCACCGAGTCCATTTCCTTTTTCAGACCAGCGCGCAGACCGACTTCCTCGCGCAGACGGCCGATATTTTCCATCAGTTCCTTGACGGCAGGGAGATCCTTGATGCGTTCCACCTGGGCATCGACCACGGACTTGATTTCCGCGGCGCGCTTGGCGGCTTCGGGATCGCCGGGCGACAGGAGAGCCAGTTCGTCATCATAGCCCATGATGATGCGGACATGCTCGGCCAGATCCTGCGACGTTTTCAGAACTTCCAGACGACGGGAGGCCATTTCGAGATGCTGATCGAGCTTGTGATCAAGTTCGCGCATCTTGCGATGCTGCAACAGCACCTCTTCGGCGTTCATGCTCTTGTCCATGTCCGCCAGCTGGGCCACTTCCTCGGCCAGACCGGTCACTTCGCCCACGTACTGCCGCAGGTTGAAGTTGAAGACGATAAGGCCGGCGGCCATCTGCTCGCGCATGACCTTGGACAGGCGATCGTCCAGTTCATGCAGCTTGTTCTGCACAACGTGTTCGAGTTCGCCGCTGTCGAAGGCTTCCAGCGCCTGCGGGTGAATGCTGATGTTGCCCAGCATGAATTCCGCGCGCAGCAGGCCCACCTCAAATTTGGGGAAGTCGCGCAGGCGGGACAGGAACAGAGCCTGACCCACGTCGGCAAGCACCAGGCCCACCTTGGTCTTGGTCACAGGCAGTTTGGAAATATCCATTTCGCCGCCCACTTCGCGCAGGGGCAGCAGACCGCGATAGACACGGCCGCGCGTACCGTCCACCGTGACTTCCGCGCCGTCGAGAGCGCGCAGCACATCCAGACGCTGAATACCGATGACGGCGGCGATGCCGAGTTCACGGGAGGTGATGGCGGCATGGCTGGTATCGCCGCCCACGTCGGCCATGATGGCCGAGGCAACGCGCATACCGGGCACCATATCGGGGTCGGTGCGCTCCGCGGCCAGGACGTCGCCCTTGGAAACCTTGTTCAGCTCAAGGGCGGAGCGCAGGAAGCGGACGGTGCCGTGACCGGCGCCGCGGGAAGCGCCGTTGCCTTCCACAATTACTTCCGCCTGTTCGGCCGCCTTGGGGTCCACTTCGCGCCGACGCATGAAGATGGTATGCGGATGGCGCTCAAGTTCTTCATTCCAGCGGGTTTCGGGCCGGGCCTGCACGAACCAGAGCTTGTCGTTGGCGTCAATGCAGAATTCCGTGTCCATGATCATGCCGCCGTAGGCCTTGCTGACGGCGCGCACGCCGCGCGCGACCAGCTGGGCCTGACTGAGCGACAGGGCCCAGCGCAGGGCCTCGAGCTCGGGAACTTCCACTTCGCGGGTTCCGCCCCGCTCGTCATAGACGATTTTCATGTCCTTGCAGCCCATCTGACGGATAACGACTTCGTTTCCGTCATCGCGCTGGAAGACATAAAGTTTGTCCGGCGTCACCTTGCCGCCCACGACGGCTTCGCCCAGACCATAGCTGGCGTCGATGCTGACCAGATCCTTACGGGTGGTTCCGCGGCAGCCCGTGGCGGTATCGGCGGAGAAGGCCGTACCGGAGATCATGGGATTGATCATCTGCATCATGCAGACGGACAGAGAGGTGTGTTCGATGGCCCATTCTTTCTTGGCATTTTCGCCGATGCTCTCGTCGCCGGATTCTTCGGCCAGCAGGATGGCGTCCAGAATGGCCTCGCGGCGATAGGTCATGGAGCGCAGGTTATAGGCCGAGGCGCAGTCCCAGTGATAGGCTTCCACAACCTTGTCCGCGCCGACCATGTTCAGATAGGTGTCCTGCAGACCGGCAAAGGCCTTTTTGCGGGAGTCTTCGCCGGCGGCCGACGAGCGCACGGCAACGGGCGTCATGTCGTCGCCGTTTTCCCGGCAGATAGCCGCGTAGGCGCCGCGTACGGCAGCGTCCACTTCCGGAGGCAGATCAACGGAAAGGATGGCGGCCTGCACCATGACCGAACGCTTGCGCAGCTGGTCGATGCCTTCGGGCGAGGTTGCGAAACCTTCCACAACGGTGTTGATGAAGGTACGCAGTTTGGCGTGCCCCTGCTCCACTTCCGTACGCGTGGTGTCGTGAATCTGCTTGCCGAGCTGGCGGACAAATTTCTGCAGGAAGTCGGGATCCTGGTTGATTTCCGGATCATTCCAGTCGATGCGCGCGTATTCGCGATCCACGACGGCGCGCACGATTTTGCTGCTGACACGGGTTTCATCCAGCAGACGATGGAAAGCCACGGAAGAAATGGCTCTGAAATGCGGGGCCTGAATTTCCTCAATCTGGCTGATCAGGGCCGTATTGTAGTTCTTGCCCCCCACGAGGAGTTCGGCTTCTTCACCCAGGCTGACGATATCCGCGCCGGTCAGCACCAGCTGTTTCTTGATGTTTTCGGCTTTCGCCGAAGTCTTGCTGGGTGTGGCGTCTTTGTTGGACATGACTTCCTCCGGTAACACGGAAAAGGGAGTAGGTTCTGATAATCGCATTAGAGCGTTTCAACTTTGAAAAAGGTGAAACGCGAAGGCGGCGGCACAGCGCCGCCCGGCCAAAAGTGAGCGGAAAAACTGCGCTTTTTCCGCGAAACGACAGGCCGTATGGTTTGAAATGCAAAGCATTTCAAACTGAAAATGCTCTAGGAGACGAAGAGCCTCGCCTCACGAGCTGCAACAACTATAGTTGAAAACGGGGCTAAAGGACAAGCAAAAAGAGCAAAGGCCGTTTCCGACCAGCGGAAACGGCCTTTGCGGGGTTGTCCTAGAGAACGCGCTCGCCGCAGTAGGGGCAGAACGCGGCATTGTTCATGGGAATGGGCTGGCCGCAGGCTTCGTTGCGGCACACGCGGGGCACGGGGCCGAGCTCGACAATGAGTTCGCCTTCGCGCACCGACACCATCTGCTTGTTTTCCTTGAAGTCCGCCGTCTTGAGCACGCGCTTGACAATGCCGTCCGTAGGCGCGAGCACGGCCTTTTCCTGCTTCATGATGGAGACGTTGAAGAGCTCTTCGCCTTCCTTCACGATATCGCCGGGGTGCACGTACATGACCCAGAGATCGCCGTTGCTGGGCGAGGCCACATGGTACTTGTTGGAAGGATCGGCCTTGACCAGCCCCTTGCCTGCCGCCGTCTGGGGCTGGCTGACCTGGACTTCGCAGCTCATGATTTCCGAGTCGAGCACATAGCGACAGACGGACACGCCCGCGTCATTGGGACGAGAGATGCTCAACAGAGACAGATGATGCGGCTTGCCCTTGCTGTCATTGAAGTAGAGAGCCTGACCGGGCTTGAGGCCTTCAAACCAGACATGCAGCGGCAGATTGTTGGGATCGCCGTAAGTGCTGCGGAACTGAATGGTCTTGAGCGCGTCGCCGGGATGGTTCAAGTAAAGCACGAACTCTTCCCGGGTCGGCTGCCGCTTGAGCAGATCGCGGCAGGCAGCCTCTTCCGCGGCCAGATTCACATCCTGCAGGCTTTCCAGCGGCGATTCTTCCGTGCGGCTGGCGATGGCGCTCTTCCATTCGCTGCCGAAGGCGCTTTCGTAGACCCAGTCCGGAGGGAAGCCCAGAGGCAGGCGGCCGAACTTGCCGAGCAGGAGCTTGCGGAAGGCGTCGTTGCAGTCGCGGTAGAGATCCAGACGGGCATGCCGCATTTCAGAAGACAGTTCGTTTTCAGGCGTGCGCACCACATGGCCGAGCACTTCCAGCAGGAAGCGGACCTCGTCTTCGCCCCCTCTCTTCCAGGCGCCGGTCACGGCAAGGAAGGCCGTGTTCCAGGTGATCTGGGAACCGGGCGTCACGTCATGATAGCGCACGATCTGCCGGGTTCCTTCAAGGAATTTGAGCATGTAGGGCAGCAGGTGAATATAGCCCTGCTTCATGGCCCCTTCCTGCGAGGAGGAGGTGGCGCCGCCGGGCATGCCGTGACGGGTCACGTCGTAATCGATGCCCTGGAAGTACGGCGCGCAGTAGCGATCATAGTAGGGCATGATCTGCTTGCAGACGAAGTTTGCCTCCCGGATGGCATCCTTGTTGAGACGGGTTTCGAGGCCCAGCTCGTCTTCCATGTAGGCCACTGTGGACAGGACATCGCCCTGCCCGTAGGCCCGCACGGCGGAACCCAGACCCACGTCGATGATGTGTGCCCCGGCCTTGGCGGCCGCGCCGCAGGAACAGACGAACAGGCCGTCCGTATAATGACGATGATAGTGCAGCACCAATTCAGGCCAGCGCTTGCGCAGGGCCGTTACCAGTTCCGTCATGAAGCGCGGCGGGCAGACGCCGGCCATATCCTTCAGACCGAGAATGATGTGCCGCGAGGCTTCGCTGGGGCTCTTGCCCATGATGTCGCCCATCATGCGCAGGAAGGATTCCGTCACGCCCAGGTAGTGCTCCACGTCGAAGCCCTTGGCCCACGAAAGGGAAATGGCGGGCTCGAAAACCACGTCGCGGCGATCCATGACCACTTCGGCAATGGGCCGCATGTTTTCCACATGGTTGAGGAAGTCGAAGCAGCGCACCACGGAGTAGTGATCGCAGATCATTTCCCCGGTCAGACGCATGAGGTTGCGGGGTTGCGGCGTGTAGCCCAGCACGTTGGTGGAACGGACCAGCAGCTGTTTCAGCGTCTTGGGCGCAAAGCTGTTCCATTCGCGGGCTTCACTGAAGGGATAGGTCATGTTGGCCATCATGGCCACATGGAAGTGCGCTCCCCCGCCGTTTTCGATGGAGAAGTAGCCGGCATTGTCGAGGTAGGGGCCGATGAGCCGATCCTCGGCGAGGCGGAAGCGGTTGCCAGAATTGGACTGGGTGAAGTCGCGCGGCGTGGTGTCGGTAAAGTGGACGTAGCCGGAACCGCGGATGAAATCCAGCAGGGCTTCGCGATCGTCATGCGGATAGGGCGAGGCCTGACGGCGCTGGGCGGCGCTGATGGGCGGCAGCACCGGCTCGAAGGGGCCGAGCACGGGGGTGTCGCTGGAGCGGTAGACGCCGAGCTGCACGTGCGGATTGTAGCCGCGGGCGGAAATTTCCGCCACCAGACGGGCCAGACGCTCCCCTTCAGGCGCCAGGTCCGTATACTGCATCAGCTCGGGATGATTGGCAATGAAGTTGGTGTTGATATTGCCCGCGCGGAAGTCGGGATGCTTCAGCACCTGCTTGAAGAAGGGAATGGTCGTCTTGATGCCGCCGATGATGTATTCGCTGAGGGCGCGCTGCATGATGCCCACGGTCTTTTCCCAGTCATGGGCGTAGGCAATGAGCAGAGAACCGGCGGAGTCGTAGTTGGCCGGGAATTCGTAACCGGCGCAGATGTTGGAGTCCAGACGCACGCCGGGGCCGCCGGGGGACACATAGCGGGAGATGAGGCCGGAGTTGGGCGCAAAGTTGTCCTGCGGGTTTTCGCAGTTGATGCGCACCTGCATGGCGCAGTACGAAGGCCGCAGATTTTCTTCGCGGTAACGCAGCTCCGCGCCGAAGGCCACGGCGATCTGTTCTTCCACCAGGTCGATGCCGTAGCGGCTTTCGGTGATGCCGTGCTCCACCTGAAGGCGGGTGTTGACTTCAATAAGATAGGGCGTGCCGTCGGGCAGAACGAGGAATTCCACCGTGGCCAGCGAATGATAGCCCACGGCGCGCACAAGGCGGCGCGAGTAATCCTTGAGCTGTTCGCGCAGATTGCGGCTCAGGCCCTTCCACGGCGACGGCGTGATTTCGATGAGCTTCTGATGATTGCGCTGTACGGTGCAGTCGCGTTCGTCAAAGGCAAAGACATTGCCGTACATGTCGGCAATGACCTGAATTTCGATGTGGCGGACATCGGCAAGGAATTTTTCTACGAAAAGACGCGGATTGCCGAAGGAGGCCTGCGCCATGGTGGACGCCTTGAAGAAGGCGTCTTCCAGCTCGGCCTCGTTGTGAATGGCGAAGATACCGCGACCGCCGCCCCCGCCTTCGGCCTTGAGCATGATGGGAAGGCCCATTTCGCTGATGAGCTTGCGGGCCGTCGCCACGTCCACGGCGCCGTCGGAACCGGGAACGACGGGAATGCCCAGCTTGCGGGCAACGGCGCGGGCCTGCACCTTGTTGCCCAGCAGGTTCATGGCCTCGGCGGTAGCGCCGATGAAGGTAATCCCGGCTTCCTTGCAGCGCTGCGGGAAACGGGTGTCTTCCGAGGCAAAGCCCCAGCCGGGGTGAATACCCACCACGCCGCGCTGGCGCGCCTTGTCGATGATGCGGTCAATATCCAGATAAGCGCGGGGATCGGGGCCGAGCAGGACGAGTTCCTGCGCAGCCGAGGCAGAGGGCGCAGTCTTGTCCACATCCGTCGCCGTCATGGCGGCGACAGCGTCGAATCGTTCCCTGATGGAGCGGCAGATACGCCGCGCAGGGATACCACGGTTGGCGACAAGGATGGTCTTGCCCCGCAAAAACTCCTGAACTTCCGCAAATGTCTTGTTGGCCATTCCCTCAGCCCTTTGTAGTCTCGTTGGCGGGAGATACCCGCCCTGCCCGTTTTACGGGCCATGCGCTCAGCGTGCCTGATCCGGGCGCAGACTGCCGCCGTGGAGAATCATTTCCCGCCCGTCGCAGACAAGACGGAGGCCGCCGTCGGGGGCCAGACCCTCAAGGCGGCCGCGTGTTTCTTCGCGGCCATCGTCCACTATGACGTTGCAATGTCGCCACAACAGCAGTCGTTCGGCTTCTTCACGCCAGTGCGCTGCAAAAAAGCGTTCCTTAGTATATGCGGAAAGCAGATGTTTTACAAGCCGACGCCACAGACTCTCGGCTGTGGGCACAGTGTTCTTTTCCGGGATCAGACGCGCCAGGCAGGTTGCGGGCATGGCGGCGTCCCGGCGCAGATCTGCCTCACCCGGGCAGAACAATATATTGATGCCGATGCCCGCAAGTAGGCAGTCGCCCCGCTCTTCCAGCAGCAGTCCCGCCAGTTTGAAAACCTGCCCGCCGTGCGACACGACAATGTCGTTGGGCCATTTCAGCATCGTTTCCCAGCCCAGCGCCCGCAGGCCGAGCGCCAGCAGCAGCCCGCAGACGACGCTGCCTTCGGAGCCGCTGAACGGCGCTTCCCGCGGCAGGCGCAGGGCTGCGTACAGATTGCCGGGCGGCGAATACCAGCGGCGGCGCAGCTGTCCCCTGCCCTGCCGCTGGGCAACAACCTGCACGCTTTCCCAGGGGGCCAGCCGCCCCTGAGCGGCAAGGCGGATGGCGCTGTCAAGACAGGAGTCCACTTCGCCCAGACGCCAGACAGCGGGTCCGTCCGGTACAAAGGCGCTTGGCATCCGGGGGATACTTGGATAACAATGAGCAATCATGGTCTTTCCCTATAGAGCATTTGCAGTTTGAAATGCTTTGCATTTCAAACCATGCGGCCTGTCGTTTTCAATAGCAGAACGCTTTAAAAACTATGCCGGAGAAGAAATGAGCATCTACCTTGTGGGCGGCGCTGTGCGGGATTTGCTGCTGGGACGCCGTCCCGGCGATCTTGATTTTGCCTTTTCCGGCAGTCTGGAGTCCTTTGCGGCGTCGCACGCCGGGGCGCGGACCGTCGGCGTGAGCGTGCGCGTCTGCCTCTGGCGCGGGCGCGAGTATATGCCGCTGCATGAAAATTCGCCGGAGCGCGATCTTGCCGCACGAGATCTGACCATCAACGCGCTGGCCCTGGAAGAAAACGGACGTCTGCACTGCCATCCGCAGGCTCTGCGGGATCTGCGGGACGGGATCCTGCGCCCGGCTTCTTCCTCGGCCTTTGAGAGCGATCCTCTCCGGGTGTTTCGCGTTGCCCGCTTTGCGGCCGCCCTGCCCCGTTTCCGGCTCGCCGACGAGTGCGCGGCGTACATGCGCGCCGTGCCTGACGAGGCTCTGCGGGCCATCCCCGCGGAACGCGTGGGCCGGGAGCTGCTCAAGGCGCTGGCAGCGCCGAAGCCCGGGCGTTTTCTTAAAGTATTGGATGAAACTTCCTGCCTGCGTGTCTGGTTCCCGGAGCTGATCGCGGCGTCGGCCGTACCTGCGGGGCCTCTGCCCTGGCATGCGGACAGCGTGCTGGATCATCTGGCTGCGGTCATGGATGCCGTACAGGGCGATCCGCTGGCCGTGTGGATGGCCCTATGTCACGATCTCGGCAAGTTGAGCACGCCGCCGGAGGAGCTGCCGCATCATTACGGCCATGAAAAGCGCGGCATTCTGCCCGCCGTAAAACTCGGGCGGCGGCTGCGGTTGCCGCGCATCTATCAGCAGGCTGGGGCCCTCGCCGCAGAGGAGCATATGCGGGCCGGTCTGCTGCTGTCCATGCGCCCCGGGAGTCAGCGGGATGTCCTGTGGCGCGTGCATCGTTCCGGCCTTCATGACTCCTTCTGGCGTATGGTGGACGCCGACGGGGGCCATCCGCTGTCGGCAGAGGCCACGCGCCGCGTGGCGCTGCTTCAGGAGATACATTTGCCGCCGGAGTGGCGCGACCGGGGGCGCAGTTCGGAAGTCAGACTTCGCGAAATGCACTGTGCTGCCCTGTCCGCCCTGCGGGAAAAATAAGGCTGGAGCAGTTCACCTTTAAAAAAGGGAAGACGCGAGGCCTCAGCGTCACCCGGCCTGCCGTTCGCGGAAAAGCCGTGTTTTTCCGCGAACGACAGGCCGCATGGTTTAAAACGCAAAGCGTTTCAAATTGAAGATGCTTTATTGCAGGCGTCTGCCCTCCGACGTTGTGGCAAAACCTGCCTTGGCGGCGATATCGGCAAGCAGAGAAGTGAAGACGCGCTGCTGCGCGCGCAACAGCATGGCCAGATCCTGCATATCGCTACCGTGTGCGCTCATGGCGTCAAAGGCGTTGTCCCACACGTCGCGGAACTTCTGCGCGTGATCCTCCGGAGAAGCTTCACGTAGCAGGGTCGCAATGCCGTCGTTATAGTCCTGAAGCAGGGCGCGCAGGCTCCTGTGATGCGGCAGAAGATCCTCGCGAGCCTTTTGCAGCTTGCCGTTCCAGAACAGATCTATCCTGAACAGAAATTCCCGCCAGGCGTCTTCCTCGGCCAGACGGCGCGTCGTTTCGTCGCTTTCAAGACGTTCGACAAAGGCCGCGGCCAGCTCCGCGGAATAGAACCAGCCAATGGTGATGAATCCCAGAAAGGTGGGCACGCAGACGGCCCAGCGCACGCGACCGTCCGCCGTGGCGGCCTTGCGGCAGAAAAACGTCATAATCGATTCCTTTTGCGCGCATACGCGTTCCATGCAGCGGCATGGGCATGAGTTCCAGAGCGTTTTACCTTTGAAAAAGGTGAAACGCGAGGCGGCGGCACAGCGCCGCCCGGCCCAAATTGAGCGGAAAAACTGCGCTTTTTCCGCGAAACGACAGGCCGTATGGTTTGAAATGCAAAGCATTTCAAACTGAAAATGCTCTAATACGTTTGCAGATTTTCCCTGCGATCTATCAGCAGCACGCAATCCTTGTCTACGCGCCGCAGGATGCGTTTCATGGCATCCTCAGGAATGGCAATGCAGCCTTCCGTGTAGCTGTTGTCAGAATAGCAGTGGAGGAAAATGGCCGAGCCTTTTCCGGGCGTGCCTTTCTCGTTGTAGCTTATATTCAGGCAATACTGGTAGGGTTTTTCATAGTCGATAAGGCGCTCGCTCTGCTGCCTGTCAAACGTGCCGTCCTCGCTGCTCGCAAATCGATTGTACAGCGGCGATGCGGAATCCCCGACCCAGTAATGCTCCCTGCCGACCTGCGTATAGGGCATGCGGCTTCCGGGATCGGGGGCAATGCCGAAAGCCATAGTAAAGCGATATCTGCCCGTGGGTGTCTTCTTATCGCCTTCCGCCGTTTTCCCCAAACCGTTTTTGCCGATATATGCGGGCACGGCGAGAATCCGGCGCCATGCGCCCCCCTGCTTTTCGTACAGGGCAAGCGTCGCGCCGGCGTCGTCAATGCTCGTAATGACAAGCTGATTCGTCTGCCGGGCTGCGCGCAGTTGTGCTATCTGCGCGGCGGGAAGACTCCCGGCTGTTTGGGGCAGCTGTTTTACCGGAAAGGTAAAGTAGGTTTTGGGATAGGGCTCCTTCGCTAGAGTAAAGTGCCACCATTCGCCGCGGTACGGTTTGAAGCCATGCCGGATCATGACATCGCGGAGCAGCTTTCTGTTGTGCAGCTGTTTCGCCGAAAGACGGGTATAATCGGCACGGGATACGCTGTCGAAGAGGTCGAAGCTGCCGCCCATATCCAGTTCCCTGCCCGTCTTTCTGTCAAGAAGCGTCAGATCCACCGTGCTTCCCCGGCTGTGTCCCGACCGGGTTGCAATATAGCCGCGGGCAAAAAGTTCGGATTTGTTCAGGCGGGGATAAAAATGCCGCTTCATCCGGGTATCCGGGTTTCCGGCCCAGCGGCGGAAGTGCGCCACGGCGGCCTGCGGACGGTAGGCGTCATAAATCTTGAGACGATAACCCCGGGAAGCAAATTCGTCGCTGGCAGCTTTCAGGGCTTGCGCGGCCTCTTTCGTGAGCAGGGCGCAGGGTTCCTCATAGCCCGCAATGCGCTCTCCGACAAAGTTATATGTCGAGTAGTAGCGCATTTCCAGAACCGCATCGGGTACGGCGTCCGTCAGCATCACAAAGCCCGACGCATCGTCGGAGAACGATGTCGCACCTGCCAGACCGGACTGCGGCGTACAAAGGCTTATAAGCAGGGCGGCAGCTGCCAGGCGGACTGTGGGCATCCTTGATTCTCTCTTCTTCTGGGCGTGTTATCTTTAGCTTCTTTATTTTGAGGGGGAAGGAACCCCTTTTGCTTGCGGCAAAAAGTGGTTCCTTCCCCCTCAAACTCCCCCATCTTCCCCAAAACCCGCCCAATGTTTGTTAATCCGCGCTAACACCGGGGAAATCGCGGGATTCAGGCGCGGACCGGGATGCTCTCCGGCAGGGACTGGAGACAGAACTGTTCCAGCGCCGCCATTTCCGGCCCGTGATCAAGGCCGGTCATGTGAGCCATGCCGTGGGCCAGCAGCCGCAGCAGATGCGACAGCGGAGGCTGACGGTAGAGACGGCATTCCCGCTCCCAGGTATCCAGCGACAGCAGGAGTTCTCCCGGCAGGCTGCCGTCTCCGGGAAAGGTCAGAATATTGGTGGGCCCGGCACAGCCCATGAGGCGGGCGTTGGCATCGGCTATGACGCCGTCATCGGCCAGACGCAGAACAAGCCGTTCCGGCAAAGGGCGCTCCTGCGCGGCGATTGTGCGGCAAAAACTGCCGAGAACGCGCGCCAGCTCGCGAGCGTCCAGCGGCAGACGCCAGAGACGCGTCGTTTCGCTGACAATACGAAATTCCGTCATGACATACCCCGAGAGCTGATGCACGCGGTTGACTGGTTCCGGGAAGAAACCTCTCTTCGTGGAAAAAGCGCTGTTTTTTCCGCTCATTTCGGGCTGGGCGGCGCGGTGTCGCCACATCGCATCTTGCAAAGTACATCTTTCCGCTGGAAAGACCGGCCCTCCCGCATGAGCAGCGACCGAAGGCGACTATCAGTCGTGCCCGGTATACGAAAGGCACAGGCATCGACTGAAAAAGCGCGTTGGGGGAAGGATGGGGGGCCCGGGGGGAA
>DXFI01000218.1 GCA_019114565.1 Candidatus Desulfovibrio intestinigallinarum | reverse complement strand
GGAAACGCTCGGAACGTCTTAATCCCTTTGAGAATCAGGTCTATTTCTACCATTGATTACTGCAAACAAAACGACACAGAAGACCCCAATGTCTTAATCCCTTTGAGAATCAGGTCTATTTCTACTCTGGAGCGAGGCCAAAAACAAGGTGCGTTCATTGTCTTAATCCCTTTGAGAATCAGGTCTATTTCTACCTACGTGGTAGCGGTAGAAGACCCAGCAACATTCACAGAGTCTTAATCCCTTTGAGAATCAGGTCTATTTCTACCTTCAGGGCTTTTGTGCAAAGTGCTGGCATTGCTAATTTGTCTTAATCCCTTTGAGAATCAGGTCTATTTCTACCAGCGGCCCGGCACGGCATACAAGTTGCTTGTTGAAGAAGGTCTTAATCCCTTTGAGAATCAGGTCTATTTCTACCTTGCCGATTGCAGCATCGATGCGCGCGGGGACATTAAGCTGTCTTAATCCCTTTGAGAATCAGGTCTATTTCTACCGCTGCCCTCCCGAAGCCGCGCCGGGCGCGGGTTTGCGGGCCTGTTTGTGCGAACCTCGGCGCTGTGAACCCGTTTTGAGTGAAATAAAGATTGTCATTGCTGGTATCCTATTAAAATTAAAGGGAATATGTTCTGCGCGACCTTTTTATGAGCGGCTTTTGAATGTGTAGTTATTTCAGCTTGTTGGAGATTTGCTCTTTTCCTCCGCGAGACTCGCGCAAAGCGTGGACGTGCCGCGCGCAGTCTGATGATACCCGCTTGTTACAGGAGAATCCAGCCGGGATCGCCGTCGGGAAAGCGAACGGCCCCCAGCCCCTGTTTTCCGGCCTGACAGGAGGCGCACAGCGGAAAGATTTTTATGCCGTCCTCCTGCTCCCTGATAACCGCACGCAGGCGTTGTTCCATTTCCAGACGGGCCGCGTCGGAAAGGCGCAGCTCGAAGACGGACTTCTGCACGCGGGAGCCGTAGTCCTCCAGAATGGCGGCGACCCTGTGCAGGCGTTTGCCGTCGGCAATATCGTAGATGGCAAGATAATCTTTTTCCATTCAGATGATAATCCAGTCTGTCCGTTCAAGGCGGAGCCCCTGCCCGAGGATACGTCCCTTTCGGGCGCAGCGGGCGCACAGCGGGTAGAGAACAATGGAATCCCGATCTCCCAGTTCCTGCCGCCGCAGAAAACGCAGAGCGGATCGCAGGGTTGCCGGGTCCATATCGCATTCAAAAACGGACTTTTGCGAGTGCAGTCCCTTTTCTTTCAGAAAGGCAAAGATTTTTCCCCGCAATCTGTTGTCGCTGATATCGTAGGCAACAAGAACGTGCATGGAGCCTCCGGGCCGGTCAGCGCAGCATGAGCGGGCTGTATTCCTCTACTTCGCCTTCGATCAGGCGACGATAGAGACGGGCCTGAAAAATAAGGGCGTCGCCATAGGTCATCTGTCGTTCCGCCGCGGGATGGAAAAATTCGGTTTCCATTTTCCGATGGAAGGCCGTAAGCACCTTGCGGAAGGGCTCCTTGCACAGCAGTACCGGACGCGCTCCCGGCGCGGGCGCATCGGGCGGGGGCGTGTTCAGCTGTTCCCCCGGCAGATCGCTGACATCCGGCACGGCGTTATCCGGCGACATGAGGCCGACGGGATCACGCAGGAGCGCGTCCATTTCGTCAGCTTCTCCGCCTTCCGCTTCCGCATCCTGCGGCGGAGGCGTTTCAAAATCCTCCCTGTGCAGCATACGCATATTGAACAGGGAAATTGTCAGAGTGTCGGCCACCATAGGGCGGAACTCCTCCACCAGATCGAGCGGCAGGGACTGGCGGCCGTAGGCCGCGGCATGCAGACAGGCCGGAGCGGGGTCCAGACCGGCAATGCGCACGGCGGCACAGCAGCGATTGATCAGCAGCGTATACAGCAGTGACAGAACGGCATTGACCGGGTCCGTAGGCGGACGACGCACACGGCGGGAAAAGCCCCAGTCCTTGCTGAAGGCCAGCGGCAGATGGCGGAAATAGCAGGCCGCGCCGCTGCCCTCCAGACCGCGCAGGCTGTCCACGTCGGTTGCGTCTTCTGCTTTGCGGGCGAGGCGGCGCAGCTCGTGCGCGCCCTCTCCCGCCGCTTCCTGCCCGCGACTGCGCCTGATGCGCGCCAGCACGGTTGCCTGATTGAGGAGTTTGCCCTGCACCATGCGACGGGCTGCGCGGGTGCAGAAGGCGCTGTCATCCGCAAGGGCAAACTGCCTTTTACGCAGAAACACATTGGCCGGTTCCCTGCACGACAGCCGCCCCATGTAGCGCCCGTCGCGGCGTAGAAAGACCGTATCCACATCTTCGCGCAGGAGCAGGAAAAGCGCCGGGGGCGTCAGTTGCACGTTGCCGAACAGCAGCAGCTGTTCCAGCCGTTCCACAAAAATCGTGCGCGTGGCCTCCGGCGTAGTCACGATCAGCCGCCGGCCTTCGCGGCTGATTCTGGCCCCCTGCTCGCAAATACAGGCAATCATGACTTTCCCGGTTTACTTTTTTACGGGAACGGGCCTGCCCGTGGCGGGAGCACCGATGCACTGAAATTCAGCAACGGCGTTCATCTGCGCGCAATAAGGGCCGATCCACGGGTCATAGACCATCTGGCCGCAATTCTCCATGACGCTGCCGAATTCTTCGGCATGGTCGTAGCCCCACGCCCGGCATTTCTGCGTTGCCAGCTCCAGCGCCTGCTGATGATTGAGCTGCGGCACTTCAATTTTCGGATTGTAGGTGTAGCCCAGCCGTATGGTGGCGTCGCTGCGGCTGCCGCCCACGGCTATCCAGTCCTTTTCAACCGGCTTTGCGGCGCATCCCGCCAGACAGACGAGAGAGGCGATAACCGGCAGCCATTTTGTTTTTTTCATGCTTTCTATTCTCCTGTTGATTTTGCGCGTTTTACAATGCTGTTTTTCCTGTGCGCGGACAGCCGTTTCCGCTGTCTGTCTCGTCGTCATCCCTTTCTACAGGTCTGTTTGTACGAGGTTGCGGCTTGCCCGCGTGTCACCAGGGCCTGTTGACACTAAATCGTTCTTCTGGGGGGAAGGAAACCCCCTTGGCTAGCGCGCAAGGGGGGGCCTTCCCCCCAGCCCCCCCATCCTTCCCCCAACGCGCTTTTTCAGAGGAGATACGGGCCTTAAGCCCGTCGGCAAATCATACTCTCTTTATGAGTCTGGCCTATTTCTACACACAGAGAACGCGAGCATAGAGCGCGTCGCCTTGCGCGCGTCTTAATCCCTTTGAGAATCAGGTCTATTTCTACTTGTTCCATACCGGCGGGCATACGTCCGCCGATAACGGGGAGTCTTAATCCCTTTATGAATCAGGTCTATTTCTACGCCAGAGAAGCTATGCCCATGATCGAAGAGCTGCATATCGTCTTAATCCCTTTATGAATCAGGTCTATTTCTACTCAGCCCATGCCGTTTCCAGAATGCTGGACCGCTGCATTGAGTCTTAATCCCTTTATGAATCAGGTCTATTTCTACCATTGAAACGGCCTCCGAAGAAGGGAGCGAGTCCGCGGGTCTTAATCCCTTTATGAATCAGGTCTATTTCTACTTGTCGAGGAATTGGCTGCAAGGATGAAGGCGTCACGCAGGTCTTAATCCCTTTATGAATCAGGTCTATTTCTACAAGGCTGAAAAGGCCGCCCGTTTGGAACGCGAAGCCGCCGCGTCTTAATCCCTTTATGAATCAGGTCTATTTCTACTGCGCCTACGCCTACGCCTAACACTGGCAACGGCAACAACGTCTTAATCCCTTTATGAATCAGGTCTATTTCTACCGCTGCCCTTCCGAAGCCGCGCCGGGCGCGGGTTTGCGGGCCTGTTTGCGCGAACTTTCGCCGCACGGCGGCAAAAAGGTGGCAACAGGGCTGCTTGTGTTTCTGTAACCTGTGGAAATGTCAAAGAAAAACGGCATGCGCGACCTTTGCTGCGGGCATTTTAATAAAGTGTATATTTTCAGTGAGTTATAAAAACTGGCCGCAAAGGGGGCAAGGTCGCGCATGGATTACTCTCCCAGAAGGCTGCGTATGCGCGCCACCTTTTCCTTCTGTTTCTTGGAGAGCTGTTTTCCCTGCCATTTGCCGGATGCCTGCCAGAAGGCTTTCAGTGCTTCCGCGGCCTGCCGTTGCAGAGGTGCTTCCAGACTGTCGAGCTGCTGGAAAAGCGTCTGCGCTGTCTGATCGTCGGCATCGGGAAGGGACAGGGCGGCAATGGCCCGTTCCTGCGGAGAAAGGCCGGCAAGCCGGGCTTCCCGCGCGGCGGCCTCCTGTTCCCGGCGCAGACGTTCCTCCTCGGCTGCGGCCCGCATGCGTGCGGCGGCTTCCTGCCGCAGGCGCTGCTGTTGCAGCGCGTCGCGCAGAGTCTCCTCCTGGGCGCGTCGCCGCTGTTCCCGTGTATGCTGTGCCGTTGCGGCGGCTTCCCGCACGGTCCGTGTGCCTGCTTCGTATTCTTCCGGCTGGCAGAAATGGAGAATGACCCAGCCGAAGGGCAGCGTATTGTCCGCCAGAGTGCGCGTCTTGCCGTAGCCCTTTTTGTGTTTCGGCGCATTGCGGCTGACGGTCATGCACTCCAGATGCGAATAGCGGCCCACGCGCACCAGCCATTCCCGCGCCGGATCGAGCCGTTCCAGGCGCGCGCGAATTGGTTGCAGGGCCTGTCGTACCCGTTCCAGATGCGGCAGGGCATAGAATCTGTCCCACTCCTGCTGAAATCGCTTGCTGTAGAAAGCGTTGCACAGCTCGCCGATTCGCTGCCACGGCAGCACTTCGCCGCCGGGCAGTTCCACGGCGGGCTGTCCGCTGCGGCAGTCAAGATGCAGACTTCCGTAAGGAGGCAGGCTGCCGCCGGCAACGGGGAGCAGAGCCTCGCAGGGCGGCTTGGGCGTGCCGGGCTTGTTCGGATCGGCAGCGCGCCGGACTTCCCGTGCCGCCACAACGCCGGTTGCCTGCGGCGCAAGGGGAATATCCGCCACCTTGAGGGCCTGCATGGCGTGATTGCCGATGTCGCCGAACATCTTTTTCAGGGCTTCCGTATATCTGGATGGGAAGGCAGCCGTTGCCGAACGCAGATCGCCCTGCCCTGCCGTGCGCCGATTGTCCAGATGATCAATCAGCGGCGTGAGCAGCGCCCCCTTGAGGGAGGAGCCGGGCAGGAAGGCGCAGCCGCTGACGGAGCTGCGCGGCAGGGGGAGAATTTCGGCCTTGCTGTTGCTGCGGGGATCGGTAATGCGCTTTTGCAGCTCCAGCGCCGTAGCCGGCAGGGTGAACGGCAGGCGGGCCAGTCCGTAGAGCTTTTCGTCGAGCTGTTCCGTCAGCAGACGGCGCAGCCCCAGCATGTCGCCTTCGGCAAGGGCCGCGCCGATTGCCGGATCGGCGGCATGCGCCTGCAACCAGCCTGCGCAATCCGCCAGATACAGAACATGCTCCCGGCCCTCCTTACGGATTACATAGTCCAGCGGAGAGAGTTCTTCGCCCGTACCCACAAAGACCGGCGTGAGAACCTCCAGCCGGAAGGGCAGAAAGCCTGCGGCATTCCAGCGGCGGGGGCGGTTTTCTCCCGTTTGCGGCGCGTGTTTCGGACAGGCCATGTCAGACCTCCTCGGTCATGCGGCAGGGCAGGGTCAGCGGATGCGTTATCTGCACGATGCGGGCATGGGGATGAATATGTTGCAGCACGAACGGCCCTTCCGGCAGGCGGTGCAGCAGACTGCCCTCACTCAGAAGCAGCAGCGGATTTTTGAAGGGACTACCGCCGCCCCAGACCTTGCCGCGTTTTATTTCCGTAGCGTACCAGCCTTGCAGGGCCGCCATGTCCGGGGCCGCGCAGACCGAAAGCAGCAGGGATGAGGGGCCGTCGTTGTCCAGCGTTCCGGCGCGGAAGTCCGTATCCGCCTGTACGGCAAAGCGTCCCTTGCCCAGCGCCGCATCCTTGCCGAAACCCAGCTCCCCGGCTTCCGCCAGCAGAGAAAGCAGCGTTTCCGGGCTGTCGGTACGGGCATAAAGATGCAGGCGGGCATCCTGCCGGAACCAGCGCAGGCGGTTGAAGTACAGGCCGCCTTCCAGCGCGCCGCCGCTGCGCCGATCAATGCTGACGTGCGGTTCCACGCTGCCGTCCGGGGCGCTGCTGTGCTGCTCCGGGGCGCTGCGGGAGCAGAAGGCGGCAAACAGGCGGCGCACGGAAAGCGCTCCCGCCAGTTTCTGCCAGTCGGCAAGCGGCAGATGGGTTTGCTTACGAAAGCGTTTGAAGGCCTGAAGGGCCGCCATGAGCGCCAGAGGCACGCCCGCCGCATCGACAATCGCGCCTTCTTCCACCCATTGCCGGAAGCGGGCGCGGGGCACGGGCGGCAGACGCGGGGCAAAGACGCTGCCTTCCGGCAGGGCCGATGACAGCACAAAGGGCGGCTTTCCCTCAAGAAAAGCCGTAATGGCATGGCGGCAGGCTTCATCCCCCTGCCGTTCGGCAATGCGCCAGAGCAGCAGTCCGTACAGGGTGTCGCTGCGCAGGGGCGTTGCCCAAGGGGCAAGGGGACGGAGCAGGAATCGGTGCAGCCTCATGCGGCGAACCTCCGCTGAAAATGCTCCAGAGCTTTTCAGCTTTGAAAAAGGTGAAACGCGAGGCGGCGGCACAGCGCCGCCCGGCCCGAAGTAGACGGAAAAGCACGCTTTTTCCGCTAAATGACAGGCCGTATTGTTTGAAATGCGAAGTATTTCAAACTGAAAATGTTTTAAAAGGTACTGAAGGCGGACATATCCACAGGCGAGCCGTTCAGGGCCATGTCCTCAAAGGCCACCTGTCCGCAACCGCGCGAGGAGCAGCCGCCGAGGGCGTCCAGCTCCACAAGACGCAGGCCCCGGAATATCCAGTCCGCCAGATTCGGCGCGTCGTTTTCATAGACCTTGAGGGCTATGTTTAGAACAAAACAGATCCCGGCGGGCACGCGCTCCAGCGGGCGCGGATGTTCGGCTACGCCCTTGACGCGATGGATGATGTTTTCGTTTTTGATTTCCATGGGCAGCCTGCCTTCGCGGAACAGGCGCGCATATTCCGGCGTCAGGCAGGCGTCCCGCACCAGCATGCGCGTGGGGCCGAGCTGCGGATCGCATTCCGTGGGGGGCTTGTGTGATCCGAACAGCGTGCAGACAGGGCAGGACGGCAGGCCGCAGTCACAGGGCTTGCCGCTGGTAACGGCGTTACGCGTTGCCTCGCTTTTCCCCATGAAGACAGCCGTTTCCAGCAGAGAACGCATCTTGCCCTTGAGGGACGAGCCGGGAATATAGGGTTCGCCGTTCAGCGGATTTTTAACGATGGGCTGATCCAGCCCGCCGATTTCCACCGTATCCTTGCCCGCGCCGATGTGCAGGCCGGAGCGCAGGCAGATTCGGCCCGTAATGGAATGAATGGCACACAGTTTCATGCGCGTTTTCCTCCTTTCCGCATCAGTTGTAATTGGCAGGCGCGCACCCGTAGCTGAAACCGACCACGGCCTCGAAGTGCAGGGCAAAGGCCCGAAAATCGCGGGCGGAATTGACGCTGTCCACATGCTCGCAGAGCCAGTTGCGGAAGGCGTCGGGAACCACTTTGCGCTTGCAGGCATAATTGGCCTTGGCTTTGAGCAGCTTGATCAGCGGCAGTACGGCGGGAAAGGCGGCGTCATCGCCGCCGCTGTTCAGCCATTGCCGCTCCAGCGTCTTGACGTCGCCGTAGAACTTGCGCAGCTGCGAGGCCGCGAGCTGCCTGTCGCCACTGAAAAAGGATTCCGCCGCTGCCTGCGCCTTTTTGTCCATCCATGCGGGATCAATGGCGCTGTCGTTCAGATAGTAGTTGACCATGCTCTTGCTCCTCATGAGGAAATGCGGGTGCGGTACAGCGCCCAGACAATGCCCGGCTCGGCCCGGGGGAATTTGCGCGAGTCCTGCCCAAGGGCCTTCAGACGTTGCAAGTCGTCGGCCGTGTCCGACGAGTTTTTAAAATTGCGGGCCAGATCGTAGGCCATGTGCGACAGATACAAGCCCTTGCGGATGGCGCCGCCGGCGGCAAAGTCCCGGCAGTCCCGCGCATAGCCCAGCAGACGGCGCAACAGCCCCTGCGTCAGCACGCCGCGCAGGCACAGGTCTTCCAGCCAGCGTCCGTCGTCCAGCAGACTTTGGAACAGCGGCCAGGGGGCGGAAACGCCGAACAGCGTGGCCGCATTCTTGCCCGGCTCTTCCTTGGACTGCTCCAGCGCCGCTTCCGCCGCCTCCCGCAGGGCGCGCAGGGGCAGACGCGGCTTGACCACCGGCAGCCCGGCGGACAGCGTTACCGCGGGGTTGCCGCCTGAGAAGGCGGTAAAATCCGCCTGCAGGCGCAGGGCAAAGTCCACGACTTCCGACCACGGCCCCAGCACAAAGAGATCGTCCCCTCCGGCAAAGATGACGTAAATATCGGGGAACTCCCGTTCTATGACCCGCATGAGATGCGCCCCGAAGAAATGGTTCATCATCCGGGAGAGCATGGCAAAGCGGGAGATGGAAAAGCGGCTGTCCCTGCCCGTGCCGAAGCCCATGCCGAAAATCAGCCCCAGATTGTCCACGTCCGCCTTGCAGGCCGCAAGGCAGGCGACGGAGCGCCAGGCCTCGCCCTCCTTCTGCGGGGGAATGCGGGCTTCCTCGGCCAGCATGGCAAAGGTTCTGGGTTCGCCCGCACGGCATTCTTCCCCGGCAAGAAACAGGGCGTCGCCCTCCCGCCGCAGACGGCCCTCCCTCTGCCAGCGTTGCAGATCGTCTTCCCGCACCGTGGGAATAAAGCCCGCTATGGGCATGGCGGAAAAGGCCGCTCGATCCCGAATGGACACAATATCCAGCGCCTCGCCTGTATCGGGCGCATTTTTTTCCAGCCGCAGATGCAGCCCGCCGAACAGCGGCAGTCCGCCCGGGCGGCGATCCAGCACCAGATAGCGATAGCACGCCTGAGGCAGCCGTCGTCCCACCTGCCGCACCAGATGACGGCACTGGGCGCATATGGGCGCTTCCTCGTCCTCCTGCGGGGCTGTTGCCGGACGTCTGCGGCACAGCTCGCATTCGCCGAACTGCCGATAGGCCTCATGATCCACGGGCAGCACCGGGGACACGTGTTCCCCGAAAAGGCCGGAAAAGGGGTGCAGTTTGGCCTGTTCCAGTGCGTCGTTGAACAGCTCAAAGCACGTTACGAACTGTTCCCGCAGCAGCTCGTCCGGCTCCAGCGGCAGGCGCGCAAAGGTCATGCGCACACTGCCCTGAAAACTGTCCAGCAGCCAGCGTTCCACCTCGTGTTCCAGCCTGTCCAGTTCGGCCCGCGCTGTCGGCGTGTCCGGCAGCAGCAGCACGAAGCGCCCCCCCGCATCCATGATGCGGGCCGCGTGGGACAGTTCCAGACGTTCCAGCAGCACCAGCCAGACGGAGCGCGTCAGCGCCTGCAACAGGAAGGAGCGCGCCCGCAGCAGCTTTCCCGCGCCCTTGTCGCCGCCGTCCGCATGGGAGGCCTCGCCGAAGATGAATTTCTGGATGCCGCCCAGGTCCGCGCCAAAAAGCAGAAAACGTTCCTGCCCTTCAGGACAGGCCAGCAGGGCCTGCGTAATGGCCGCCGTGGTGGTCGCGTGATCATGGAGCGAAATGTCCGCGCGGGTGCCGTAGGTGGATGAAGGAATGCACCAGGTAAAGCGCTCCAGCACGGTTGTCAGCGAGTGCAGATAATGCCGGAATCCCAGTTTTACCGGCAGGGCAGCCAGCGCCTTGCAGAAGTCCGCATACAGATCGGCATAGGCTCCCCTGTCGTCCGTTGCCGCGCAGGGGAAAAGCGGATTGCAGTCTTCGTCATCCAGCGGCAGCAGACGGTAGCGCAGGGGCGCGGCGTCCTTTTCAGGCCCGCTATCTCCCAGACGGATGCTGTGAAAGATGGATTCCAGACGAGCTGTCCGGTAGTTGCCGCCTGCGTCTCCTTCCCGGCGATCCCCGCCGGATGAAAGCCTGTCGGCCCGTTGCAGGGCGGTTTCCTCGCGGGAGGCGCTGTCCGGGCGGTGATGCGCGGCGGCCATACGGGCCAGCCCGCCGCGCAGTCCCTCCATTTCCGGCGGCAGGGGAAGCACGTTTTCGATAAAATAGTCCGTATACAGGACATGACGGTGCGTTTCTCCCTGCGGACAGATTTCCTGCTCCAGTCCCGCGGATGCCGGAGCGCCTGCCCGCTGGGCAAACTTGCCGATATCGTGCAGCCATGCCGCAAGCACGGCGAGTTCATGCTTCATGCGCTTTCTCCTTCTGTGCCGGAGTTGGTTCGGGGCGGTCATGCCGGAACAAGAGCATTTTCAGTTTGCAATGCTTCGCATTCCAAACCATACGGCCTGTTGTTTCGTGGAAAAAGCGCAGTTTTTCCGCTCACTCTGGGCCGGGCGGGCTGCGCCGCCTCGCGTTTCACCTTTTTCAAAGCTGAAACGCTCAAGACGTGCGACGCATTTTTCACTGCTGTCTGTAGCATGATGACGCGCGGAATGTACAGGGCGCAGGGGCATTGGTAACGTTACCGTTAGCCCTGTTCCACACTAATCCGGGAGCGGGGCAGACGAAGCCCGTAGCGAACATGAGGACGCGCGCCCAGCGAGGCAATTTCCGCGCAGGGGGCGTCCATCCCCAGAGCGCGTCGCAGATACCGATGGAGCTTGGCCTTGTAGGTTCTGAAATTTTCTGCGGAAAGATTCAGAATGCCTGTTGTGCTGCTCGCAGCCGTGGAGGTACTGACTGTGCGATAGAGCTCCGCAAGACTGCCACTTTCGGCAAAGAGCGTTTGCAATTCCATAAAGCACTCGTTGCCGCAGTCATGGCAGCTGCCGGAACAGGGAAAATGCCGTTTACGCAGAGCAAAATAAAGCAACAGAGAAAATTCAACCGGCGGCAAAATACAGTTTTTTCCCTGTACCGAGACGCAGCGTTGTTTTGTGTTCAGGCGCAGTACAGGCGCCTGTGACATGTCGAGGCTGGCAAGCAGGCTTTCCGGCGCTTGCGGCTGTTGCAGAAGGTGCGGCGGCAGCCAGGGGCGCAGACGCGCAAAGGGCAGCATTGCCAGCGTGACGCGGGCCTCCCGCGTATCCAGCGGCGGCCGGGGTGCCGGGCGCGGCAGAAGGACGCCGCCGGGCGGCGGATAGAAAAAGTCGGGCTGAGATTCAAATGCGGGGGACACCAGCACATGAAAGAGCCTGTCTTCGGCTCCTGCATAACACTGCGCCGCCAGCGCCAGACTTGCGCCCATAGTCTTGCGTCCTCCGGCAATGGAAAAGTCCACGGTTACGTCTGGTTCTCCGGCGATCAGGCGGGTCTGTTCCATGCAGAGCGTCTGAAAGGCCTCGCTTTCTTCCAACGTGGCAATATCGTCCGCCGGGGGCGCGGGCGTCAGAATATCTTCCCTGCCGAATCGACAGGCAGACGGGGCAATGCCGTAGTCGTCAAAAAAGCGGTGCAGCATGCCCGGCCCGCCAAAGAGCGTATTCAGACAGCGTTCCCGACCGGCGCGCGTCGTCAGCACGACAACCCGCTGCGGCAGACGGCCTTCGCAATGCAGAGCGTACAGAGTTTCCGTGATGATTTGCGGCGTCAGACCGCAGACGGCCAGCAGAACACGTTTCATGACAGGCCGCCCAGTTCGAGCGCGCCAAGGCCAAAGCTGCTCTGTTTGCCTATATGCACCCGGCTGGCAAAGTCGAGATAGCGCGCAAAGACCGCGACGGGCCCCTGATAGACAATATGGCCGGTCAGCCCCCCGAGCTGCATGACGGTCTGCTGTCGGCCGGAGTAACGGCTCCAGTCTTCCCAGCGCAGGGCGTTTTCTTCGACGCTGACGGCGGAGGCCGTGCGGGACAGGGCGGCGAATTCCTCCGGCGGCAGGTGGAAACTTTCGCCGTCCAGCGCGCACAGACTTCTGATACGCCGGAAAATCAGACGCAGCAGGGTTGCAAAGTCCAGCGTGGCCGACAGGCGGTTTGCTGTTTTGAAGCGCAGGGGCGTCACAAGGCGGCAAATCAGCTGCCCGTCGGGGCCCGCAGGACACGGCCGGGGAAGGGGCAGCTCCTGTATTGTGGCATCATGGAGCTGTTCTTTCCGGGCATCGTAGATGGAAGTTTCACTCTGAAGCACGTCCTCAATACAGAATTTGCCCTGTCCCTGCTCCGTGCCCCGGCCCATGCCATGCTGCCCGGCCAGCGTGAAGGCATGAATGAAATAGGGCAGATAGTCCGTGGCGTAGGAAAAGAGTTTCAGACCAAAGGAAAAACTGTCGCCCGCCGCATATTCCGTCTGTCTGTCCCGGGAAGGCTCGATGCAGAAAGGCGGCGGCAGCTGCGGGGCGGTGTCGCTGCCTTTGGGCGCGGAAGCCGCAGTGAAAAGACGGGGAAAGATGCACGTCCCGCACAGCATGCAGCGGCAGCATTCGGTTTTTTGCGTCATACAGACGGCGCGGCGCAGACTGGCCCCCAGCGAGCCGCGCAGCATGGAGCCCTTGTAGGCGGAAAAACAGCCCTTGGTCTGCATACGACAGACGAATCGGACGGAGATGTATTTCATGCACTATCCTTTTCCGGCCTCCCCGTACGGGAGCGCCGGTTTGCGTTTGCCTGATGTTTCGGGACAGAATAATTAAAAAAATATAACTTTATTTATCCGCAGCTGTCTACGGGATTCATGATGTCACAGAAGACAGGCATTTCCAGATGAGCAAAAGTTTTTCCGTGTTACCGGGAAATGAACGTCACGCCGCCCGTTTTTTCTCCGTTTGCGCTTGCTCCGAACTACGGCAGGATATATGGTCAGAAATATATGATGTCTGTAAAAAAGTTTGAGCCGTCGCGCTGCAACCATACCGGGCGGCTCGCCTTTGGAGATACTACTGGGACTATGCCTGAAAGGGGGAAGGGATATGGCGGAAATTGACTTTCTTGATAAGGTATGGACGGAGTTCCTTACTCACTGGCCTGTGGAGAAGGTACGCTCCATGACGCTGGAGCAATACCATACAGTCAATGATTCCAGCTGCTTTGTGCGATGGCTGGAAAGCGGCGCGACAATGCTGGGGTCTATCTGGGGTAGGAACGCCTTTAAGTTCGGGATTTACCAGAGGGCCAACAGGGATGAAAGCAAGCAGTCCGGGCGGAGGTATACCTACGGCGATGTATATGCCTGGCTCACCAAGCTTGGCGCAACGCCGGATGAAGCTTTCGCTGCCGTAAAAAGTGCTATCCTTTCCATTATCGATGCGATACGGAGCAGGAATCTGGATGGCGTGCAGTACGTCGACGATCAGGGCGTTCTAGGATCCATTGTGGTTTGGAAGATTGCCTTTCTGTATCAGGACAGGAATAATCCGCAGATTATTTCCGTCTATGCGAAGAAAGCTCTTGTTGCCGCGCTGCATGATGCTGATGCATCTACCCTAACGCAGGCGGATCTGTATCGCCGCCTCATGGAACGCCGGGCGGGCAAAAATCTGCATGTTTACAGTGAAGAAATCTGGACAATGGGAAGCCAGAATAACGCGCCGATCTCCGCCACGCCCGCTTCCCCAGCGCCTGTTTCTCTTACTAAGATTCCGCTCAATCAAATTCTGTACGGCCCTCCCGGTACCGGCAAGACCTATGCGACCGTGGAAAAGGCGCTGGAGATTTTTGTTCAGGCAGGACTGCGGAACTCGGGCAACACTCGTCAGGAGCAGCTCCGCTGCTTTAATAATCTTGTGCAAGATGGTCATATCCGCTTCGTCACCTTTCACCAGAGTTTTTGTTATGAAGACTTTGTGGAAGGTATTCGCGCTGTTACGGATAACGATGGCAAAATCAGCTATGAAGTAAAGGACGGCATCTTCAAGGAATTATGCACAGAGGCGCGCGGAACGGCGGGAGAAGCCGTTTCACTGCCGTATGTGCTGATTATTGACGAGATCAACCGGGGCAATGTTTCCCGCATTTTCGGCGAACTCATTACGCTGCTGGAGGATTCGCACCGCGCGAGTCTGGATAAAGATTCGTATCAGCGGGATACCGTTACCGTGCGTCTGCCCTATTCGCGCGATTTCTTCAGCGTGCCGGAAAATATCTATATTATCGGCACGATGAATACGGCCGATCAGTCTCTGACCGGACTGGACGTTGCCCTGCGCCGTCGTTTTGCCTTTACGGAAATGCCGCCCCGGCCCGAGCTGCTGCAGAGCAGGCGTCTTGAGGGGACGACTGTGACGCTGGGTGATTTGCTGGACTGTCTGAATCAGCGTATTGCCGCGCTGCTGGACAAGGAGCACTGCCTCGGGCACGCGTACTTTATGGGGCTGGGGGATTCCGTGTCCGTCGCGGAACTGTCAGACGTCTTTAAGAAGCATATTGTGCCTCTGCTGGAAGAATACTTCTTCGCGGACTGGGAAAAGATTCAGTGGGTGTTGAACGATCATCGCAAAGCCCTGTCGTGCCGCTTTGTCATTCAGGAAGGAACCCAGATGGCGCGCCTGTTTGGCGATAATGTTCGGCTCCCGGAACACGCTGTGTCGTGGCGCTGGAATCCGGCGGCCCTTGGCGACATGAATGCCTATGTGCAAATCGTGGATGCCGGGATGGCGGCGGAGAGCCCCGATGAAGACGGGGAGAATCAGCCGCAGGAGATGGAATAGCGGCCATGATACGGCAAACCATCCGCGAATACGGGCGGTTGACGACCAGACCCGTTGCCTCTTCCCTGCATGAAGCGCAGATTCCCGCAACAGCGTTTGACTGGCTCTGCCGCCTGTGCGAACGGGAACCGGGACTGGGACAGTTGCGAAATCAGACGACGCTCCAGTGGAAAAGTTTTGTGGGCGTGCTGCGGACGCCCTGCGGGCTGGAGCTGGAGATTGTCCCCAAGACGCAGCAGGAGGCCGCGACGGCAAAGGACTGTCGCGAACTCCTTGTGCGGATGCTGTCAAAGGTGCTGGATATGCCGTTCCGGGAGATTGGCGAAGCGGAGATCCGCCTTTTTTCCCTGCTGCTGACGGAATGGGTGGCGCGACAGTTTCTTCTGCGTCTGCATCGTCTGCTGCAGCACGGTCTGCGCTGTGAGTACCAGAGAGTCGAGGAGAAGCAGACCTGTCTGCGCGGTCAGCTGGACGTGCGGCGTCAGGTCTGTCAGTTGCCACATCGGCGGCATCTTTTCCACGTTCGTCACGATGTGTTCAACCTGGACAGGCAGGAAAACCGGCTGCTGCAAAGCGCGTTGCGCGTTGTGGCAGCCTCGGTGCGGGATGCGGAAAACTGGCGACTGGCAGCGGCGGCGCGGCCTCTGCTGGCCGACATTCCGCTAAGCCGTGATATTCAGGGGGATTTTGTCCTCTGGCGACATAATCGGCTTATGGCAGCGTACGACGCCGTCAGACCGTGGTGCGAGCTGGTGCTCGGCAACGGCATGCCGCGCGCCATTGCCGGGCAGCAGACGGGCATCAGTCTGCTGTTTCCCATGCACGACCTGTTCGAGCGCTATGTGGCGATCAGTCTGCGGGAGCGCCTTGTTCCTGGAGCACGGCTTGAGACGCAGCCGGGCGGACGTTTCCTCTGTACGCAGGAGGAAAGAAATCGCTTTGCCCTGCGGCCGGACATTGTTGTGCGTTATGGTGAGCAGAAGTGGATTCTGGATACCAAGTGGAAACTTCTTGATTGCGAAGATTCGGAAAACGGTATTTCCATACAGGACGTCTACCAGCTCTTTGCCTATGGGCAGCAGTGGCTGGGCGGACAGGGCGATGTCCTGCTTGTCTACCCCGGTCACGTTGCCTTTCCGGGTTCCGTGCCTCCCCTGTACTATCGGAACTCTTCCCTGAAGCTGACCGTGGCAACGTTTGATCTTGCCACCGACGCGCTGCTCTGCGCGCCGGATGCCGCAACGCTTTTGCCCTGGCTGAAGCCGACGCCGCCGCAACGTTTGAATAAAAATACGGCCTGCACATGACATTAAGAGGTAGTTGCCACATGACCTGTATCGCCTTTGAAAAAAGCGCGTTGGGGGAAGGATGGGGGGCCTGGGGGGAAGGAGGCAAATTGTCAAACGAAAGTTGACACAAAGAACACCCCATCTTCCTTCATTTTTTCCACAGTTGTTTTGTAGCTGAACTTCTTCCGTGGGCGGTGGTTGATAAGAGCCACCGCCCTTTCTATCTCGCTTCTTTCCAAACCCTTGAAACTTCGAAAACGAGGGAAAAACTGACGTAGCAAACCGTTCGTCTGCTCATTCAGCCCGCGCTCTCCTGGACAACCCGCATGACAAAAATAGCTGGCGGTTCCAAAATGCTCGTCTATCTGTCTGTAATTAAAAAACTCCTTGCCCTGATCATAGGTAATACTTTTAAAAAATCTCTTCGGAACACAGGAGAACAGCTCTTTAAGGGCTACGGATACATCCTGACTTGTCCGCCTTGCACAGATAGTGGCCATGAGAAAGCCACTTTTCCGTTCAACTGCTGTCAAAATAAAGCCACTGCCATTCTTCCCGTGCACCAGGTCGCATTCCCAGTGCCCGTGATAATCATCAACAGGACGTGAGGTTATACTCGGAAGCTGAGGCTTTGAGATTTCCTTACCGTGCGAGAGCCGCTTTCCCGCTCTCTTATGGCGAAGATAGCGAATGTATCCCATAAGAGGTCTCTGCTTCTCACTTTTTCGGGAATCTTTGGCGATCCAGCGGTAAATACTCTTGAAAGAAATATTTCGTTCTGGATCATTTCCAAACTCTCGTTTCAACCGCCCTGAAATCTGCTCCGGCGACCAGTAAGCGCTGAGTTTTTCCTGAACGTAGCTAAGGAGAAAAGGCGTCCTCTTATTTGCATTTGGCTCTTGACTAGCTGAGAGGACCTAAAAAGGTTATCTAGCTAGGCATGGCAATGAAAAACAAATACGCATACCGTTCAAGAATTT
>DXFI01000217.1 GCA_019114565.1 Candidatus Desulfovibrio intestinigallinarum | reverse complement strand
CCCCTTTTTGCCGCAAGCAAAAGGGGTTTCTTCCCCCTCAAAATAAAAAAAGTAAAGAGTCCTGAAACTCATACGCTGGAGAATCAAGAAGGAGGCCGTTCATGGCACGTCATACCTATCTGACATTATCGACGCCCGAAGAGGCGCGGAACCTCTGGTTTGAACGTCTGCGTGCCGGGGAGCATGCCCTGCCGGTGGAGCAGGTGCCGCTGCGCCGTGCCTTTCGGCGTGTGCTGGCCTCTCCTGTGGCGGCGCGCCGTTCTTCTCCGGCTTTTCACGGCGCGGCCATGGACGGTATTGCCGTGCGGGCGGACGCCACCTTTGCCGCGTCGGCGCGTTCGCCCCTGCGTCTGGAAGTGGGACGGGAGGCCTTCTGGATCAATACGGGGCATCCTCTGCCGGAAGGCTGCAATGCGGTGATCATGGTGGAGCATGTCAACGTGGAGGACGAGGGGCGTTTTGTCGTCATCGAAAAACCCGCCTTTCCGTGGCAGCACGTCCGCAAGATGGGCGAGGATATCGTCGCTACGGAAATCATCATGGCGCAGGGGACGCCCATCGGCCCCTATGAGCTGGGGGCGCTGGCGGCTGGCGGCGTGACGGAAGTGCCGGTCTTTGCCCGGCCGCGTGTGTTCGTCATTCCCAGCGGTTCGGAAATTGTGCCGCTGGAAGAAGCCAGGGACGAGGACCTGCTGGCCGGGCGCGTGCTGCCGGAATTCAACTCCCTTGTATTTTCCGCCATGATTGAGGAGGCGGGCGGCGAGGCCGTTGTCCGTCCCATCGTGCCCGACGAACCCGAAGCCATTGCCGCGGCCCTGCGCGCCGCGCTGGCGGAAGGCGCGGACATGATTCTGCTGAATGCCGGTTCTTCGGCCGGGAGTCATGACTATTCCGCGGATGTCATGGCTTCGGTGGGCGAGGTGCTGGTGCATGGCGTGTCGATCATGCCCGGAAAACCCACGGTGCTGGGCGTTGCGGGCGAAACGCCCCTTGTCGGCACGCCCGGTTATCCGGTTTCGGCCATTGTCGCTATGGAAGCCTTTGTCCAGCCGCTGCTGCTGCTGTGGCAGAAACGCTGCGCGGATACGCTGAAGGAACAGCGGGAACGGGTCAAGGCCGTGCCCTGCAATCCCCTGCCGTCGCGGCCGGGCATGGAAGAACTCATTCGCGTTAAGCTGGGACAGGTGGATGACGCCTTTATTGCGGTTCCTCTGTCCCGGGGCGCGGGCACCGTCACCAGCCTGAGCCGCGCTGACGGCGTGATCCGCGTGCCGCGAGACTGCGAAGGACTGGACGCGGGCGCGCCGGTGGAAGTGGAGCTGCTGCGTTCCCGCGATCAGCTGGCCGGGGCTCTGCTGGCCATCGGCAGCCATGACAACACGCTGGATTTGCTGGACAGTCTGTTGCGGAAACGGCATCCCCGCTTCCGTCTGACATCGGCGCATGTGGGATCGCTGGGCGGTCTGCAGGCCCTGCGGCGCGGACAGTGCCATCTCGCCGGCTCGCATCTGCTGGATGAGGAGAGCGGCGTCTACAACCGCAAGGCCATTGCGGAAAATCTGGACGAAGCCGCCGTGCTGGTCCGCCTTGTGGACAGGGAGCAGGGGCTTATTGTCGCGCCGGGTAATCCGCTGAACCTGCAGGGCATAGAAGATCTTGCGCGCAAAGGCGTGCGCTTCATCAATCGTCAGCGGGGCAGCGGCACGCGGGTGCTTCTGGATTACCGGCTCAGGACGCTGGGTATTGCGCCGGGTTCCATTGAGGGCTACCGGGACGAGGAATACACCCATATGAATGTGGCTGCGGCCGTCCTGTCCGGCCGGGCCGATGCCGGGCTGGGAGTGCGTTCCGCCGCCCGGGCTCTGGGACTGCCCTTTTTACCGGTCGGGGTGGAAGAATACGATCTGGTGATTCCGCGTCGCTTCTGGGATGACGAGCGCATGCAGGCTCTGATGGACGTCATCCGGGGCGACGAATTCCGCGCCGCCGTGGAAGGCATGGGCGGTTACGGTGTCGAGCGTACAGGCGAGGTCGTCTGGGAGTACGACGGTAAATAGAGCATTTTTGCTCCTGGGCAAGGTGTTCCGGGAAGAGAAGACCGGCTGTATTGTAAGAAGACCGGAGGAGATCGGCGTGAACCGATATTCTCCGGTCTTCTTATATGTTTTTTCCCGGCATCATATTCCGGGCTTCAACCTGCTCAAACCATACGGCCTGTCGTTTCGCGAAAAAACACAGTTTTTTCACTCAGTTTGGGCTGGGCGGCGCTGTGCGCCGCCTTGCGTTCTGCCTTTTTCAAAGGTGAAACGCTCTAGAAGGGGCCGGGGCCGCGACCGTCGCGGGGTTCGGGACGGCGGGGCGGCCTGCCGTCGGGACGCGGACCGTCACCGGGCCTGCGTCCGTCATGAGGCCCCGGACGTCCGTGAAAGTCCCTGCGGGGCGGCTGCGGCGGTCTGCCGCCGGGGCGCGGGCCGTTGCCGGGTCTGCGTCCGTCATGAGGCCCCGGGCGTCCGTGGAAGTCCTTGCGGGGCGGCTGCGGCGGTCTGCCGCCGGGGCGCGGACCGTTGCCGGGACCGCGTCCGTCATGAGGCCCCGGGCGACGATGGGGATCGGGGCGGGGGCCGTGTCCATCAGGGCCGCGACCGTCGCCGTTCCGGGCCTCAGCCGTAGCGGGCATGGCGTTCATCAGAGCAAGGCCGATGGCGGAAAAACCCAGGGCGGCAAAAAATTGTCTGCGGTTCATGGAGTGTCTCCTCTTGCCCGTAAAGGGCTGATGAAGTGCTGTCCCACATACAGCATAGACTGTGCCAGTATGGATTTATACCGTTTTCAGCGCAACTTTTGCCCGTAGCCTGTTTAAAAAATTTGACAAAATATGACAGAAGCGGGGGCGGACATTGTATTTTTGTACAAGCTGTTTTTCCGCCCAGTTTGGGCCGGGCGGCGCTGTGCCGCCGCCTCGCGTTTCACCTTTTTCAAAGGTGAAACGCTCTATGCCTGCCGGGGAGCCGTATCCTGCTCCGGCCAGCCTGCGGCAAAGGTGAGTTCCCTGCCGTCGGGGCCGAATTTTTTGCGCTTGCCGGTAATCTCCTCAATGGCAATTTTCCAGATGGCGGTGCGGGACAGGCTTCGTTCCACAGCTTCGTCAAAATTATCCATATTGTCCCCGGCATAGCGCAGACAAAGCAGACGCAGAGCGTGGATTTTTTCTTCGGTATCCAGCACTTCCTGTGCCGTGCCGTGAACAATGGCCGAAGCATATTCCATGGTGAAGTGCCGGGAAACCGGTCGCGCCTCGCTGACGGCAATCAGGCAGACCTGCGGTCTGTGCTTGAGGCAGCGCGTTTTGCGCCCAGCTTTGGCGGCATGGAAATAAATATTGTCATCTTCTCTGACAATGCTGATGGGAACGGCATAGGGGTTGCCTTCGGGGTCCAGCATGGCCAGCGTTACCCAGAGGCTTCTGTCGAGCACCATGCGGGCGTAATCCGCAGGCATTTCACGATCTTTGCGACGCATTTCCTTTATCCTGTCATGATGTTTTCATGGAGTAATACGCGTGATTGCCGTGAGTATCCATGAGCGGAATCACGGCAGGGCATTTTTACCCTGCGGAAGAGGATTTGTCAACGGAAGAGGGAAATGCGAGAGCAGCGGAAGGAAACAGAATGCCCTGAACAGGGAAAGGTTCTTGCCGCATTGCCTGTATCCCCTTTGAAAAAGCGCGTTGGGGGAAAGGAAGGGGGGCCTTCCTCCGGAAGAGCGATGCCTGGAGCGTTTCAACTTTGAAAAAGGTGAAACGCGAGGCGGCGGCACAGCGCCGCCCGGCCCAAAGTGAGCGGAAAAACCGCGCTTTTTCCGCGAAACGACAGGCCGTATGGTTTGGAATGCGAAGCATTTCAA
>DXFI01000216.1 GCA_019114565.1 Candidatus Desulfovibrio intestinigallinarum | reverse complement strand
GACGCGTAAGGCCTGCTGACACTATTCGTAACTTGTCTGGGGGGGAAGGGAAACCCCTCATCTCTGCTGTCGATGCCCGTAGCTTCCTTCGTCGCAACGGGCACGGCCTGCGGCCGCCTTCGGTCGCTGCTGGCGCGAGAGGTTTTTCCCTTCCCCCCAAGCCCCCCATCCCTTCCCCAGCGCGCTTTTATCGGGGAAAAGTTGGGAATACGAGGCGACCCCGCCACCAAAGACAAGTGGCGCGTGTACAGCCTGTTTATTTTATCCATTGAAATTATTTGTAAAATTTGTGTTAACAGGCCCTAGAGCGTTTCAACTTTGAAAAAGGTGAAACGCGAGGCGGCGGCACAGCGCCGTCCGGCCCAAAGTGAGCGGAAAAACTGCGCTTTTTTCGCGAAACGACAGGCCGTACGGTTTGAAATGCAAAGCATTTCAAACTGAAAATGCTCTAAGGCGGCGCTGCCGGGAGACGCCGCGCATTTTTTGCCCTCTTTTTCATGGGGAAATAACTGATTGTCTAACGGATTGTAAAAGCAAAAACTTTTTTGTTTGTCTGGCATTTTTTGCCTGCGCTCTGGACAAAAGGACACATGTATGTCACTTCCTGTGAGGAAACTTGCTTTCCTTGTGGGTCTTCAGAGACTGTCTGACCGAAACTTTCTGTATTCGGCTGCACAGGGGACGTGCCTTGTCCGGCAGCGTAACGCCATGCCATCAGAGCCTTTTGCCGCGCCATCCGGCGCTGTCGTTGCGCCGTTGCCGGGGCCGCGATTCCGGCCGTACGCACGCCCCGTGCCGCAAGCCGGAGTGATGATGCAACGCCGTTCTGACACCAACCATTCCTGCCCTTTGGGGAACTGCGCCTGTCTGTCCGGTACCGTGGCCTCTTCTCTTGACGGCATTATTTATGTCAATGATCCCAAAACGTACGAACTGCTCTGGATCAATGACAACTGTATGCGGTCCTTTGGCCTGGAAGATATCGGGCAGCATAAATGCCATGAGCTCTTTCAGGGGCTCGACGAACCCTGCCCCTTCTGCCCGATGGCGAAGCTGAATTTTGATTCCTTTTATATCTGGGAATTTTACAACAGCAAGATCAACAGGCACTTTCTCATCAAGGACAAGCTCATCAGGCATCAGGGCCGCACGCTCCATATGGAGATCGCGACCGACATCACGGAAAAGGTGCTCGAGCAGCAGGTCGTCCAGCAGAAACTCGAATTTGAGCAGACTCTGCTCAAATGCGTACGGATACTTCTTGAAGAAGGCGATTCCAATCTGGCTATTGAGAAGACTATCGCGCTTGCCGGCCGGCAGTACCATGCGGATCGCTGCTATGTTTTTGAAAGCGGCCACGACAGCAGCAACCGACGGGTCGTTCACAATACGCATGAATGGTGCGCTCCCGGCATTGAACCGCAGATGCACACCCTCCAGAACCTTCCCATTGCTCTGGTTTCTCCGTGGATGGAGCTTTTCCTGAACAGCCGGGAAGTCGTCATAGAGAATCTGGAAGATATTCGTGACGCGCATCCGGATCTCTATGCCACCCTCAAGCGTCAGAACATCCAGCGGCTTTTTGCCGTGCCGCTGCATCTGGACGGTATTCTGACCGGCTTTATCGGCGTCGATAATCCCCATGACTGTCTGGGGGACTTCACGCTGCTGCATTCGCTTGCCTACTTCATGGACAATACCATATCCCGCACGCGTCTGGCGGATGAGCTGCGCTCCATCAGTCTGCACGATTCTCTGACGGGTCTCGGCAATCGTAATGCCTATCAGGCGGCCTGCAAGCGGCTTGCGGAGGAAAAGATCAGCAACATAGGCGTTATTTATATTGATCTTAATGACTTAAAATTCATCAATGACACCTACGGGCATGAAAAGGGCGACGAATACATAACGTCCATGAGCGCCATTTTTTCAAAACATTTTCGCAGCAGCGATATTTTCCGCATCGGCGGCGACGAATTTGTGTTCCTGAGCCAGAATATTGCTCAGGATATGTTCCACAAGAAAATAAGGAACATGCGCATAGAGTGCGAGCGCAAGCATCCCGGAGCCCTGTCTCTGGGGGCGCTCTGGGAGGTCGCGCCCCCCAACATCGAAGTCATGATCAGGGAATGCGACAGGCGCATGTATCAGGAAAAGAAAAAAATCAAAGCCGCCAGGGCGGCTTCGGAACAGGATCGCGTTGCCCTTTAAAAAGGCAGAACGTGAAATGCTCTAGGGCGTTTCAACTTTGAAAAAGGTGAAACGCGAAGGCGGCGGCACAGCGCCGCCCGGCCCAAAGTGAGCGGAAAAACTGCGCTTTTTCCGCGAAACGACAGGCCGTATGGTTTGAAACGCAAAGCGTTTCAAACTGAAATTGCTCTAATATGTCGAAACGCCATTTTTTTCGGAGGTAGCATGCGTTTGTTGTCTGTTTGTGCGGTGTGCCTGTCGTTGCTGCTTTTTCCCGGTGTTTCCGGAGCGGAAAGCGGGGGCTCTCCTCTGGAAGCCCGCTGGCGGCAGGAATGCCGGGCTGCCCGGGCTGTGCCGGGCTTTGCCCTTCTGGATGCACGCGGGCAGGAGGCGGGACTGCATGCCGACAGCCCCTTTCCCCTGCTTAGTGTGTTCAAGCTTCATGTAGCCATGAACGTGCTGGAAACGCTGTCGCGAGAAGGGGGTTCGCTGACGCAGCCGGTGCATATTCCTGCGGAAGAGCTGCTTCCCGACACCTACAGCCCCATGCGTGACGCGCACAAGGGACAGAGTGTGACGCTTCCCCTGCGGGAAGTCCTGCGCTACATGATTGCGGAGAGCGACAACAACGCCTGCGACATTCTTATCGCGAGATTCGGCGGCCTGGAACAGGTGCTGGCAACGGCGCGGGCTCTGGGCGGCGAGCCTCTGGAACTGCGCAAGACTGAAGCCGGCATGCATGACAATATCTACAATCAATATGCCAACTGGAGCACGCCGCGTGCCGTGGTCCGGCTGCTGTGCGGCTTTTTTGAAGCGCCGCACATAGGCGAAGCGTACAAGGCCTGTCTGGCCGACTGCATGCGCGCCACAACGACCGGCAGCGGACGTCTGGCAGCCGGACTGCCCCCGGAAGCCCGGCTCGGGCACAAGACCGGAAGCAGCGATCGCAGCCCCGGGGGCCTGCTTTTTGCCAGCAATGACGTCGGCTTTTTCCAGCTCCCCGACGGCAGACGCGTCTATATGGCGGCCTTTGTCATGCAGTCGCTGGAAAGCGACGCCGCTACCGATGCGCTGGCCGCCGCTGCCGCAAGGGCCGCGTATGAGCTGCTGCGCTAGCAGCCGTTGATCTTGGCCGTAGTTTATTGGGGGGAGGGGAAACCCCTCATCTCTGCTGTCGATGCCCGTAGCTTCCTGCGTCGCAACGGGCACGGCCTGTGGCCGCCTTCGGTCGCTGCTGGCGCGAGAGGTGTTTCCCTTCCCCCCAAGCCCCCCATCCTTTCCCCAGCGCGCTTTTTCAAAGGTGCGCGAGAGCATAGGCTTAGAGCAATTCAACTTTGAAAAAGAAGAAGCGCGAGGCGGCGGCACAGCGCCGCCCGGCCCAAAGTGAGCGGAAAAATCGCAGCTCTCCCGTCCGCCAATTTTCCGCCTTCACTGCCGCCGGGGAAGGTTACTCCTCCCGATCCTTGCCGTTGATGCAGTGTGTCGCGGGCGCGAAGGTGATCCCGGACGCCGGAGGGCGGACGGAGCGCCGCAGCAGGCGCGGACATCACCCCGGCCACAGGCCGGGGAAGGTTCGCGCCGATGCCCCATGCGACACGCGGCGGACGGGGTACAGCCCGACTCAAGAGACAAATTTTGCGTTCCCGCACAAAGGGGAGTACGGGGGGCAGGCGACCTGCCGCCCGCACCGGGCAGCAGCCGCGATGCACAGAGCGACAACTTTCAAAGTTGAAACGCTCTAAAAACGTGCATTATTTATTGCTTGAACTGTCTGACATGCTGGAGTTCTGTCTATTGGGCTATATTTAAATTTTATACGATAAATTTTTTGTATTCTGAAAGTATATTGGTATGTAAAATGAGTAATAAAAAGAAGAAGAGCTCTATGTCTATGCGAAGACATAGGGCTCTTCCTGCATTTTTAATTTTTAAAAAGCTGCTAAGAAGCGCTTTTTACTATTCCCACTCGATAGTGCTCGGGGGCTTGGAGGAAACGTCGTAGACCACGCGGTTGACGCCCTTGACTTCGTTGATGATGCGCCCGGACATGCGGGCGATGAGTTCGGAGGGCAGGCGGGCCCAGTCGGCCGTCATGGCGTCCACGCTGTCAACGACGCGCAGGGCGATGACGTGCTCATAGGTGCGGCCGTCGCCCATGACGCCCACGGTCTTGAGGGGCAGGAGCACGGCGAAGCCCTGCCAGACCTTGCGATACCAGCCGGACTCGCGCAGTTCTTCCTGCACGATCTTGTCGGCCTGACGGAGAATGTCGAGGCGTTCCTTGGTGACTTCGCCGAGAACGCGGATGGCGAGACCGGGGCCGGGGAAGGGATGACGCCAGACAATGGAATCCGGCATGCCCAGTTCGGCGGCGACCTTGCGGACTTCGTCCTTGAAGAGCTCGCGCAGAGGCTCAATGAGCTTGAGCTTCATGGTTTCGGGCAGGCCGCCCACGTTGTGATGGCTCTTGATGACCGCGCTGGGGCCCTTGTGGGAGACGGATTCGATGACGTCGGGGTAGAGGGTCCCCTGGGCAAGGAAGTCCACGGAAGGCAGCTTGTGGGATTCCTCGTCGAAAATGTCAATGAAGGTGTGCCCGATGATCTTGCGCTTCTTTTCGGGGTCTTCCACACCCTTCAGAAGATTGAGGAAGCGATCCTGCGCCTGCACCACCGTCAGATTGAGATCGAAGTGCTCGCGCAGATAGCCCGCCACCTGTTCGCCTTCGTTGAGGCGGAGGAGGCCGTTATCCACAAAGATGCAGTGCAGACGGTGGCCGATGGCCTTGTGCAGGAGCACGGCCACGACCGTGGAGTCGATGCCGCCGGAAAGGGCGCAGACCACGTGCTTGTCGCCCACCTGTTCGGCCATTTCCTTGACCACGCGCTCCACAAAGGACGACATGGTCCAGTCGGGGGTGATGCGGGCCACCTTGAAGAGGAAGTTGCGCAGCATCTGGTCCCCGTCCACGCTGTGATGGACTTCGGGATGGAACTGCACGGCGTAGATGCGGCGTTTTTCGTCGGCCATGGCCGCCACATCAAGAGTGGGGGTGCTGCCGGTGATGACAAAGCCCGGAGGGGGGGCGGTGACCTTGTCGCCGTGGCTCATCCAGACGCGGCTGGTGGCGGAGGCATCCAGGCCGTCCCAGAGGGCGCAGGAGGCGCGCAGGGTCAGATCCGCGGGGCCATATTCGCGGGTCTGGGACTGGGCCAGCGTGCCGCCGAGATTCTGGGCCAGCAGCTGCATGCCGTAGCAGATGCCGAGCACGGGCACGCCGAGGTCGAGAAAGCCCTTGTCGAGGGTCGGGGCGTCGTGCTCGCCCACGCTGGCCGGACCGCCGGAAAGGATGACCGCCGAGGGCTGCATGGCCCGGACTTCTTCGGCCGTGACGTTGCAGGCGTGGATTTCGGAATAGACGCCCGCTTCACGCACGCGCCGGGCGATGAGCTGCGTGACCTGCGAGCCGTAGTCGATGATAATGACCTTGCTGTGCGCCATGATAGTTCCTTTTTAGAGCATTTTCAGTTTGAAACGCTGTGCGTTTCAAACCATACGGCCTGTCGTTTCGCGGAAAAAGCACGGTGTTTCCGTTCTCTCCGGGCCGGGCGGCGCTGTGCCGCCGCCTCGCGTTCCGCCTTTTTCAAAGACAGAACCCTGAATGGCTGCCCTGCGCGGCAGGGCGGAATGCGCAAGCCCCGGGCAGGGTATGCCCGGGGCAAGACGACGGCGGCCGCCGAAGCGGCCGCGCTGCGAACTAGTTGTCGATGCGATAGTTGGGGGCTTCCTTGGTGATGATCACGTCATGGACGTGGCTTTCACGCAGACCGGCCGCCGAGATTTCGCAGAAGGTGGTATTTTCGAAGAGGTCCCGCAGGGTGTGCGCGCCCACGTAGCCCATGCCGGAACGCAGGCCGCCCATGAGCTGGTACACGGCGTCCATGACGGGACCGCGATAGGGCACGCGACCCACGATGCCTTCGGGAACGAGCTTCTTGCTGCGCTCCTGGAAGTAGCGGTCGGAGCTGCCTTCCTTCATGGCGTCGATGGAACCCATGCCGCGGTAGATTTTGTAGGTGCGGCCCTGATAAAGAATGGTTTCGCCCGGGCTTTCCTTGGTGCCGGCGAAGAGAGAGCCGATCATGACGGAATGAGCGCCGACCACAAGGGCCTTGACGATGTCGCCGGAGAACTTGATGCCGCCGTCGGCAATGCAGCAGCGGTCCATTTCACGGGCCGCGCGGCTGCCTTCAATGATGGCCGTAACCTGCGGCACGCCCACGCCCGCCACGATGCGGGTGGTGCAGATGGAGCCGGGGCCGATGCCGATCTTGACGCAGTCGGCGCCGGCTTCGAGCACGGCGCGGGCGCCTTCGTAGGTGGCCACGTTGCCGGCGATGAGCTGACAGTTGGGGAAGGAGCTCTTGACCTTGCGTATGGCGTTGAGCACGTTGACGGAATGTCCGTGCGCGGAGTCGAGCACCAGCACGTCGGCGCCCGCGGCCAGCAGCTGTTCCGCGCGCTCGTCGCAGTCCTTGCCGATGCCGATGGCCGCGCCCACGCGCAGGCGGCCGGCGTCATCCTTGCAGGCGTTGGGGTATTTCTGGACCTTGTCGATGTCCTTCATGGTGATGAGACCGCGCAGGCGCTTGTTTTCGTCCACCACCAGCAGTTTTTCGATGCGGTGCTCGTGCAGGTGACGCTTGGCTTCGGCCAGCGACGTTCCCATGGGTACGGTCACAAGATTCTTGTTGGTCATCACTTCCGACACGCGGGTCGCGGAAGCGTCCTCCACAAAGCGCACGTCGCGGTTGGTGAGGATGCCGACCAGACGGTCGCCGTCCACCACCGGCAGACCGGACACCCGGAAATCCGCCATCAGATCCAGAGCTTCCTGCACGGAGCTGGTGGAAGGAATGGTCACGGGATCAAGGATCATGCCGCTTTCGCTTTTCTTGACGCGTTCCACTTCCAGACGCTGGCGATCAATGGGCATGTTTTTATGGATGATGCCGATGCCGCCCATGCGGGCCATGGAAATGGCCATGGCGGATTCCGTCACCGTATCCATGGCCGCGGAGAGCAGCGGGATACGCAGCGGAATGGAGGGGGTCAGCCATGTGGAAAGATCAACGGCGTCGGGTGTGATTTCGGAAAAAGCGGGAACGAGCAAAATGTCGTCGAAGGTAAGGGCGTTGCCGCGATTCGTGAACATGAATGCCTCGTTGAGTTGAGGTGATGATATGCGGAAAATTTAATATACCATTGTAAAAAATCGGCTAAAATCTGTCAACGACGGAGCCGCTTCCGCCGGGCACGGACAGCGGCAACACCTTGACGAACGGCGCAAAACTATCTATAAAGGCCCGTTCAGGCGTGCCGCTCCCGTCAGGGAACTTCAAGCGCGGCGCGGCAACGCAGTGGGGCTGTCATGTTCGAAAATCTTTCCGACCGACTTTCTTCCGCCTTCCGCAATCTGCGCGGGCAGGGCCAGCTGACCGAGGAAAACGTTCAGGCCGGTTTGCGCGAGGTGCGTCTCGCGCTGCTGGAAGCCGACGTCAATTTCAAGGTCGTCAAGGATTTTGTGGAGAATGTGCGCGGCAAATGCCTCGGACAGGAAGTTGTCAAGGGCGTCAGCCCCGCGCAGCAGGTCGTCAAGATCGTGCACGACGAACTGGTCGCGCTGCTGGGCGGCGAAACCGCCGAACTGAACCTGCAGGGGCAGGAACCCGCCGTCATCATGCTGGTGGGCCTTCAGGGCTCGGGCAAGACCACGTCGGCCGGGAAAATCGCCAATCTTCTGCGCAAGCGCAAGATGCGGCCCTATCTGGTGCCCGCCGACGTCTACCGGCCCGCGGCCATCGATCAGCTCACCGTGCTGGCAAAGCAGCTCGACATGCCCTGCTATCCCTCCACCACGGCCATGTCGCCGGTGGACATTGCCCGGGCGGCCCTTGAGGAGGCCCGCGCCCAGCAGGCGACCGTGCTCATTCTCGACACCGCCGGCCGCCTGCATGTGGACGAACCGCTCATGCAGGAGCTGGAAGCCCTCAAGGCCGCGGTGAAGCCGCAGGAAATTCTCTTCGTTGCCGACGCCATGACCGGTCAGGCCGCCGTGGAGGTTGCCGAAGCCTTCAATGCCCGGCTGGGGCTGACCGGCGTCGTTCTTACGAAGATGGACGGCGATGCGCGCGGCGGCGCGGCGCTTTCCATCCGCGCCGTTACGGGCGCGCCCGTCAAGTTTGTGGGCATGGGCGAAAAACTGTCGGAAATGGAACTCTTCCATCCCGACCGTATCGCCGGACGCATTCTCGGCATGGGCGACGTGCTGACGCTGGTGGAAAAGGCGCAGGCCACCATCAACGCCGAGGAAGCCGAGGAACTGGCGCAGAAAATGCGCAAGGCCAGCTTCGACCTGGAAGATTTTCGCACCCAGATGCGCCGCATCAAGAAGCTGGGTTCGCTGGACAGCATTCTCAAGATGATTCCCGGTCTGGGCGGCATCCGCGAGAAACTGGCCGAAGCCAGCGGCGCCATGCCTGAAAAGGAAATGGCGCGCACCGAGGCCATCATCAATTCCATGACCCTTGCCGAACGCCGCCACCCCGAGATTCTCAACGGCAGCCGTCGCGCCCGTATTGCCCGCGGCGCAGGCGTCACTGTGGCGCAGGTCAATCAGCTCGTGCGCCAGTTCGAGCAGATGCGCCAGATGATGAAGGGGATGATGGGCGGCAAGATGAAGGGTATGCCGCAGATGCCCAGACTGCCGCGCGGCATGAAAATGCCCGGCGGCATGGGCGGAATGCCCGGCATGCCCGGCATGCCGCCGCTGGGAATGAACGGACTGCCGCAGGGCATGCCCGGTCTGCCCGAAGCCGCAGACAACGCCCCCGCCAAAAAGCGCAAGAAACGGGAACGGCCCGCCAAGCGCAAGAAAAAATAGCGTCGTCCCAAAGGTTCCCCTCCGGCATTGACCGTGAGGGCGCTTGCCTTTATCCTATACGACATACACCGAACAAAAGGGAGTATTCTCATGGCCGTTAAGCTGAAATTGACCCGCATGGGCAGCAAGAAGCATCCTTTCTACCGCGTGGTGGCCGCCAACGACGAAACCCGTCGTGACGGTCGTCCTCTGGCCTATCTGGGCTACTACAACCCCATGGTTGATCCCGCGGAAGTGAAGCTGGATGCCGACAAGGTGAAGGAATGGCTGGCGCGCGGCGCTCAGCCCACCGATACCGTGCGTGCCCTGCTCAAGGCGCACATGGGCTAATTCCGTTTCCTTTTCGGAACGGACACAGCTCTGTCCTTTTTTCCCGCAGTGCGGCCCGTGTCGTACTGCGGGAAAAAAGCATCTTTTCTCTTATGTCATGACAGGAGCAGACGCCGCGCAAGCTTCGGCGACTGCTCTTTTTTTTGCGCCCGGGCGCTCCTGAGCGTTTTAACTTTGAAAAAGGTGAAACGCGGGGCGCCCGGCGCCGCCCGGCCCGAAGTGAGCGGAAAAACCGTGTTTTTCCACGAAGCAACAGGCCGTATGGTTTGAAATGCAAAGCATTTCAGACTGAAAATGCTTTTGCTGGAGGCAGTGTGAAAGAGCTCATTGAATATGTGGCAAAATCGCTTGTGGATCATCCCGAGCAGGTGACGGTCCGCGAGCTTCCGTCCGACGAGGGCCGGATTCTGCAACTGGAAGTCGCCAAAGACGATATAGGCAAGATCATCGGCAAGCAGGGTCGTACCGCCCGCGCCCTTCGTATCCTGCTCAGCGCCGCTTCCGCCAGAGCGCAGCAGCGCACGCTGCTCGAAATTCAGGAATAGCCGTGGCCTCCTCGCATATTCTTGTGGGTGTCATCGCCCGCCCCCACGGTATCCGCGGCGAACTCTGTCTGGACTGGCATGCGGAATCTCCCGAACTGCTGGACGGTCCCCTCTGGCTGCGGCTCGGTTCCCGTCCCCTCCGGCCCGTCCGGGCCGCGCACTGGCGCATGCACAAGGGCCGTCCGCTGCTGCAGCTTGAAGGCGTGGCCGATCGCAATGCCGCCGAAGCCCTGCGCGGCGCGGAGCTGCTCGTCGCCCGTGAAGATCTGCCGACGCCCGAGGACGACGAGTTCTATGTGGAAGACATGCTGGGCTGCGTCATCCTGCTTGAGGACGGCCGGCGTCTCGGCATTCTCGATCATGTCGAATTTCCCGCAGGGCAGCCGCTCTGGTCCATCCATACCGATGACGACAGAGAAATCCTCTTCCCCGCGCAGCCGCAGTTCATTGCCGCTTTCGATCCCGACGCCCCCAGCATCACCATCGCGCCCCCCGACGGGCTGCTTGATATTTATCTGAAAGATTAGTTTGCGCTCTCCGTAGTGTGTTTTTTGGGGGGAAAGGCTCCCTATCCTTCCCCCAACGCGCTTTGATCCGGAGAATAAAATTTTTCGGAGATGCAGTCGTTTTCCCTGTGACAGCCGTCTCCCGGTTTCGTGGAAGGCGGAAGCGGGAGAGCGTCCAAACGGGGCGTATCAAAGTTTTATAGATTGTTTCAAATAGAGCGTTTTGCCTTTGAAAAAGGTAAAACGCTCTCATACGTAATACTCAGAAACGCGCGCGGGGCAGGTCGTTTTCTGTCTTGTCCGTGCGCCGGAGGAAGAAAGAGCATGCCTGAATTGCCGGAAGTGGAAACCGTAGCCCGGACATTGCGGCCGCAGGTGCAGGGGCGCTGCGTGGACGGCGTGGCCCTGTTTCGTCGTTCGAGCGTGCATCCTTTGAGCCTGCCGCTGGAAACGCTCACGGGGCGCACCGTGGTTGATGTGGGACGGCGCGGCAAGGTGCTGCTCCTGCATCTGGAAGGGCCGCGGGCAGACAATCTGCCGGACGTGCTGGCTATCCATCTGCGCATGACAGGGCGGCTGATGGTGCATCCGTCGGACACGCCGACGGGGACGCATACCCGCTGCCGTTTTGCCCTGTCGCTGGACGGACAGGACGCCGGGCATCTCTTTTTTGATGATGTGCGCGCCTTCGGCGTGCTGTTTGCCGGAACGGACGAGCTGCTGCGGCACTGGGATTTCTGGCGCACTCTTGGCCCGGAACCGCTGGAGCTGGATGCCGCGGGTCTGGCCGCCTGCCTGAAAGGCCGCCGCACGGCCATTAAGGCCGCGCTGCTCAATCAGAAGGTCATCGCGGGTATCGGTAATATCTATGCGGATGAAGCCCTGTTCCGGGCAGGCATCGATCCGCGCAGTCCGGCGGACGCCGTGGCGCGGGAGGCCGCCGCGCCCCTGCTGGAGGCCCTTCAGGGGGTGCTGCGTCTTTCCATTGAGCAATGCGGGAGTTCCATCCGCGATTACCGGGATGCCAACGGCAACGTGGGGGCCTTTCAGAACAGCTTCGCCGTCTACGGCAGGGCCGGGCAGCCCTGTACCCGCTGCGGCGGCACGCTGGAACGCCTGCGCGTGGCCGGACGCGCCACAGTGGTCTGCCCGCACTGTCAGAAAAGATAACGGCCGAGGGGGGAGGGAACCCCTTTTCACTGACGCGAAAAAAGGGG
>DXFI01000215.1 GCA_019114565.1 Candidatus Desulfovibrio intestinigallinarum | reverse complement strand
GGAAACACCTCTCGCGCCAGCAGAGGGGTTTCCCTTCCCCCCAACAAACTACAAATATCCTACCCCTTAATGCAGCATGCAGCCGACCGCATGATTGACGGGGCCGCAGCCTCTGCCGGGCGTATAGCTGTAGCGCAGCGCCCGATTGAGAAATTCCTGAGCGTTGCTGACGGCGGCGGGCAGGGAAAGCCCCTTGCCGAGGTTGGTCGCAATGGCGGCGGAAAGCGTGCAGCCTGTGCCGTGGTTGTTGGGAGTCTCCACTCTGGGCTGCGCCAGCGAACGGGGCGCTTCCCCGACCATGAACAGGTAATCGGTCACGACGCTGTCCTTTTCCATATGGCCGCCCTTGATCAGCACGGCCCGCGGCCCCATGCGCAGCAGCGCCTCTCCGGCGGCGAGCACGCCGGCCTTGTCGGCAATGGGCAGGCCGGTCAGCGCCTCCGCCTCCGGTCTGTTGGGGGTCAGTAAATCGCAAAGCGGCAGCAAATCCTGCTTCAGCGCCTCCACGGCGTCTTCCTGCAAAAGGCGGCTGCCGCTCTGGCTGACGCACACGGGGTCTACTACCAGCGGGAAATCCCGTTCACGCAGAGCCCCGGCCACGGCCCGGATAATGGGGGCCGAAAAAAGCATGCCGGTCTTGGCGGCGGCAACGGGAAAGCCCTCGCGCACGGCCTGCAACTGCAACAGAACAAATTCCGGTTCCGGCGCATGGATGCCCAGCACCCCTTCGCCGTTCTGTGCCGTCAGGGCGGTGATGACGCTCATACCGTAGCCGCCGAGCGCCATAATGGTTTTCAGGTCGGCCTGAATGCCCGCGCCGCCGCCGGAATCGGAACCGGCGATAGTCAGAATATTAGGTGGCAGCTTCATAATGGCTTCCTTTGCTTGTGTACTCAGAGGGGAGGACGCGCGGCACGCGCGCCCTCCCCTCTTCCGTATGGTTTGAAATGCGAAGCGTTTCAAACGCAAAATGTTCAGATATTGGGACTGTAGGCCGCCATATCCACAATCAGCGTCCGGGAAGCCCGGTTCAGCGTAATGGTGAAGAGCTGCACGTCTCCCTGCGGGCCGTCCGCATTGGCCAGCGCGGGCAGCATGGCGGCCGGGGCCAGCATCAGACTCCCCTCGCCCTTTTCGGAAGCCATCAGCAGGCTGACGGCATTCTCCAGAATTTCCGTCTGCCGATCCTGCGGAATTTCCGACATTTCCATAAAATTGAGATCCATGCCGGGAAATTCCGCCTGCCAGGGACGATAGCCCTGATCCGCCAGCGTTTTCCGCAGGGCGGCGAGCGTTTCCGGCGTCAGACGCTGGCGCAGCTCCACATGATCCAGCAGCGCATGCCCGTTGTCAGCCTCCGCGCCGTCCGCACGGCCGGGAGAAAGACGCGCGGCCCACACCAGCCCGGCAAAGCCCAGGCTTGTCAGCACGGCGTCGTTGTCATCCCGCTGCGGCTGCGGTTCGACCAGCGCGCAGGCATTTTCCATGCGCATGCCGGGATGAAAGCGCGTCAGTTCGCAGACCGGACGCGCGCCGGGAACAGGCAGCAGAGACTGCACACGGCCCTTGAAGTGCCGCTGCGCGCTGTCGTGCCCCGTCAGCACAAGACAGGGACCGGTCTTTTCATCGCACGCCGCAAGCCGTTCCACATCACCCAGCGGAACCTTGTCGAAAAACCAGAGCTCAAAGCCCATATCCAGACGCAGATCGGCCGATCCGCCCGGATTTTCCAGCACATCTTCCATACCCGGCGCAAGATCAAGGCGCGCAAAATGCTCCTGCCCGTTCTGCAGAAAGCGCACGCCGAGCAGATCGCCCTCCGTCATGTTGGCGACGGCCAGCGTGGCGCGCTCCGTATCCGCGGCGCCGGAACGGGGAATGGAAGGTTTGGCGATAACGCTGCCCGCGTACAGGCAGCAGGCAACAGCACACAACAACACAAGACGGAAAGACGCCTTCATAGCGTATGCCCCATTGTTCTCGGTCTGCAAGGAAATTGATTTCACGGCAGGAGCCGCAAAAACAGGCCTCGGCATTGCCGGACTGCATCTCGGGCGAAACAGTCCCTTCCCGGCGTGTCCCTGCCAATGCCGACAGAAACGCTGCAATGCTACCAGAGGGGGCAGGCGGTCTGTCAAGCCGCTTTTCCGCCCTGCCGGCGCCCTTTAGAGTGTTTCAGCTTTGAAAAAGGTAAAACGCGAGGCGGCGGCACAGCGCCGCTAGGCCAAAAGTGAGCGGAAAAACCGCGTTTTTTCCGCGAAACGACAGGCCGTATGATTTGAAATGCAAAGCATTTCAAACTGAAAATGCTCTGGCGCACAACTTTGACGGCAGCCCGGGCTGTTGCTATGTTATCCCGGGGAAAATTCCCATTTCAGACAAGGAGACATCATGCCCGCAGCTCGCCGTTCCGCCACCCTCTCACCTTCGGGCCCCAAAGCCCGGGGGCTGCGCCTCAAGCCGGGCACGCTGGCCGCCGTCGCCTTTCTCTTTGTGGCGGCGCTGGTGCTTGCCTATCTGGGCGGCATCATGGCGGGACGCAGTCACTGGCATGCGCCGCAGGTCGAAGCCGGAGATGCTCCCGCGCCTGAAGCGGAAGCGGAAGCAGAAGCGCCGACAGACGAACACGGGCCGGTCCTGCATCCCAGCGATCTGCGCTATGCCACGGCCCTGCGCGTCGCTCCCGGAGAAAAACCGCTGACGCCTCCCCCGCCCCCGGCCGACAAAACAAAGGAAGGAGGCGCGCCCGCCATGCCTCCGGGCATGCGCCCCGCCGTGCCTCCCGGACAGACCCCGCCCCCGCCCGCCAAACCGACCTCCCCGGCCACGGTCTTCGATTATGTCTATCAGGTGGCCGCCTTCAAGGATATGGAAAGCGTGGACGATATCCGGCAGCGTCTGGAGGGGCGCGGTTACCGGACGCGCATGGAACGGCGCGGCAAGCTCTACGTCATCTTCCTGCTGGTGCGCGGCGATGCCGCACGCGCTGCCGAAGTGCCCGCCGTCCTCAAGTCTCTCCGCCTCGGGGAACCTCTGCTGCGCAGCAAGAAGCCTGTCCATTAAAGCATTTTCCGTTTGAAACGCTTCGCATTTCAAACATAGGGCCTGTCGTTTCGCGGAAAAAACACGGTTTTCCGCTCACTTCGGGCCGGGCGGCGCTGTGCCGCCGCCTCGCGTTTCACCTTTTCCAAAGTTGAAACGCTCTAAATCGCTCTTCTGGGGGAGAAGGCCCCTTGGCTGGCCACAAGCGGGGCTTCCCCCAGCGCCCTTTTTCAAAGGGCTACAGCCACACCCTGCGCCGCCTGCGCTCCTGTCGGCGTATCCGCAGCTCAGCTCATATTTCTTGCGTCCCATAAAATATGATAAACAGGACGCCTGCCGGTAATACGGTCGGGATTTCAGCCGATATGTTCTCTAAATGTTACGTGCGGAGAACGCGAGGAGAGGCCTATGACTACGGTTTCGGCTGCCGACATGCTGGGGAACGACGTCATCCGGGAAGAAATTCTGCAAAAGCTGCGGGAAAATGCCGCGCGGCTCCAGCAGGAAGGAACAACCCTGCCCCCGCAGGCATCGCAGGATCTGATCAGCATATCCGACGAGGCCCGCCGTCGTCTTGAAGAGCAGAAAGCCGCGGCCGGTCTGCCGCAGACGACGGAGCAGACCGAACAGCCGCAGCCGGGGAATCAGACTGCGCAGACCGCCGAAGAACCGCCGCTTCTGTCGGGTGAAAGCCCCTCCGGCGTCCGTGTGGACATCAGCGCCGCAGAGACCGCTGAAGGCGAAAGCGCCGCCCCGACATATCACGCCGTCCTCAACGGCAAAGACGGCAGCAGCTTCACCCTGAATTTCAGCGGCAGCGTTTCCATTGCCGCCGGTGAAGACGGTCTCTGGAGCGTCTATCATGCCGATCTCGGCGTGACACGGCTCTACGGCAGCGACGGCAGCTATACCGAAACGGCAGGCAATATGCTGGACCCCGACGGCGACATCATTGTGATCAGCACCGGCGCGGACGAGCTTACCCTGGGCGACGGCGACAATCTGGTCTTTGCTCTGGGCGATGACGCCGTAATTACCGCGGGCAACGGCGACAACACCGTCCATGTGGCGGGCAGCAATGTTTCCGTCACTACCGGCGACGGCGATGATCATATTATTGTTACGGACGACGCGGAAGGCGCGACCATCAGCACCGGCAACGGCAACGACAGCCTGAAGGCGGAGAATCTGCGCGGGGCCACCGTTGATCTCGGCGACGGCGACAATACTTTGCAGGCCGGCAGCATCACGGCGTCCGACATCAGCATGGGCAACGGCAAAAACGTCATTACCGGAAGCGGCGAAAACTGCACGGCCATTGACAACAGCCGGGTGTCCCTCGGCGACGGGGACAATATCCTGCGTATCGGCCTGTCCGGCACGATTCTGAATCTCGGACAGGGCAACAACGTCGTCATCCTCGAAGAAATGACCCGCGGTTCCAGCCTCACTGCGGGGCAGGGCGACAATACCATCACCGCCTCTCAGTGGATCGGCGACGCAGCCGACAGCGATATCTCGGATTCGCTCATTGCGCTGGGCGACGGCAAGAATGAAATCGTTCTCGGCGAAGCCACGAAGAGCAACATCACGCTGGGCAACGGCGACAATCTGTTGTCGCTTACCGGTGTGCGCGACGGGCTCATCATGCTGGGCGACGGCAACAACGATATTTCCATCACGGGCAACGGCGCAGGCAGCGGAACCCTCTCCCAAAGTTATCTGAGCTGGGGCAAGGGTGACAACACTCTCGCCGTTGCCGGCGTCAGCATGAGCGCCATTGTCGGCGGTGACGGAAACAATGTCGTCGCCATCGGCGCTCAAATCAACAGCGATGTCACGCTGGGACACGGCAGCAACAGAATCAGCATCTCCAGCATGTCAGGCTACAGTCTCCTCCGCGCCGGCGACGGCAGGAACTGGCTCACCGTGGGCGGCATGTCTAACAATGCCGGCGCCATCCTCGGGCACGGCAACAACTCGGTGCTCATCAATACCATACAGAACAGCGCCGGGCTGACCGTCGGCGACGGCGACAACTTCATCCTTGTGACGGAAATGCGGGACAACGCCTATATCAAGGTCGGCAAGGGCAACAATATTATTCACGTGCTCTCGGCAGAATCCCGCGACATCGACGTTTCCGTGGACGGCAGTTATGACGGAGTTCTGGTCAACTACACCTATCGGGATGTTGTACGCAACGCCGCCGGCAATCTTACCGGCTCCGCCAATGCCTCGCTGGAAGACCTGCTTGCCGCAGCCCTGGATCGCCTCGAACAGGCCGAGACCCGGCGTCGCAACGAAACCATGGAAGACATCTCAGAGGAGCGCACCCCCGCCACTATCGACGAACGCGCCACCGAAGCAACGCAGCGGGCTTCCGAAGCATCACAGGAAGCCGTGGAGCGCGCCGAAGCCGCCTAGCCTGGTTTGCAATTTTGGGGGGAAGGAAACCCCCTTGGCTGGCGCGCAAGGGGTGTTTCCTTCCCCCCAAGCCCCCCAACCTTCCCCCAACGCGCTTTTCTCTGAAGGATGAAACGCTGCAGCAACGCCGTCGCTTTCCCTGAGACGACCGTCCCCCGGAAAGACTGAAAGAAAAACACGCCTTTTACTTCCGCGCTCCCCTCATTTCCACAAACAAAAAGCCCCGGAACGGAAACATCTTTTCCGCTTCGGGGCTTTTTCTGCAATTTGGGGCCGGGTGTCTCCCTTCCCCCCGGATAAGACTAAAAATACCCCAGATGACGGAACAGCCAGATAAAGCCCGTCAGCGTAAACAGGCTCAGGCCGTTGGAAAGCACGGCCGTCAGAGCCGCTTCTTCAGCAATGGCGCTGTACACGGCAGCCAGCACGGAGGCAATCAGGGCCGAACCGGTGGCGCTGATCAGCACACCGATGGCCGTCCAGAGCGGCGGCAGACCGATATAGGCCATGATAGCCCAGGACAGCAGCGGCAGCAGGATCAACTTGCACAACAGAACCCAGGCCTGACGCAGAAAAGCATGCCCCTGTCCGCGCCGTGCCGCCAGCGCCAGCTTTTGGCGCAAATCGAAACCCAGCGAAAGAAGCATGCAGGGTGCGGCCGTATTGCCGATGAGCTCGGCCACGCGATCCAGCGGTCCCCAGAGACCGATGCCGGTCAGGCTCAGAATCAGCCCCACGCCGGACATAAGCAGAACCGGATTGCCCAGCAGCAGCGCGCGGCACAGATGCCAGACGCGCGCCCCGCCCTTTCTGCCGTTCCAGGCTGTTTCCCCGGCCAGCAGGTCCAGCCGCGACTGCGCCAGAATCATGACCGCATTGGGCGTCAGGGTCGCAAGGCCCGCAATGAGCATGGCCTCGTCGTTGCCGGGAAAAAGATTGGCCACAATGGGCAGGCCTACAAAGGCCGCGTTACAGGAAGAACAGCCCAGCGCAACAATGGTAGCCGGGCCCTCGCCACGGCGGCACAGCAGCTTGTCGAACCAGTAACCGATAAAATAAATAATGACTGACGCACCGAACATGCCTATCCAGAAGGCCGGATAGGCCAGATCGGAGGCCTTGGCCCCCGCCAGAATGTGCAGAATCAGGGCCGGTAATGACAGCCTGAGCACCATCAGCCCCAGCATATTGCCTGTCTGCTCCGGCAGCACGTCGCGATCATGCAGCCAGGAACCCAGAAAAATCACCAGAAAAACAGGCAGAACCGCAAAAAAAGCTTCAAACATGACAACCAAATCTCCCTAGCGGGCATCATGCGCAGCCTCTGCGCCGTGCACGCTCCATGCATGATGCTCTCCCGGGCGACGGATGTCCAGAAAATACTGTTTGGTCAAACAATCAATATCTATGTCAGACACACGTCTAAAAACAGATGCTGCGAGGGAGAAAAGGTAAAACGTCCTGGCCGTATTGAGCCGGTGTCCCTCTGTGCATCGCGGCTTCTGCCCGGGGCGGGCGGCGGGTCGCCTGCCCGGCGCGGGGCATGGGGTGAGAGGGGAAAATCCCCTCTACACCCCCTGCACCCCCGTACTCCCCTTTGTGCGGGAACGCGAAATTTGTCTCTTGAGTTGGACTGCCCCGTCCGCCGCGTGTCGTGCGGGGCGTCGGCGCGAACCTTCCCGGCCGTTCCGGCCGGGTGATGTCCGCGCCTGCTGCGGCGCTCCGTCCGCCCTGCGGGCGTCCGGGATCGCCTTCGCGCCCGCGCCATCGCTGCATCAAGGCAGGGGCGGAGGGTGTGGCCCTGCCGGAAGGCAGCTATAGCGAGGAAATCAACGTGTGTGGCCCTGCCGGAAGGTGGTCACAGCGGAGATCCGGCGGAGGGCGCGGCCCTTATCAGGCAGCGGATGGGCGGAGGGCCAGCGGCAGAGGTGGAGCCGGGCGGCGGGAAAGGGGAGAATGTCGGGCAGGGAGATGGGGAAGGACAGGCAGGCGGGGCTTTCTCCTTCTTTTTTACTCATGCGGGTTTTCGGCGCAGCCGGAAAGCCCGCTGTTTTTTTGATGAAAACGTCAGCGAGGATGCGTGAAGTCGTTTGATCGGGGGACGGCTGGCGGAGGAAAAGCGGCGGCGTTCCCGTAGTGCGTTATCCTCCTGAAAAAAGCGCGCTGGGAGAAG
>DXFI01000214.1 GCA_019114565.1 Candidatus Desulfovibrio intestinigallinarum | reverse complement strand
GGGGAGGGGACCCCCTTTTTTCGCGCCAGTGAAAAGGGGTTCCCCTCCCCCTCGACCCCAAAAATCTCTCTATACCGAGGAAATACCATGCAGTATCCCACGCATTATGAAGAAGGGAAGAAGGTTTCGTTCATGAAGTTTGATCAGCGCCTTGCGGGGCTGCTGTTCATGCCGGGTTCCATGACGGAAGGGGCGACGTATCCGGCGGTGGTGGTGACGCATCCCGGCGGCGGCGTAAAGGAGCAGTGTTCTTCGCTGTATGCCTGGCATCTGGCGCAGGCGGGTTTTGTGGCGCTGGCCTTTGACGCCGCGCATCAGGGGGAGAGCGAGGGTCTGCCGCGTTATCTTGAGGACCCGGCGTCGCGTGTGGAGGACATTCGTTCCGCCGTGGATTATCTGACGACGCTGCCCTTTGTGGATGCGGAGCGCATCGGGGCTATGGGCATCTGCGCGGGCGGCGGCTACACCATGAGCGCCATCCAGACGGACGCCCGCATCAGGGCCGCCGCGGGCATCAGCACGTGGGACGTGGGCGACAGCGCCAGAAACGGCTTTCCCGGCGTGAATATTGAAAATTTCTTCCAGAAGCTGCTTAAGGAAGTGGCGGACGCCCGCACTGCCGAGGCCCGGGGCGAGGAGCCGCGCTACTGGAACTACGTGCCCGCGTCCGCGGATGCCATTGACGAAAACACGTCCGTCATTCAGCGGGAAGCGTATGAGTATTACCGGACGCCGCGCTGCCAGTATCCCACGTCGGTGAACAAGTATCTGGTGTCCAGCAACGACAAGCTCGCCGCCTTTGACGCCTTTGCCCATATTGCGACGGTGTCGCCGCGCCCGCTGCTGTTCATTGTGGGCAGCAAGGCCGATACGCTGTATTTTACCGAAGACGCCTACAGCCGGGCTAAGGAACCTAAGGAAATCTGCACCATTGAGGGCGCGACCCATGTGGATTTGTACGACAAGCCGCCCTTTGTGGAGCAGGTGGTCGCCCGGCTTACGGACTTTTTCGGCAAGGCCCTGCGCTGAGCGGTCGCGCGGAAGGAAAATTTCTCCTTGCCAAGGACGGGGCGATTGACTAAAGTCAGCCGTTCGTAACAAGCACACTCGGACAGCGGCCCGGGGTGTCCGCCATGTGGCGGATTGCAGGGTCAGGGTTCGGGTGGAAGATGACAACCCTAGTGGAGGATTGAATCATGGCTTACGTCAGCATGAAGCAGATGCTGGAAACGGGTGTGCATTTCGGCCATCAGACGCGCCGCTGGAATCCGAAAATGCGTCCTTACATCTTCGGTGCGCGCAACGGCATCCATATCATCGACCTGCAGCAGACCGTGAAGCTGTTCCGCGTGGCCTATGACAAGGTGGTGGACACCGTGGCCAAGGGCGGCAAGGTGCTGTTCATCGGCACCAAGCGTCAGGCTCAGGAAGCCGTGGCCGCCGAAGCCACCAAGGCCGGCCAGTTCTACGTGGCCAACCGCTGGATGGGCGGCACGCTGACCAACTTCGTGACCATCCAGAAGAGCATCGAGCGCCTGAAGAAGCTGGAAGCGATGTTCGCCGACGGTACCATCAACCGTTACCAGAAGAAGGAAAAGCTGCTGCTCGAACGCGAAATGCAGAAGCTGGAACAGACCCTGGGCGGCATCAAGGGCATGGATCGTCTGCCCCAGCTGGCCTTCATCATCGACCCCCATCGCGAAGACATCGCGGTGAAGGAATGCCGCAAGCTCGGTATTCCGATTGTGGCCGTGACGGACACCAACTGTGATCCCGACGTGATCGACTACATCATCCCCGGCAACGACGACGCCATCCGCGCCATCAAGCTCTTCGTGACGGCTTTCTCCGAAGCCTGCCAGGAAGGCGCGGCCATGGGCAAGGACGGCCATGCTGAAAACGCCGAAGAGGCGATGCAGAAGGCCGCCGAAGCCGAAGCCGCCGAGTAGCGCGACTGTTTTTTGACGTTCGCCCGTCCCCCGGAGGGGCGGACGCGGGCGGCGGCGTGGGCAACCATGCCGCCGCCTTTGCAAGTGTAACGAAGCGCGTCCCCTGAGCTGCGGCGTCTCTGAACACCGCGCCGGGCGCGCAAGACCGGCTTTCAGGCCGGATATGGGAGTGAATTTCATGGCTATTTCCGCGAGCATGGTGAAAGAACTGCGCGAAAAGACCGGCGCCGGCATGATGGACTGCAAGAAGGCGCTGGTGGAAGTGGACGGCGATCTGGAAAAGGCCGTTGACTGGCTGCGTCAGAAGGGCATGGCCAAGGCCGCCAAGAAGGCCGGCCGCGCCACCAGCGAAGGTCTGGTGGCCGTGGCGCACGCCGCCGACGGCATGAGCATGGCTATGGCCGCGCTGCTCTGCGAAACCGACTTTGTGGCCCGTGGCGAACAGTTCCAGAATCTGGCCGGCCAGCTCGCCAAGAGCGTTCTTGACAACTCCCCTGCCGACGCCGCCGCTCTGGAAGGCCTCATGGGCGACACCGTGAAGGAACTCATCGCTTCCGTGGGCGAAAACATGCAGATCGGCAAGTTTGCCCGTCATACCCGCGACGACAAGAGCGTGATCGGCCACTACGTGCACGCCAACGGCAAGATCGGCGTCATGGTTGACGTGGAATGCGGCAAGGTCGAAACCGCCGCCAAGCCCGAAGTGCAGGAACTGGCCAAGAACATCGCCATGCAGGTGGCCGCCGCCAACCCGCTGGCCCTCGACGCCTCCGGTCTGGATCAGGCCGCCGTGGAACGCGAGCGCGAAGTCTACCGCCAGAAGGCCCGCGAAGAAGGCAAGCCCGAGCAGATCGTGGAAAAGATCGCCGAAGGCGCCGTCAAGAAGTTCCAGAAGGAAGTCTGCCTCATGGAACAGGCCTACATCCGCGACGACAAGAAGTCCGTCGCCGATATCGTGCGCGATACCGCCAAGGCCGTGGGCGATACCCTGACCGTCAAGGGCTTCACCCGCATCCAGCTCGCTGAAGACTAGTTTTTAGTCGTGTAGTATATCGGGGGAGGGGAACCCCTCATCTCTGCTGTCGATGCCCGTAGCTTCCTTCGTCGC
>DXFI01000213.1 GCA_019114565.1 Candidatus Desulfovibrio intestinigallinarum | reverse complement strand
ATATTTCCCTGTTCATGATAAAAAAATAAAACATCATTGCATGTTACAAAAAAGCCCATCTTTACCCGCAAACTCGGTGCGCGGGTTTTGGGGAGGATGGGGGAGTTTGAGGGGGAAGGAACCACTTTTTGCCGCAAGCAAAAGGGGTTCCTTCCCCCTCAAGACAAAACGTCATGAGTCCTGAGCCCGGCGCTCATTCCTGTTTTTCTTCCGGCGTTTCAAAGGCGAAATCGAGGATTTCGTCGTAGTGCCTGACCGGATGCACGGTGATGCGCTGCAGAAGGTCCTTGGGCACGTCTTCCAGGTCCTTGGTATTCTGGGCCGGAATGATGACGTGCTTCAAATCCCGGGCCACGCCCGCGAGGATTTTTTCCTTGATGCCGCCCACGGGCAGCACGCGCCCGCGCAGGGTTATTTCCCCGGTCATGCAGAGATCGGCGCGCACGGGGCGGCCGGTCAGGGCGGAAATCAGGGCCGTGGTGAGCGTCACGCCCGCGGAGGGACCGTCCTTGGGCGTGGCCCCGTCGGGCACGTGGACATGGAGATCCAGCGTATCGTGGAAGTCCTCGGGGACGCCCAGCGTTTCGGCGCGGCTGCGGATGTAGCTCAGGGCGGCCTGCGCGCTTTCCTTCATGACGTCGCCCAGCTGGCCGGTGAGCAGCAGCGTGCCCTTGCCCTTGACGGCGTTGACTTCCACAGTCAGCACCTCGCCGCCGGCGGCGGTCCAGGCAAGGCCCAGCGCCATGCCGGGGATGAGCGTCTTTTCCCGTTCGTCTTCCACATAGCGGGGCGCGCCCAGCAGCGTGCCCACAGTGGCGGCATCCACGGTAAAGGAGCCTTCCTGCCCTTCGGCGCGCTTGCGGGCCAGCTTGCGGCAGATGGAACCCAGCTCACGTTCCAGATTACGCAGACCGGCTTCCCGCGTGTAGCCCTTGATGACCTGCTCGATGGCGGCGTCATCCATGATGACATCGTCGGGCTTGAGGCCGTTTTCCTCAATTTTCTTGGGCAGCAGGTGACGGCGGGCGATGGCCGTCTTTTCCTGAAGCGTGTAGCCGGGCAGGGAAATGACCTCCATACGGTCCCGCAGGGCAGCCGGAATGGTGTCCAGATGGTTTGCCGTGCAGAGGAACATGACCTTGGAAAGATCAAAGGGCACGTTCAGATAGTGATCGCTGAAGGTATTGTTCTGTTCCGGGTCCAGCACTTCCAGCAGAGCGGAGGAGGGATCGCCGCGGAAGTCCGAGCCGAGCTTGTCCACTTCGTCCAGCACGATGACGGGATTGCGCGTCCCGGCCTGTTTCAGAGCCTGTACAATGCGGCCGGGCATGGCGCCGATGTAGGTGCGGCGATGGCCGCGGATTTCGGCTTCGTCGCGCATGCCGCCCAGCGAAAGACGCTGGAACTTGCGTCCCAGAGCCCGGGCAATGCTGCGCCCCAGCGAGGTCTTGCCCACGCCGGGAGGGCCCGCAAAGCAGAGGATGGGGCCTTTGGACTGGGGATTGAGCTTGCGCACGCTCAGAAATTCGAGAATGCGATCCTTGATCTTGTCCAGACCATAGTGATCCTCGTCCAGAATCTGCTTGGCGCGGGCGATGTCGAGCATGTCGCGGGATGTCTTGCGCCAGGGCAGTTCCGCCAGCCAGTCCAGATAGGTGCGCACCACGTTGGCTTCGGAAGAATCGGCATGCATGCCCGCCAGACGGCGCAGCTGCTTGTCCGCCTCCTTCTGAACATCCCGCGGCAGTCCGGCCCGCTTCAGGGACTGCCGCAGCTCTTCCAGATCATCGTCTTCGCCTTCGGTTTCGCCCAGTTCGTGGCGAATGGCCTTGAGCTGTTCGCGCAGGAAATAATCCTTCTGCGCCTTTTCCATGCCCTCGCGGGCGGAACTCTGGATGCGGGCCTGCACGGTGGCCACTTCCACCTCGCGCTGGAGATGGGCGTTGACCAGCTCAAGACGCTTGATGGGATCGTCCTCTTCCAGAATGCGCTGGGCGTCCACGGGCTTCATGCGGATGTTGGCCGCAATGAGATCCGCCAGCCGTCCGGGATCGTCCACGCCCTGAAGGACGGAAACCACGTCGGCCGACGCGATGCCGCGCAGGGAAAGCACTTTTTCGCTCTGTTCGCGGACAGCCCGCAGCAGGGCCTCCGTAGTGGCGTCGTTGGGCGCTTCCTTTTCCGTCAGCGGCTCGATACGGGCTTCAAAGTAGGGGCTCGTGCGCTCGAATTCCAGCACGCGCGCCCGCGTCACGCCCTGAATGAGCAGCTTGATGCGGCCGTCGGGCATCTTGAGCATGCGCATAATCTGGGCCACGGTCCCGGTCTGGTAGAGGTCGGCTTCCGTGGGTTCTTCCACGGTTTCGTCGCGCTGCGTGCAGATAAGTATATGACGCCCTTCCTGCAGGGCCGCGTTGACGGCCTGGACGGACTTGTCCCGTCCGATGAAGAGCGGCAGAATCATATAGTTGAAGATAACCACATCACGCACGGGAAGCACGGGCAGAAGAGCGGGGATGGTCTGGGTCTTTTCCCCGTTGTCTTCCGCGGGCTGTTCTTCTTCGTCGCGGGTCAGGTTATCGAGTAACGTCTCGAAAGAGAGTTCCGACTCGTGTTTCGATTCAGACATAACAGAATGCTCCTTGGCCGCCGCTATGGCGCACGGCCTCCCTTGCGGGATCGATTGGTCGTCCTGTGCAGGACGTGCGGGGGACGGTTTGCAGCCGTCCCGGCGACAACGGCGCGTCGTCGCCGGCGGAGCGGCCCTACGTGGCAGGGTCCGTATCGCTCCGCAGGTAGCGGCTCTGGAGAATGCTGTAGCATGCTCCGTCCGTTACAATAATATGATCCAGCAGCCGCAGCCCCAGCGGCAGGGCCTGCTGCCGCAATACTCCTGTGAGCGTCAGATCCGGCTGCGACGGCGTTGTGTTTCCGCCCGGATGGTTATGCACCAGAATGATGCCGGATGCCTTGCGCTGCAGCGCAATGGCGAAAACATCGCGCGGCAGGATCGGCACATGATCAATGGAACCCTGCCGCAGCCGCTCCCAGGCTATGAGCGCGTTGGCCTGCGTCAGCAGGGCAACCCAGACTTCTTCTTCCGTGCGGCCTGCCAGCCGGGCCTGCGCCATGCGGGCGATGCTTTCCGGATTGGCGGCCACTTCCCGCTGACGGACCGGCCCTTCCATGTAACGGGCCAGCGTTTCCCGCAACACGCGCCACAAATGCAGCAGACCCGGACCGAAGCCCGGCACGTCCAGCAGTTCGTCCGGGCGGGCGTCCAGCACCCCGCGCAGCGACGTGAAGCGTGCCAGCAGTTCCTTGGCCAGCGGTTTGGTATCTCTGCGCGTCAGACCATAGCCCAGCAGAAGCTCCAGCAGTTCGTAATCCGCCACGGAAAGCGGGTCCATGCTCAGACGCTGCCGCAGGCGTGCCCGGTGTCCGCTGTGCGGCGACGTGCGGGACGCGGGGCCTTGTTCCCTTTTCATCGTAGTTCCCTTCTGCCTGCGGATTGTAACATAGTAAGCAGCTTTTTTCCCCGCGCAAGGGGGAAAGCAGGGTCAGCGCGCACGGGCGCACAGATCCGTCACGTCGGCAGCCAGCATGTCCAGACTCTGTTCCACGCTGCGGCGGCCGCTTTTGACCTGCCATTCGGCATCCATGATCATGCTCATGAGCTCCGCCAGACCGGCAGCGCCCAGCCGGGCGGCCAGCTGCTGCTTGAAGGCGGCCTCCGAAGGATGCATGCGCACATTTTCGCCCATGCGGCACTGCCAGAGCAGGCGCACATCCCGGGCCAGCAGACTCAGCAGCGGAAAAAACAGGCCCTCGGGATCATGGCGGCTGCGTCCCAGCTCCTTCCAGACGGCGCTCAGATTCCCCGCTTCCATATGGCGGATGCAGGCAAAGACATTGCTTTCCGGGCTCCAGCCCGTGCCGCCCAGCAGGGCCGTCGTCACCCGCGGCGGCTCCGGCGGCTTTTTTTCTTCCTCGGCATCCAGCATCAGCCGCAGCTTGCGCAGCTCATTTTCCACGGCGTTGGCATCGGCAGGCACCGACGTGCAGAACTGTTCGAAGGCGTCTTCCTCAAAGGGAACGCGCAGCGCCCGCGCCCGCTCCTGAACATGGCGGCGGATGGTGCGTTCCGTCAGGCCTTCGTTTTTCCAAATCCAGCCCTGCTGCTCCGCAAAGGTCAGACAGCGCAGTTTCTTGATATGGGCGGGCAGTTTGGGCTGTCCTTTTTCCCAGGCCGTTTCGAGACAGAAGAAGGGACGGCACTGCTCGGAAGGACGCCCCAGCGCCGCCGAAATCTTTTTCCAGACAGCGGCGGGCCACAGATTCGCCTGCCGGGCCACCAGCACGCGCGGCTTGCCGAACAGCCCCTGCAGCGTCAGGTCCTCCCAGAAACGCGGCGGCGGTTCCTCGTCGCCCCAGTAGATGTGGCGTTCGGCAGTCGATCCTGCCAGCAGGCTTTCCAGACGCGCATGCAGAAAATGGCTGTCCGGACAAATAAGAAACATGAAACCGGGATTTTTCGTCATGGTGTCGAGATAGCAGGGGAGGGGACCCCCTTCTGCCCGCGCGGGCGGGGACGGAGCCTTTCGGCGGAAAGACTTTTCTGTCGCCGGCCCCCGGCCTTTCGTCCTCTTCCGGCATACATGCGGAGAGCGGACTGTTGCGGGAATGCACGAGACGCCCTGCGGCTGCCGTCCGGAACAGCCCGGAGCGGCGGCAGGACTTGTTCAGAAGGAGCATTTTTCAGGAGAGCAGGTCAAGAAAAATTTTCAGCGCGCTTGCGCCGAAGAACCCTGAAAAAGAAAAAATCCGTCCGATGTCTCCTGTCTTCGGGAGACGACGAGCGGAAGAAAGGCGGCAATGCGGCCGCAGCGCCTGACAGGCCTGAAAAAGCGCGCTGAGGTCTGGGGGGAAGGAAACCCCCTTATCTCTGCTGTCGATGCCCGTAGCTTCCTTCGTCGCAACGGGCACGGCCTGCGGCCGCCTTCGGTCGCGGCTAGCGCGCAAGGGGCCCCAGCCTTTCCAAAGGAAAGGCGTTCTTGTAGTTCCTTCCCCCCAGACCCCCCATCCTTCCCCCAACGCGCTTTTTCAGAGGGTACACAGGCCATGCGGCAAGTACCTTTCAAAGGGTATGTGTAGGTCGTGCTTTCTATTTATTTGAAATAAATAGAAAAATTAGTGTTAACAGACCCTGGTGCGCGGGTTTTGGGGAGGAAGGGGGAGTTTGAGGGGGAGGGAACCCCTTTTTGCCGCGAGCAGCGACCCAACGGGCGGCCGAAGGCCGTGTCCGTTAGGCGACGCAGGAGCCTTACGGACATCGACAGCAGAGCAAAGGGGTTCCCTCCCCCCTCAAGACAAAACACAATGAGTCTTGAGCCTAATTGGCAACGATATTGACGAGCTTGCCGGGGACGACGATCACCTTGCGGATGGTGAGGCCGTCGGTATGGCGCAGCACGTTGGCATCGGCGCGGGCGAGCTCTTCGAGCGCGGCCTTGTCGGCTCCCGCGGGAGCTTCGAGAGTGCCGCGCAGCTTGCCGTTGACCTGCAGGGCGATGGTGACGGTATCCTGCGCGAGCGCGGCGTCTTCCCAGGCGGGCCAGGATTCGTTGATGAGCAGGCCGTTATGCCCCATGCGCTCCCAGAGCTCGTCGCACAGGTGCGGAGTGAAGGGCGCGAGCAGGGTCAGGACGGATGCCATGGCCGAGGAGAAAATGCGGTTTTCCGCCTCGGAGCGGTCCATCTTTTCGCGGGCAAGATACATGGCGTTGACCAGTTCCATGACGGCGGAGATGGCCGTATTGAACTGGCTGCGCTCGGGCTGCATGTCCTCGCTGACCTTTTTGACGGTCAGATGTTCCTTGCGGCGCAGGGCGCGGGCTTCGTCGTTGACGGCGTCCGCCGCCGTGGCCCCGCAGGCCTTGATCGTCACAATACGATCGCGGTTTTCCTCGAACAGACGCCAGACGCGCTGGAGGAAGCGGTAGGAACCTTCGATGCCGCTGTCGGACCAGTCGAAGTCGCGTTCCGGCGGCGCGGCGAACAGGCAGAACAGGCGCACGGTATCCGCGCCGTACTTCTCGATCATGTCCGCCGGGGCAACGATATTGCCCTTGGACTTGGACATCTTGCCGCCGTCCTTGAGCACCATGCCCTGCGTGAGCAGACGGGTGAAGGGCTCGTCAAGCTGCGGCGGATAGAAGCCCAGATCGCGCAGGGCCTTGGTGAAGAAGCGCGAATAGAGCAGGTGCAGAATGGCGTGTTCCACGCCGCCCACATACTGATCCACGGGCATCCAGTAGGAGAGGGCGTCCATATCGAAGGGCGCGTCTTCCTTGCGGGCGGAGGTGTAGCGGGCCGGATACCAGGAGGACTCCACGAAGGTGTCGAGGGTATCGGTCTCGCGCCGGGCCGGGCCGCCGCATTTCGGGCAGGTGCACTGCGCAAAGGAGGCCAGTTCGGGCAGGGGGGACTTGCCGTCGTCGCGCACCTGCGCATCCAGCGGCAGCAGCACGGGCAGGTTCTCTTCCTTTTCGGGAACCATGCCGCAGTGCTCGCAGTAGACAACGGGAATGGGCGCGCCCCAGTAACGCTGACGGGAGATGTTCCAGTCGCGCAGGCGGAACTGCGTGGTTGCGCGTCCCCTGCCCTGACGTTCGAGCTCGGCGGCCACGGCGGCCTTACCGTCCGTATTGGCCATGCCGTCGAACTGGGCGGAACGGGTC
>DXFI01000212.1 GCA_019114565.1 Candidatus Desulfovibrio intestinigallinarum | reverse complement strand
AATCAGGGCAAAAACTAGCGAAGAAATATATTCAGGAATAAAAAAAGCCTTGAGCGCTGTGTCGGCTCGCGACGCTCAAGGCTGGTTTATTTCTTGTGGATACAAAACATTTCAAAGTTGAAACGCTCTAGCCGCCTCAATCCTGCGCTTGGCGGCCATGATGCCCGTCAGTACGGGATTTTCGTTGTCCTGCCATGTGGCCGGAAATTTCAGATCAAGCTTTGTCTGGCGCACCTCGAAGGTCTTGTAGATGTCGTGCAGCACGGTGCTGCCGTCGGCGTCCAGAACAAGCCCCTTCACCGCGCCGAGACGGTGAAACTCCAGCGTCATGTCCAGATTGCGCTTGAGGGACAGCAGCTTGTCGTTGACGGCGCGCTCCGCGGTCATGAGGTTTTCGCCGCCGAATTCGCGCACGTCCTGAATATCTTCCGGCGACAGGGTGTCGGCCTGCGCAAGATGCGCCGTGGTCAGCACCTTGACCGATCTTTTTTCCGTCTGCCCGGTCACATAGTCCGGCTGGCTGCCGCGCGGCTGATCGGCGATAAGGACAATGCGCCCCTGCCGCAGATCAAAAGAAAGATGCGTCGTGCGGATGCCGCGGGACTCGAACATGCCGGAAACCGGCGTGACGGTCAGAGGGAGCTTGTTGACGGCCGCCGTCATCTCCGCGACGCTGAAGGTATCCGGCCAGTTAAGCGGCATTTTCCGCCTCCTTTATGCTGCGAATGACAAAACCGCGCGCTTCAAGCGCCCGCACGGCCTCGTCCTTCTTCGTGACGCTGGAATCAAAGGCCAGACGCTGATCGTTGATGATGGCGTAACCGCGCAGGGCAAGCACGGTCTGCGGCTCCGAACTGTCGGGAGCATCCTGCAGCAGCACCAGCACGGCGTCGCCGAGGGTTTCGTCCGCCTCCCTGAGCGGCTCGTAATCGCCGTCCGCGGCCCGCGCCAGCACGAGGCCGAAGGGCAGATCGCCGCTGTTTGCCTTGAGCCGCGCTTTGACGCGGCTGTAACGCGGATCAAGTTCGTGCAGCACCAGCTCCGAAAAGCGCGGGCCGAGAGTCTGCGTTGCGACCTGTATGCTCATGCGCGCACCTCCTCGCGTCCGGCGGCAAGACGCTCCGCGTCGGCCACCAGCGAACTTTTTGCCTGCTGCGCGGGCGCGCCGCCCGTCGGCAGGGGGGCGCTCTGCCCCTGCTGCAGCGCGGCCAGAATATCCCGGCGGCTGTCCCGTCCGGCATCCGGGGACGAAGCCGCCGGCAGCAGACTCGGAAGACCGCGCATCTGTTCGGGGGACAGGCCCAGCGCCGAAGCCTTGCCGAGCAACACGCGCACGCGGGCCACGGTGTCGGCATCGCAGCAGACGCTCATGGCCGCCAGCGCGGTTTCCACGCCGTCGGTATGCGCCGCGGCGCGATCCTGCCGGGTGTCGTGCAGCGCCTGCGCCCGGCCTTCGTTCAGAAGCGCCTGCAACAGGTCGGGAGCCTTTGCCGCCAGCTCCTCGCGGGTCAGCTGCGCGTCGGCCGGCACGGGCGTCGCGGGCGTCGTGCCCGTCGTCGCGCCGGTCTGGGAAATGTTGTTCATGATTGCCTCCTGAAAAAGTTGCAGCGCATGGCCGAAGTCGCGCGCCACGGCCCGGATCAGCCCCAGACGCAGCGCGGCCGGAGCCAGAAAGATTTGCGCGTCCGTCCATTCCGGGCTTTGCTTGATGCCGAGATGACGCGCCACGTCGGCCCGGAAAATGGCGTGCATGGCGTCCACATGCTGTTGCAGATAGGCGCGGCGATCCTCGTCCAGCGGCTCGGCGCGATGCCCTGCCGTTTTCCACTTTCCGGCGGCCAGCAGCTGCACGTCGATGCCCTGCCGCCTGAGATAGCCGGACAGGGAGACGACCTCGGAAATGACGCCCACGCTGCCGAGCATGGCCGTGGCCGGGGCGTAGATGCGCCCCGTGGCGCTGGCCAGCCAGAAGGCCGCGGACGTGGCCTGCCCGTCGGCATAGGCCCCGGCGGGCTTGGGGCCCGCGGCGATGGCGTCCGCCAGCTCCTTGGTTCCGGCCACGACGCCGCCGGGACTGTTGATGCGGAAGAACAGCGCCCGCACGTCCGGATCATCCTGCGCCGCCGCCACCGCCCGCAGAATTTCGTCCTGCCCCTGCGTAAGCCGTTCGCCCCAGAGGCCGCGCTCGCTCTGCCGCGTGATGACGCCGGAAATGCCGATGACGGCAATGCCCTCGCAGCGCCGGTACGACGGCCCGCCGTCCGCGGGAATGGAAGGCGACGCCGCCGGGGCAAGAAGGCGGGCGCGCAGGGGATACAGCCAGGTATGCGCGCTTTCCGCAGGCAATGCCCAGAGTTCATCCATCGACCTTTTCCTCCTCCCGCTGTTCCGGCGCGTTCGCCGTCTGCCCGCCGCGTCCCGGCGTGGCCGCGGCTGCTTCGGAACCGGCGGCCCTGCCGGGTATGGCCTCGCGCACCCGGCGCAGCAGCGCCGATTCCAGCAGCAGCGTTTCCATGCCCTCTTCAAAATCGCCGCCGCGCTGCGCCCAGGCCTCGCCGTAGGTCATCAGGCGATTTTCCAGCGCCAGCACCGTGGCGCTCACTTCCTTCACCGGGTCGATGAAGCCGCGGGCCGGGCCGATCCAGTCGGCATTGCACCACAGTTCCCGCGCCTCGTAGAAGTCCGGCGCGCCCGGCGGCAGCGCCAGTTCCCCGCGCAGGAAGGCTTCTTCCAGCACCATCTCGTAGACGGGCTGGCAGTAGTCCCGCGCCAGCCACTGACGATAAAAGTTGTAGACCTTCCACGCCTCGTTGAGCGCCGCCCGCATGGAGCTGTAGTTGGTCTTGCTGAAATCCTTGGTCAGGCTCTCGTAGGGAATGCCCTGCGCCGCCGCCATGCCGCGCTGCACAATCTCCACGAAGGTCGCAAAGTTGGCCGAGGGCCGCTTGCTCTCCAGCACATAGGGTTTCTGGTTCGGCTCGCCGTACCAGATTTGCCCCTCCTCAATCTTCTGAAGATACTGCGGCGGCTCGTCCCGCCGGTCGCGCGCGCCGAAGGCCTCCTGCACGCCGCCCGGCAGCTGGCCTTCCTCGGTGGCGATGAAAACGGGAAAACTCGCGGCAATGACCTGCGCGAACAGCTCGAAATGCAGCACGTCCGACAGATTGCGAAAAAGCCCGATGGCCTTGGCAAAGGTCGAAACGCCGCGATCCTGCTCGTCTTCCTCCATCCGAAACAGATGAAAGACATTCCGCCGATGCCCGCAGCGGGCAGGCAGATAGCGAAAATCCGAGGAAAACAGCGTCGCCGTGGTCATGGTCGTATCGCCGGTTCCCGCCGGAGGGCAGGCGATATAGTACCCGGCGGGGCGTCCCCACTCCGTGAAGCGGATGCCGTCCCGCACCAGCGGGTCCGCGCTCAAATCCGCCGGAGTTTGCAGGCGCGTCGGGGAAAGCGCCTGCAGGGCCAGCGAATAACGCCGTCCGCAGGCGCGGCGCTCGGCTTCCGGCAGCATGACGGCCACATGCAGCAGTTCCCCCAGAGCGAGAACGGATCGCAGCCCCAGCGTCTGCAAATCAAAAAAATGGCAGCGGCCGCGCACGTCGGCTTCCCGCATCCACGCGGCAAAAATCCATTCCATATCCGCGCTCACGGCCCGCGCCTGTTCCGGCGCGATGCCCAGACGCTCCGCGGGCAGGGCCGGTTTCGGCAACAGCCCCGTGCCCACGGCATTGCCGGTGATGGTGTCCACCGTGGCGTTGGCCGCCCAGTCGTTGGCCGCCAAATCCGCCGCCCGGCGCTGCATGACCTCCCGTTCCCGCGCAACGCCCAGACGGCTGGAAACCTGCGGCCCCCGCCAGCCGGACAGCGAGCCGCGAAAGGCTCCCGCATCCCGCGAAGCGCGGGGAATATCCCTCGACGCGGGCAACGGACGGCCCGCGGCATCAAACAGAGGCATGGCTACCGCTCCCGCACAGCGCGCACGCGCACAGGCCCGGCGCCGCGCGTCAGGCTGTCCAGCTGCCGCTGGAGGTAGTCCAGCTGATCGCGTATGTCGCCGATGTCCTGCCGGGTCAGCGTGCGCTCCCCGACGGTATAGCTCTTGCCGTGGGAGGCCGCCCGATAGGCGGCCTTCCACTCCGCAAGCGCCAGAAGCAGTTCTTCACGAGTCCACAAAGACATACCCTGCTAATAGCACACGCTTTTTCGCATGTCTGGGAACAGTGGGAATACCGGGAACAATGGGAACACAGAGACAAAAAATTTTCAGAACAGAGGCGTGAGCGGGGGGTGTGGCGTTTTCCGAGGGGGGAAGGAACC
>DXFI01000211.1 GCA_019114565.1 Candidatus Desulfovibrio intestinigallinarum | reverse complement strand
AGAGGACGGAGAAACCTGCCGGGAGGGCCTTTGACGCTACGCGCAAATCTCCGTATATTATTTGCTTCCGAATGTCTCTCACAGGTGGTTCAACATGAGCGTACTTCATCATACAGGCAGCAGCCGCCCCCTGCAGTTGCAGGATTGCGACGAACCGCAGCTGTACCGCGACATATTCCCCTACACCAGCATTTGTCGGACCACGTTCGACGAAACCCTGCTGGCGCCGCGTCCGGCAGAGCAGATGCACATCACCGATACCACCTTCCGCGACGGTCAGCAGGCCCGCCCGCCCTATACCGTCAAGCAGGTGGCCAAAATGTTCGACTTCCTGCATCGCCTCGGCGGCAAGTCCGGCCTCATTTCGGCGTCGGAATTCTTTCTGTACTCCGCCAGAGATCGCAAATGCGTGGAAGTCTGCCGCGCGCGCGGCTACCGCTTCCCCCGCGTCACGGCCTGGATCCGCGCCAATAAGGAAGACCTCAAGCTCGCGCGGGACATGGAATTTGACGAAACAGGCATGCTTACCAGCGTGTCGGACTATCATATTTTCCTCAAACTGGGCAAAACGCGGCAGCAGGCCATGGACATGTACGTGGGCCTTGCGGAAAAGGCGCTGGAATGGGGCATCATTCCGCGCTGTCACTTCGAGGACGTGACGCGGGCCGACATTTACGGTTTCTGCCTGCCGCTGGCGCAGCGCCTCATGCAGCTTTCCCAGCAGAGCGGCATGCCCGTCAAGATTCGCCTGTGCGACACTATGGGCTACGGCGTGCCCTATCCCGGCGCGGCCCTGCCGCGCTCCGTGCAGCGCATTGTGTGCGCCTTTACCGACGAGGCGGGCGTGCCCGGCGAATGGCTGGAATGGCACGGCCACAACGACTTCCATAAGGTGCTTGTCAACGGCGTCACGGCCTGGCTGTACGGCTGCGGCGCGGTCAACAGCACGCTGTTCGGCTTTGGCGAGCGCACGGGTAACACCCCGCTGGAAGCCCTGATCATCGAGTACATCTCCCTGACCGGCGACGACGGCGCGGCGGATACGGCCATCCTCAGCGAGGTTGCGGACTTCTTCGAGAAGGAGCTGGATTACCGCATTCCCCACAATTATCCTTTCGTGGGGCGCGACTTCAACGCCACCAGCGCGGGCGTGCATGCCGACGGTCTGGCCAAGAACGAAGAGATTTACAACATCTTCGACACACGCCGCCTTCTGGGCCGCTCCGTGCCCATCATCATCACGGACAAGACCGGCCGCGCGGGCATTGCCTACTGGATCAACAACAATCTCCGTCTGCCGGAGGAACGGCATGTTTCCAAGAAGCACCCCGCCGTGGGCAGCATCTACGACGCCATTGTGGAGCTGTACGAAAACGGCCGCACCACCCACATGTCGCACGACGAAATGCAGGCGCTGGTGCAGCGTTTCATGCCCGAGCTCTTCACCACGGAATTCGACAAGATGAAGCAGCTCGCCGGGGATCTGGCCGCGCACCTCATCGTCAAGCTGGCCTCCCGGCAGGAACTGCGCGACTTCGGCAAGCAGGCCTGCGCGCGTCTGGATTCCTTTGCTTCGGAGTATCCCTTCATTCAGTATCTCTACCTGACCGATACTCAGGGCAGCCTCAAGTGCGCCACCATCACGGACCCCGCCTACAAGGAAAAGTACGAAGCCCTGCCCATAGGCTACGACTTCTCGCAGCGCGAATGGTTCAAGATGCCCATGCAGACCGGCGATCTGCATATCATGGACGTCTATCAGTCCCACTTTACGGGCAAGCTGATCATCACGGTTTCCTGCGCCATCACCGATGACAACGACAAGATCATCGGCGTGCTGGGCGTGGACATCCAGCTTGAACAGCTGCTCAAGCGGGCACAGGCCCTGCGCCAGAAGGCGCGTCAGGCTGACGACTAGGCAACATGCGGGGAAAGCGACCGACGCTTTCCCCTTTTTCCCTGTTTCGAGCAACACGGCTTTAAAGCGTTTCAACTTTGAAAAAGATGAAACGCGAGGCGGCACAGCGCCGCCAGGCCAAAAGTGAGCGGAAAAACCGCGTTTTTTCCGCGAAACGACAGGCCGTATGGTTTGAAATGCGAAGCATTTCAAACTGAAATTGCTCTAAAAAGTCCGAGGAAACACAGCAATGAAAAAGACTGTCTACTGGATCGAAGGCGACGGCATCGGGCCGGAAATCTGGAGCGCCGCGCGTCCCGTCATCGACGCCGCTCTCGCCAAGGAAAGCGACCTCCGTCTGGACTGGGTGGAACTGCTGGCCGGTGAAAAGGCCCAGAAGGAAACGGGCAGCCCCCTGCCCGAAGAAACCGTCCAGACCCTGCGCGGCGCTGAAGTGGCCATGAAGGGCCCCCTCGGAACCCCTGTGGGAACCGGCATGCGCAGCCTGAACGTAGCCCTGCGCCATACGCTTGATCTCTATGCCTGCATCCGCCCCGTCCGCCATTTCGAGGGCCTGCAGACCCCGGTCAAGCATCCTGAAAAGGTGGACATGGTCATTTTCCGCGAAAATACGGAAGACGTCTATGCGGGCATCGAGTATCAGGCCAACACGCCCGAAGCCAAAAAGCTCATTGCCTTCCTGCGTGACGAGCTGGGCGTGACGAAAATCGGCGACACCGCCGCCGTGGGCATCAAGCCCATGACGGAACAGGGCTCCAAGCGCCTTGTACGGCGCGCGCTGCGCTTTGCGCTGGATACGGGCCGTTCCAGCCTGACCCTTGTACACAAGGGCAATATCATGAAGTTTACCGAAGGGGCCTTCCGCCAGTGGGGCTACGATCTGGCGGCCGAAGAATTCGGCGACCTTACCTGCACGGAAAAGGAACCCGCAGCCGGCAAGCTGGTCATCAAGGATCGCATTGCGGACGCCATGTTCCAGGAAGCGCTCCTGCGCCCCGAACAGTATTCCGTCATTGCCACCCCCAACCTCAACGGCGACTACCTCTCTGACGCGCTCGCCGCGCAGGTGGGCGGCCTCGGTCTGGCTCCGGGCGTCAATATGTCGGATTCGCTGGCCTTCTATGAAGCCACCCACGGCACGGCTCCCACCATTGCCGGGCAGGACAAGGCCAACCCCGGCAGCGTCATCCTCTGCGGCGCGCTCATGCTGGAGCATATCGGCGTGCCCAAAGCTGCGGAACGCATTCGCAATGCGGTCTCCAGGGCCATCAGGAGCGGCGCCGTCACCGTTGACCTTGCCGCGCAGGTGGAAGGCGCCAAAGTTGTGGGCTGCCGCGCCTTCGGCGACATCATCGGCGAAAACCTCTAGCAGCAAAACACAGGGGGAGCGCCGGGCGCTCCCCCCTTTTCCATGTACAGCCAGATACACGCGCTTGCCCTCTTCGCCCCTGTGGCGGCCCTGATGGTCATTCTGCCGGGGCCGGACTTTGTGCTGATCTCGCGCACGGCGCTTGCCGAAGGCCGCGCACGCGGGCAGGCCGCCGCGCTGGGCGTGGCCTGCGGCATTCTCCTCCATACCGGCGCGGCCATCATCGGTCTTTCCGCCATTATCGCAGGCTCTCCTCTGCTCTTCGGTCTTCTCACATGGGCGGGCATAGTCTATCTGGGCTGGATCGGCATCGCCTCCCTGCGTCAGGGCGCGCGCATGGCCGGTTCCGTTGCAGACATTGACGAGCACACGTCCCGGCCGGTTCCTGTCATGACTTACGGTCAGGCCTTCCGGCAGGGCTTTCTGACCAATGTTCTGAATCCCAAGGCCGTTCTTTCCTTCCTGACGCTGCTGCCGCAGTTCATGAGCCACACGGCCCCTCTCTGGCCGCAGTTTCTGGCGCTGGGCGGCATGCTGTCGCTGTTCTGCCTCGTCTGGTTCTCAACCCTGTCGTGGCTGCTTGGCCGAATCCGCCGCACCTTTTCCGGCCCCGTCTTCCAGCGCCGTCTGCATCTGGGCGCGGGCTGTGTGTTTCTGCTGTGCGCCACGCTGCTGTTTTTCTTTCACGCGGGCAGGCTCTTCTGATGTGCCGCCGCACCGCTTTCTCAACCCCTTTCCACAAAGGACTGTCCCATGATCCAGCTTGACGACAAGGCCGTTATCGTTGACGGCGACGCGCTGCTTTCCGTCGACGAAGCCGCCGCGCGCGGCATCGATGCCAAACAGGCCCGCAACAACACGCTTGCGCATCGCATTCTTGCGGCGCACGACACGTCCACGCAGCAGGACGGCACCCTGCGCCTGCGCTTCGATGCTCTGGCCTCCCATGACATCACCTATGTGGGCATCATCCAGACGGCCCGGGCCAGCGGTCTTGAACGCTTTCCCATGCCCTACGCCCTCACCAACTGCCATAACAGCCTCTGCGCCGTGGGCGGCACCATCAACGAAGACGACCACCTTTTCGGCCTCACCGCCGCGCAGAAATACGGCGGCATCTTCGTACCGCCGCACATGGCCGTCATCCATCAGTATGCCCGCGAAATGCTTGCCGGCTGCGGCAAGATGATTCTCGGTTCCGACAGCCACACCCGCTATGGCGCGCTGGGCACCATGGCCGTGGGTGAAGGCGGCCCCGAGCTGGTCAAGCAGCTCCTCGGCAAGACCTATGACGTGAGCGCCCCGGAAGTCGTGCTCGTCTGGCTGGAAAACACCCCGCAGCCCGGCGTGGGGCCGCAGGACGTGGCGCTGGCCATCATCGGCGCTGTCTTCAAGAACGGCTTCGTCAAGAACCGGGTCATGGAATTTGCCGGCCCCGGCATCGACGCTCTGTCCGTGGAATACCGCTGCGGCATTGACGTCATGACCACGGAAACAACCTGTCTTTCCTCCATCTGGCGCACGGATGCCAAGGTTCGCGATTATCTGGCCCTGCACGGCCGCGCCGACGACTATGCGGAGCTGAAGCTCGAGGCCCCCGCCTGCTACGATCGCCTGATCCGCATCGACCTTGCCGCCGTGCAGCCCATGATTGCCCTGCCCTTCCATCCCAGCAATGCCTGGCCCATTGCGGAATTCATCCGCCACGCCGACGATCTGCTGGGCACGGTGGAGGAAGAGGCCCGCAAGCAGTTCGGCAAGGCCGCCGAAGGCCTGCAGCTGCGCGCCAAGATTCATGACGGCGGCGTCTGGACGGATCAGGGCGTCATCGCCGGCTGTGCGGGCGGCTCCTTTGAAAACTGCGTGCTGGCCTCCGCCATTCTCGACGGGCAGAGCACCGGCAACGGCGCGTTCTCCCTTTCCGTCTACCCGGCCAGCGAACCGCAATCCCTCGCCCTTGTCCGCAACGGCGCTGCGGCAAAACTCATGGCCGCGGGCGCCATCATCAAGAATGCCTTCTGCGGTCCCTGCTTCGGCGCGGGTGACACGCCCGCGCACGGCGCGCTTTCCATCCGCCATTCCACGCGCAACTTCCCCAACCGCGAAGGCTCCAAGCCCGGCAACGGGCAGGCCAGCGCCGTGGCCCTCATGGATGCCCGCTCCATTGCCGCCACGGCGGCCAACGGCGGCAAGCTCACGCCGGCCACCGATCTTGACTGGACGGAAGCCCGCCTCCAGCCTGATCTGACCTATGACTTTGACGCGAAGCTCTACGCCCGCCGCGTGTACAATGGCTACAACCAGCCCAAACCGGAAACCGAACTCAAGCTCGGCCCCAATATCACCGACTGGCCGCGCATGAGCCCCCTGACCGAACACCTGCTGCTCAAGGTGGCCTCCGTTATCACCGACCCCGTCACCACCACGGACGAGCTGATTCCTTCCGGCGAAACTTCGTCCCTGCGCTCCAATCCGCTGCGTCTGTCCGAATTCACCCTGTCCCGCAAGGACCCCGCTTATGTGGGCCGGGCCAAGGCGACGCAGGCGCTGGAAAAGACCCGTCTCGAAAATCCCGCCGACGCCTCCCTGCTGGATACCGTGCGGACGCTCTGCGCGGCCCTCAAAACCGCCGATGCCGACGCCTATGCGCAAATCTGCGGCGCGAGCCTTGCGGATACGGGCATCGGTTCCACCATCTTTGCCCTGAAGCCGGGGGACGGCTCAGCCCGCGAACAGGCCGCGTCCTGCCAGAAGGTGCTGGGCGGCTGGGCCAACCTTGCGGCCGAATACGCCACCAAGCGCTATCGCTCCAACCTCATTAACTGGGGCATGCTGCCGCTCATTGCGGATGCCGCGCTTGCGCAACAGCTGCATGAGGAAGATGTGCTGGTGCTGCCGCATATCCGCAAGGCCGTTGCCGAAAGTCAGGAACAGATTCAGGGCTGGCTCCTGCCCGCCGACGGCAGCGCCGCCCGGCCCCAGACCTTCACCCTCAGCGGACTTACCGAGGACGAACGCCAGATCATCCTCGACGGCTGCCTGATCAACTTCTATAACCGCCACTAGGCCGAACGCTGTTGCAATTTGTTCAGGGAAGGGCTCCCTCCACAAAAGGGGCCCTTCCCTCAAAGCCCATTCTTTCCCCAGCGCGCTTTTTTCAAAAAAATGAAGCGTGCGGGCAGCGCCGCCGCTTTTCCGCTGGCAGCGCCTCCCCGACGCGTTTTCTCTCAAGGAGTTTTCTGTGAGCCACAAAGATTTCCCGTCCTACAGAGGTGAAATGGAGTACGTCTGCCTCGGCTGCGGGGCGCGCCGTCCCGGCGACACGCTGCTCTACACCTGCCCGGACTGCGGCGGCGTCTTCCTGCTGGAAAACACCCGTTTCGATGCCCTGCGCTCCACCAGCGGTCAGCAATGGCGCGCCATTTTTGACGAACGCGCCGCAACGCGCACCACGGCTCTGCGCGGCATTTTCCGCTATTATGAGCTGCTGGCCCCGCTGATGGATGAAGAAGACATTGTCTATCTTGGCGAAGGCCTTACGCCCATCATCGAAGCCGCTCCCGCCCTCCGGGATCAGGTCGGCGTCCCCTTTGCTTACAAGAACGACGGCCAGAATCCCAGCGCCTCCTTCAAGGACAGGGGCATGGCCTGTGCCTTCAGCTATCTGAAATGGCTGTGCCGCCGCCACAACTGGGAAGAAGTGCTCACGGTCTGCGCTTCCACGGGCGACACCTCCGCCGCCGCCGCGCTCTATGCCTCCTATGTGGGCGCTCCCCTCAAGTCCGTTGTGCTGCTGCCGCACGGCAAGGTCACGCCGCAGCAGCTTTCGCAGCCCCTGGGCAGCGGCGCAAAAGTGCTGGAACTGCCCGGCGTCTTCGACGACTGCATGAAGGTGGTGGAACATCTGGCCGAGCACTACCGCGTGGCGCTGCTCAACTCCAAGAACAGCTGGCGTATCCTTGGTCAGGAATCCTACGCCTACGAAGTGGCCCAGTGGTACGGCTGGGATGTGTCGGACCTCTGCCTCTTCGTGCCTGTCGGCAATGCGGGCAATATCTCCGCCATTATGTGCGGTTTCCTCAAGATGCTTGATCTGGGCATCATCACCAGCCTGCCGCGCATCTTCGGCGTTCAGAGCGAGCATGCCGACCCTGTCTATCGGTACTATGCCGCTCCCGCATCGCAGCGTTCCTGGGCTCCCGTCACCGTCAGCCCCAGCGTGGCGCAGGCGGCCATGATCGGCAATCCCGTTTCCTTCCCCCGCGTCAAGGCGCTTGCACAACGATTCATCGAAGCCGGCGGTGATCGCGCCTTCCAGGTTGTGCAGGTTACGGAACAGCAGATCATGGACGCCATGATCGAAGCCAACCGTCACGGTCATATTGCCTGCACGCAGGGCGGGGAATGTCTGGCCGGTCTGCGCAATGCCCGCGCTCTCAATCTCATTGACGGCAACGAGCATGCGGTTCTGGACGCCACGGCACACAGCCTGAAATTCTCCGGATTCCAGGACATGTATTTCAACAACACCTTCCCGGCATCCTACGGCGTGCAGCCCCGGCTTGAACTTGCCAACAAACCCGTGCTGCTGCTTCCCGAAAATGCCCGCGAAGGCAAGAACATCGAGGAATACGCGCGTCTCGGCGCGGAAGCCGTCGTGGCCCAGCTCGGCCTGTGCAGGAAGTAGGAAGTTGTCGGGGGAAGGGAACCCCCTCATCTCTGCTGTCGATGCCCGTAGCTTCCCTCGTCGCAACGGGCACGGCCTGCGGCCGCCTTCGGTCGCTGCTCGCGCGAGAGTTTTTTCCCTTCCCCCCGAGCCCCCCATCCCTTCCCCAGCGCGCTTTATTCAAAAAGCTGAAACAACACCACGACCTGCCGCAGATACGCGGCCCCCGGTGACACAACCGGGGAGAGACGCCGCTCCTGCCATACGCGCAGGAAGCAATGCAACAGCCCCGCACGGCATGACGCCTGCGGGGCTGTTGCATGTTGCACAGGGAAGTATGACCGAAAAGAGCTTCTCCCCCGACATTCTGTTCTTCAGAAAAATGTGCGTTTATTTCATTTTCCTTTTCTTCGGTTCCGGCAAGACAGTATGCAGAACGGTAAACAGCTTTTCAAGAAGTCGCTTGTCGTTCGCCGTCTCCACAAGCAGCATCTCCCCAGCTCCTTCATAGGGACGAGCAAGCACAACCTGCGGCAAACAGGCAGCGGCTTCATCCAAGTTCTTCACCAGGAGGCGATCATCATAGATGCCGCCGATAACTTTCCCGCGATAATACAGAATGTATTCTCCCATCATACGCCTGCAGGAAAGGTCCTCAGGGAATAATGCCAGAAGGCTATTCAAGAGTGTTGTGCCTGAAGGCATGGCGACTCTCCATTGGAAAAATTGACCGGCACGCGGACACGCTGCCCGGCCTTATTACGGAACAGCACAAAGCCGTGTTCCAGCCCGAAGCAATACAGGCGTTGCGTCAGCAGCACATCATCCCGGCAATAGGCCTCAATTTTATCAAGACGGCCTTCCTTCCACCATTGCAGCGCCTGCAGACCGTCGGCGCTCTTGGGAGCATCCAGCGTGGCCTGCGCCACATTATCCAGAGAAACACGATAATGCAGAGTGTCCTGTATGCGTCGCAGAAGATCAACATGCGGCAAGGCCGTAAGATTATACGGAGCAAAGGGCTGGAGCACCGCGCAGTCAAAACGGAGGGAGTTGAAGCCGACCACGACATCCGCCTCACGCAGCAGGGAGAAGAACTCAGAAAGCGTATCCTGCGTATAGCTGCTGCAGCTTTGGGTCAGGCTGTCATAGGCAACCAGAATACTGACACCCATTTTTGATGCCAGATGCCAGCCGCCGACTTCCGCTGCACTACGGCGAGTTTCCACATCAAAGACAATATACCGGCCGACGCTCTCAGCGACACTTTCTTTGTTGTGTTCCACGGGAAACATATTCTGACAACCATCGGTTACATGTTTCACAGGAAACATCGTTTTTTTATTCTCAGCTGACGAAAAAGAACCATCTTCACTTACCGCTGGACTAAAAGATAACGCAGCGGCAAACGTTTTTCCTTCGCTATCTTCGACATCCGCCAGCACATCCTGCAACAAAGCGACAGCTCCGGCCTTGCTGATGGGGCGGTTCCCGGAACCGCACTTGGGAGAGTGTACACAGGACGGACAGCCGTCCTCGCAGGGACAGGAAAGAATCACGTCCCGAGTCACTGTGAGCAAATCTCTGGCCCGGGAAAAAGCCTCCCGTGCCAGCCCCGCCCCGCCGGGCAAGGCGTCATAAATAAAGACGCAGGCATGCCCCGCCTGCGGATGCAGCGGCGTGGAGATACCGCCAAAATCATTTCGATCCGCCATAACTTCCAGCGGCAGCATCCCGATGGCCGCATGTTCCACCGCATGGAGGCTGCCCATGAAATGCAGGAACTGCTCTTCCATGCGTTCCCGGCAGGAATCGGGGAAAACATACCAGAGCCCCTCTGTTTCAAAGACATGCGGCGGAGCGTCCAGCGGCACAATGGTCAGAAGACGATTGCCGGATGTGGAACGCCGCTCATAACCTGTTACCCTGTCCGTAATGCGCAGACGTCCGAAGCAGACGACCGCGCGCCCTACGGCCTGCCGCGCCTGTTCTTCCAGGATCTCGGTACTCTTGGAACCTCGCGTTCTGGTAAAATAAGACACCTTTGCCGGGCGAGCCTTTACATAGCCGCGTTCCGTATCCAGCTCCTCGATGACATAGGTGCGGCCCCGGTGCAGATAGACGGCTCCCTGATGCGTTTCCCGCCATGCCCGGAAACTGTCGATGGAGCCGATAATTCCGCCTTCCATATCCTCGATGACAAGACTTCGGCCTGCACCCCGCAAATCCACATGGCGTTGCGGACGTTTGCGGGAAGCGAGCCATTGCGTCCCGTCCGCCGAACGCAGGACATCGCCGTTGCGTTCCAGTTCTTCCAGCGCCTCGCGCACTGCGCGACCGTGCAGCCAGGGTTCCCCCTCCCGCAACGGCTGTTCCGCGGCAGCGCACTCCAGATGGCGCGCCAGAATGGCGGCATTATCAGGATTGACGACGGCCAGCTCCGGCGGTCGGGAAAAGAAGTCGTCCGGGTGTCGCAAAAAATACTGATCCAGCGCATCATCTCCGGCCACCAGCACCACGGCGGATTCCCGCAGGGCCCGCCCCACGCGCCCGCCGCGCTGCAAGGTTGCCGTCACTGTTCCCGGATACCCCACCAGAATGCAGACATCCAGCCCGCCGATGTCTATGCCCAGTTCCAGGGCGCTGGTGGAAATGACGGCCAGCAGATCCCCCGAGGCCATGCGGGCTTCGATCTCGCGCCGCTCCTCGGGCAGAAAACCTGCCCGATAGGCCGAAATTCGTCCCGCAAGAGGGCCTTCCACAGCGCCTGCCCACAGGCTCACCAGTTCCGTCATGCGCCGGGATCGGCAGTAGACGATAGTGCGCAGACCGCGCGCCACGGCAGCTTTGAGCAAATCAATAGCCGCGCTGGCCGGACTCTGCGGCGGCTCCAGAAAGATATAATGCCGCGCCCCCTGCGGAGCCCCGGAGCGATCCAGTACGACGGGCGCACGCCCGTTCGTATCACCGGCTCCGGGCAGCGGCAAACCGGACAGCGCGGACGCCAGTTCGCCGGGATTGCCCACGGTTGCCGTGCAGAAGATAAAGGTCGGGTCGGCTCCGTAGCGGGCCGCCAGACGCGACAGACGGCGGAATACCCCCGCCATGTGCGCGCCGAAAACGCCGCGGTACACGTGCGCTTCGTCAACGACAATATGAGAAAGGCCCGCCAGAAAGGGGGCCCATTGTTCATGATGCGGCAAAATGCCAAGATGGAGCATTTCGGGATTGCTGATCAGGACCGCGGGCGGCTGACGACGAATCTTGCGCCGGGCATAGTCCGACGTATCGCCGTCATACAGCGCAATGGACGGACGCGCCTCTTTCGGCCAGACCTCCGTCAGAGCCTGAAAGGCCAGCGCCTGATCCTGCGCCAGCGCCTTGAGCGGAAAGAGGTACAGCGCCCGGGCATCAGGATCGCGCAAAAAGTCCGTGAGTACGGGAAGGCTGTAGATCAGGCTCTTGCCGCTGGCCGTAGGCGTTGCCACAACAATGCTGCGGCCGCTCCGGACAAGATCCGTCGCTGCGGCCTGATGGCTGTAGAGGCTCCCGCTTCCCTTTTCAAGCCCGCGCCCGCGCAGCGCCTTTTCCACGGCCTGCGGCCACGGCAGGCGGCACTGGCCATACTCAGCCTCTTTTTCCGGCAGGCAGCGATGATGCCGCACCTGCCCGCCCAGACGCTCCGAGGCCAGCAGCGCCCGCACATATTCCCCGACATCCCCCTGTTGTAAGGCCACGTTGTCCCTCCTGTCGGAAAACAGCTTACGCCGCCGGATTGTGCGGCCTTAGGGCGTGTTAACACTATTCGTAGGTTGTTTGGGGGAAGGGAAACCCCTCTGCTCGCGCGAGAGGTGTTTCCCTTCCCCCCAAGCCCCCCATCCCTTCCCCAGCGCGCTTTTATCGGGGAAAAGTCAGGAATACGAGGCGACTCCACCACCAAAGACAAGTGGCGCGTGTACAACCTATTTATTTTATATATTAAAATTATTTGTAAAATTTGTGTTAACAGGCCTTAGAGCGTTTCACCTTTAAAAAAGATGAAACGCGAGGCGGCGGCACAGCGCCGCCCGGTCCAAAGCGAGCGGAAAAACCGCGTTTTTTCCGCGAAACGACAGGCCGTATGGTTTGAAGCGCAAAGCGTTTCGAACTGAAAATACTCTATTCGCTCTCCAGCGACCGGATAACGCGCGCGGGATTGCCCGCGGCCAGACAGTGCGGCGGTATATCCCGCGTCACTACGCTGCCCGCGCCGATAATGGCTCCGCTGCCGATATGCACGCCCTTGAGTATCTGGCAGTTCATACCGATCCAGACGTAGTCGTCGATCTGTACGGGGCGATCGCGTTCCATGCCCGGGTCGGTCGCCCTGCTCTCCGGCGGCCACGGCGCATGGAAATCAGCATCCGTAATAACGCAATTGGGGCCCAGCAATACCTGACGCCCGAGCGTCACGGACGTGGACCGTACCGCAATGGAGGTTCCCGACAATTCGCAGCCGGGCCCGATGCTGATGACGGCCTGCGGGCCGAAGGTACGCAGACGCGCGGGCGCGGCCAGCGTGCAGGCCGTGGCGCGTCGCCAGGAAGAAATGATGCTGACGCCGTCTCCTATTTCCATACGGCTGCCGGGCCAGCGCAGCAGACCTACGGGACCGTGGGCGCGCACGCCGCGCCCGAGACGCACGCCCAGCAATGCGGCCTTGCAGCGCAGACGCAACGTGCCCAGCACAACGCCCCAGAAGCGCATATGCTGCAACGAAAGCCAGGAAATGACATTGCCCGGCGTCAGCCCGTAACGCAGGGCTTTTTGCAGGAGGCTCATGCCTGCCCCTCCTTCAGGGCCTCGCGGATACGGCACACGCCGCACAGATCGCCGGAGGATGTGGGATAGCCGCAGGATTCGCAGGGAGCCAGCTCCAGCCCCTCCTCTTCTTCCCGGCGGGCAAAGACGGGGCGGCCGCGCTTGAGAAAGCCCTGATAGAAGTCCAGCTTACGGCCCGGCATGGCGGCTTCAAGACGTTGCAGCAGGCCCTTGAGCGTGGTGAAGCTCGCGCCGGGACTGTAGGGACAGGGGGCATAATGATGCTCTATGCCCATGAGAAAGGCGTAATTGGCCGTTTCAAATTCCGTCAGACGCCAGAGAGGCTTGACCTTGCGGGCAAAGCCATCTTCGCCGTCCAGACGCGGCCCCTGATCCGACAGATACGCCGTATCCCAGCGCAAGGTATTGCTGAACAGACGGGCCGCCTCGTCATCCAGATTATGCCCCGTTGCCAGCGCGTCAAAACCGCCGTCCAGCGCAGCCTTGTTGAAGAAGTGCCGCTTGATCTTGCCGCAGGCCGAGCATACGGGCCGCCGGAGCCGTTCCTTCACATCAGGAATGGCCAGCCCTTCGGCGGCCATCTCCTTGACCATGAGTTTCAGTCCGTGCCGGGCGCAGAAGCGCTCCACAACGCCGCGCGCCGCGGGGGAAGACCCCGGAATACCCAGATCAATATGCAGGCCGGTCACGTTGTAGCCCTGACGTGACAGCTCCAGCATAAGCGCCAGAGAGTCCTTGCCGCCGGACAGGGCCACAAGAATCTTTTCCTCACGAGTAAACAACTTCTGACTTTCTATGCCGCGTTCCACCTGACGGGCAAAAAAATCCTTGTAGCACTCGGCACAAAAAGCCGCATTGTGGCTGCGCAGCGCCACCACCGCTGTTTCTTTACAGATCTTGCACTTCATGAAGGCTCGGAAAGGTTTCTGACCGCAACGGTCGTGTTCGGAAAGGCCGGCAACGGATACGCCGATTTCACAACGGCAACCGCTCCTGCTCTGCATACTGTCGGGGGGCGATGACTGACGGGAACACGGCGGAATCCTCACAGCGCCGCATATTCCCGGACAAAGCGCGCTGGGGAAAGGGAGGAGACTTGAAGAAAACTTAGAGCATAAAGGATACTTG
>DXFI01000025.1 GCA_019114565.1 Candidatus Desulfovibrio intestinigallinarum | reverse complement strand
CAATGACTCCCCCTCCCCCAGAAAAAACAAACCTGAAAAAATTCTTGACGTCCTCGGCTTGTTCGGATAAACAAGCCGGAGTTCTTCACGGAAGAACGTCCCTGGACGGCAGGGAAGGACAGGTTGACCTGTCCTGCGCGCCCAAAGCCCCTCTGTGGCGGCTGCGGGATTTGACATGTGCAGGCGTTACCAGATGCCGAGACATTGTCGAGCCGTTCCAGCCCGTTGACGGATCCCGTCCGCTGTGCGAACGACCCGGGGCTGTAAGGTGTAGAGGGGGCAAACCCCGATTTGGTGACCCTGCGTTCCTTCAGGCTGCCGCATTCTGCGGCGGCTGTCCGGAAGCGCCGGGTGCGTCACGAGAGTGATGCGGCGTTTTCCGCTCCATTCTCCGTGTCCTTTTCAGGACTATTCGTGACGCGCTGCTTTCAAGCGCCCCAATCCTCTTTGTTGCCCCTTCTAGCCTCCGTCATAGGGTGAGGCCGCCGGGCCGTATGGCCCGCGATAACGCGCGTTGCGAATCGAACCCGATTCGAAAATGCAGATAAGGAACCCGCGTCGCCCCAACAGGCGCGGGATGTTATCCAAATGGAGTAGGCAACATGACGACAGTTAGCAGTGATCGCATTCGGATCAAGCTCAAGGCCTACGATTACCGCATTCTTGATAAAGCTGTTGCGGAAATCGTGGACACGGCGCGCAATACCGGTGCCGGCGTGGCGGGGCCCATTCCCCTGCCCACCAACATTCGCAAATACACCATCCAGCGCTCCGTGCATATAAACAAGAAGTCCCGCGAGCAGTTTGAAATGCGCATTCACAAGCGGCTTATGGATATTCTTGAACCCACCCAGCAGACCGTCGACGCGCTCGGCAAGCTTTCCTTGCCCGCCGGTGTTGATGTGGAAATCAAGCTCTAGTGAGAGGCAGTCATGGCTGAGAAAATGGGAATTTTGGGTCGCAAGCTTGGCATGACCCGCATTTTTGCCGGTGACGGCGCTTCTGTGCCCGTCACGGTGGTTCAGGCCGGGCCCTGCCCCGTCACCCAGGTGAAAACCGCTGAAAAAGACGGTTACAACGCGCTGCAGATCGCGTTCACCGAAGATAAGGAAAAGCACGTCAGCAAGGCCATGCAGGGGCATTTCGCCAAGGCGGGTACGGGCCTGTTCCGTCACCTGCGCGAAATCCGCCTGGAAGGCGCGCCCGAGCTGGAAGCCGGCGCTCAGCTGACGGTGGATATGTTCGCCGCCGGCGACAAGGTGAAAGTGACCGGCAAGAGCATCGGTAAGGGTTACCAGGGCCGTATGCGCCGCTGGAACTTCGCCGGTTCCAAGGATACGCACGGCTGCGAAAAGGTGCATCGCAACAACGGTTCCGTGGGTAACAACACCTTCCCCGGACATGTGTTCAAGGGCCGCAAGATGGCCGGTCACTGGGGCGATGAAACCGTGACCCAGATGGGCCTCGTGATTGTGGACGTGCGCCCCGAAGACAACGTCATTCTGATCAAGGGCTCCGTGCCCGGCCCCAAGAACGGGCTCGTGCTGATCCGCAAGCAGTAGGGGAACATCATGGCTACTGTGAAAGTATACGACCAGAACAAACAGGAAAGCGGCGACATCACGCTGGCCTCTGACGTGTTCGAGGTTGAGGTTCGTCCTGAAATCCTCAACCTTGTGGTTCGCGCCCAGATGGCCGCCAAGCGCGCCGGTACCCATAAGGCCAAAACTCGCGCCTTCGTCTCCGGCGGCGGCGTGAAGCCCTGGAAGCAGAAGGGCACGGGCCGCGCCCGCGCCGGTTCCAATCGTTCGCCCGTGTGGCGTGGCGGCGCCATCGTGTTTGGCCCCCAGCCCCGCGATTACAGCTTCAAGGTGAACAGCAAGGTCCGCGCTCTTGCCATGAAGATGGCTCTTTCCAGCCGTCTTGCCGGCGAAAGCCTGCTGGTGGTCAAGGGCATCGAACTGCCCGAAGCCAAGACCAAGCATTTCGCCAAGGTGGCCGGCGCTCTGGGCCTGACCAAGGCTCTGATCGTCGCTCCCGAGCTGGACGAAACCCTGTGCCGCTCCGCCCGCAACATTCCGGGCCTGACGCTGACGACGCCGTCGCAGCTGAGCGTGCTGGAAATCCTGCGCCACAAGCAGCTGGTGCTGCTCGAAGGCGCCGTGGCGCCTGTCGAAGCGCGCTTTGCCCGGAAGGGGGCCTAAGATGGAATTTACGCAAGTGCTTTTGAAGCCCCTGATTACCGAAAAGACGACCTTCGTGAAGGAAGGCGCCAATCAGGTGGCTTTTCTCGTCCATCCCCGCGCCAACAAGCTTGAAATCAAGCAGGCTGTGGAGAAGGCGTTCAATGTGGAAGTGAAGGCTGTCAACGTGGTTCGCAAGGCTCCTGCCAACCGGGAGCGTCAGGGCCGCGTGATCGGTCGCAAGCCCGGCTGGAAGAAGGCCTATGTGACCCTGGCCGAAGGCGCTAAAATCGAGTTCTTCGAGGGAGTGTAAAAAATGGCTGTCCGTAAGCTGAAACCGACCTCCGCGGGCCGTCGCTTCCAGACGGTTTCCGATTTTGCGGAAATCACCCGGACGACCCCTGAAAAGTCGCTCACCGAAGGTCTGACCAAGAAGGCCGGCCGCAACAACCGCGGTCGCGTGACCAGCCGTCGTCGCGGCGGCGGCGTGAAGCGCCTGTATCGCATCATCGACTTCAAGCGCAACAAGACCGGCATCGAAGCCCGCGTCGCGCATATTGAATACGATCCTAACCGCACCGCCCGTATCGCTCTGCTCCACTACGTGGACGGCGAAAAGCGCTACATCCTCGCCCCCGTGGGCCTGAAGCAGGGCGACGTGGTCATGAGCGGCGTGAACAGCCGCACCGGCGCCGTGGCCGACATCAAGCCCGGCAACGCGCTGGAAATGGGCCGCATCCCCGTGGGTACCATCATCCACAACGTGGAACTGTACCCCGGCAAGGGCGGTCAGCTCTGCCGCGCCGCTGGCACCTATGCTCAGCTGGTGGCCAAGGAAGGCAAGTACGCCCTGCTGCGTCTGCCCTCCGGCGAAGTGCGCAAGGTGCTGGCCACCTGCGTGGCTACCGTGGGTCAGGTGGGCAACATCCACCACGAAAACATCTCCCTGGGCAAGGCCGGCCGCAACCGCTGGCTGGGTCGTCGTCCCAAGGTGCGCGGCGTTGCCATGAACCCCATCGACCATCCTCTGGGCGGTGGCGAAGGCCGCAGCTCCGGCGGTCGTCATCCCGTGTCGCCCTGGGGTATGCCTGCCAAGGGCTTCAAGACCCGCGACAAGAACAAGCCTTCCTCGCGCCTCATTGTTAAGCGCCGCGGCCAGAAGTAGGAGTAGATCATGCCCAGATCGTTGAAAAAAGGGCCGTTCGTCGACGGCCATCTGATGAAGAAGGTCGACGCCGCCGTGGCCAACAATGACCGTCGCGTGGTCAAGACCTGGTCGCGTCGTTCGACCATTTTGCCTGAAATGGTGGGCCTCACCTTTGCCGTGCACAACGGCAAGAAGTTCGTGCCCGTGTTCGTGACGGAAAACATGGTGGGCCACAAGCTGGGCGAATTTTCGCCCACCCGTACCTTCCACGGCCATGCCGCCGACAAGAAGGCCAAGGCCGGAAAGAAGTAGGGTAGAAAGATGGAATCGAAAGCTATCGCCAAATATCAGCGCGTCTCGCCCCGCAAGACCCGCCTTGTGGCCAAGAATGTCGTGGGCATGGGCGTGGAAGAAGCGCTGAACGTGCTGCGTTTCACCCCCAACAAGCCTGCCGGCGTGTTGTACGGTGTGGTCAAGAGCGCCCTTGCCAACGCCTCCCAGCTGGGCGGCGTGGACGTGGACGCCATGGTGGTCAAGGAAATCGTGGTCAACGAAGGCCCCACGTGGAAGCGCTTCATGCCCCGCGCTCAGGGCCGCGCCACCAAGATTCACAAGCGTACGAGCCACATTACCGTTATTCTCGCAGAAGGGCAGGACTAGGCTATGGGTCAGAAAGTACATCCGTTCGGCTTCCGGCTTGGGTACAACAAGAACTGGCAGTCCCGCTGGTTCAGCAAGAAGGAATACCCTGCCTTTGTGTATGAAGACAGCAAGATTCGCGCGTACGTCAAGAAGCTCCTGTATCATGCGGGCTTGGCCAAGATCGAAATCGAGCGCGCCGGCGGCAAGGTTCGTCTGATCCTTTCCACCGCCCGCCCCGGCATCGTCATCGGCCGCAAGGGCGTTGAAATCGAAAAGCTGCGCGGCGACCTTCGCCGCAAGTTTGGCCGCGAGTTCTCGCTGGAAGTGAATGAAATCCGTCGCCCCGAAGTGGAAGCGCAGCTGGTGGCCGAAAATATCGCCCAGCAGCTTGAGCGCCGCGTGGCCTTCCGTCGCGCCATGAAGCGCACGGTGTCCCTGGCCCGCAAGTTCGGCGGCGAAGGCATCAAGGTGACCTGCGCCGGCCGTCTGGCCGGGGCCGAAATCGCCCGTACCGAATGGTACCGCGACGGCCGCGTGCCCTTGCAGACCCTGCGCGCCGACATTGACTACGGCTTTGCCGAGGCGCACACCACCTACGGCCTCATCGGTGTGAAGGTGTGGATTTACAAGGGTGAAATCCTTGACAAAGAGGTTGATCAATAATGCTCGCGCCCAAGAAAGTAAAATTCCGTAAATGGCAGAAGGGCCGTCTGCGCGGCCTTGCCAGCCGTGGCGCTTCCATCGCTTTCGGCGACATCGGCCTGAAGGCCGTGCAGCACGGTCAGCTGTCCAGCCAGCAGATTGAAGCCGCCCGTATCGCCATGATGCGCCACATCAAGCGTGGCGGCAAAGTGTGGATTCGTATTTTCCCCGACCGCCCCGTGACCGCGAAGCCTCTGGAAACCCGTCAGGGTTCCGGTAAGGGTGCTCCGGTGGGCTGGTGCGCTCCGGTCAAGCCCGGCCGCGTACTGTACGAGATCAAGGGCGTCAGCATCGAGCTGGCCAAGGAAGCCCTGACCCGCGCCGCCCACAAGCTGCCCATCAAGACCGTGATCGTCGTGAAGGAGGGCAACTAACATGGCCAAGAACGAAAACGCCCGCCTCTCCGCCGAGGAACTGAGCAAGCTCAGCGCCGATGAGCTCAAGGCCAAGCTGGCCGAGCAGCGCGAAGAGCTGATGCAGGCCCGCTTCAAGCATGCCACCGCCCAGCTGGAAAAGACCTCCGAGCTGAAGGCCATGCGCCGCCAGGTGGCCCGCATCTCCACCATTCTGAATCAAAAGGACTAAGGGGCGACGACCATGCAAGCTCTGGAAGATCGCAAGGGCAGAACCCTCATCGGCGTCGTCGTGAGCGACAAGAACGACAAGACCATTGTCGTGCGCGTCGAAACGCTGGTGAAGCATCCCCTGCTGAAAAAATATGTGAGGCGCCGCAAGAAGTTCACGGCTCATGATCCCATGAACGAATGCGGCATTGGCGACAAAGTGAAGATTATCGAGTTCCGCCCCATGTCGCGCAACAAGCGCTGGCATCTGGTGAGCATTCTCGAAAAGGCTGTGTAGGGTGACACCATGATTCAGGTAGAATCGACGCTTCAGGTGGCCGACAACTCCGGCGCCAAAAAGGTGGCCTGCATCAAGGTGCTCGGCGGCTCGCACCGCCGTTACGCCTCCGTGGGCGACGTTATCGTGGTTTCCGTCAAGGAAGCCATGCCCCACAGCAAGGTGAAGAAGGGCGACGTGATGAAGGCCGTTATCGTGCGCACCGCCAAGGAAGTGCGCCGCATGGACGGCAGCTACATCAAGTTCGACGGCAATGCCGCTGTTCTGCTCTCCAATCAGGGCGAACCGGTGGGGACCCGTATCTTCGGCCCCGTGGCCCGCGAACTGCGCGCCCAGAACTTCATGAAGATCATTTCCCTTGCGCCGGAAGTGCTGTAGGAGCAAGACATGAAATCGTACCGCATCCGCAAGGACGACATTGTCAAGATCATTGCCGGCAAGGACAAGGGCAAGGAAGGCAAGGTTCTCAAGATCCTTCGCAAGAAGGACCGCGTGCTGGTGGAAAACGCCAACAAGGTGAAACGCCACATGCGCCCCAACCCCTATGCCCAGCAGCCCGGCGGCATCATCGAAAAGGAAATGCCGCTGCACGTGTCCAACGTGATGCTGATCTGCCCGCTGTGCCACAAGCCCACCCGCGTGAGCTACACGTACGTGGAAGCCGAAGGCAAGCAGAAGAAAGTGCGCGTCTGCAAAGAATGCAAAGAAGTCATGGACTAAGGTGAAGCAATGACCCGCCTCGAAAAAATCTATCGAGAGAAAGTGGCTCCGGTATTGCAAAAGGAGTTCAATTACACCTCCTCCATGCAGCTTCCCGGAATTGAGAAGATCTCTCTGAACATCGGCCTCGGCGCCGCCAGCCAGAACAACAAGCTCATGGAAGAAGCCGTGGCCGAACTGACGGCCATTGCCGGACAGAAGGCCGTGGTGACGCGCGCCAAGAAGTCCATCGCTTCCTTCAAGGTTCGTGAAGGCATGCCCATCGGCGCCCGCGTGACCCTGCGCAAGGACCGTATGTGGGACTTCCTGGACAAGTTGATGAACTTTGCCCTGCCCCGCGTGCGCGACTTCCGCGGTATCCCGGATCGCGGCTTCGACGGTCGCGGCAACTTCACCCTGGGCATCAAGGAACACACCATCTTCCCCGAACTGGAAGTGGACCGTGTGGAAAATCCCAAGGGTATGAACATCACCATCGTTACCTCGGCCACCACGGACAAGGAAGGCAAGTTCCTTCTGGACCAGCTGGGCATGCCGTTCCGCAAGTAAGGAGTAAACCATGTCCCGTACTTCGCTGGAAGTGAAAGCCAAGCGCAAGCCCAAATTCAGCGCCCGCGCCTACAACCGTTGCCCCATTTGCGGCCGTCCGCGCGCCTTTATGCGCCAGTTCGGCATCTGCCGTATCTGCTTCCGCAACATGGCGCTGCGCGGCGAACTGCCGGGCGTGCGTAAGTCGAGCTGGTAACCGCTTCGGCGGACAGGCTCCCGCTTTTGATGCGGCGACGGATTTTCCGTCGCCGCTTTTTTTTTACTCTATAGCATTTTCAGTTTGAAATGCTTCGCATTTCAAACTGAAAATGCTATAAAAGTTGAAACGCTCTAAGCCAAAAATGCTTTTTGACAAAGACGGGCCGGGGGGTGCGTTCCGCGTACCCGCGCGGGGGCGGCTCCCGGTTCGCGTGGTAAAAATGCGGAGAAGGGACCTTCCCTCTTGACGACCGCTGATTTGGCGGGTATAGACACCCGATCGGGAAGTAACGGCATCGGGCCGTCAACCCCGCAAACGATTTTTTGTAGGAGCTTTCGATGATGACAGATCCTATTGCGGATATGCTCACGCGCATCCGCAACGCACATTTGGCCCTCCACAAGGAAGTGAATGTGCCGCGCTCGAAGATGAAAGAAGCGCTTGCCTCCATCCTCAAGCAGGAAGGTTACGTCGAAGACGTGGCCGTGGCTGACCGCGACATCACCATCACTCTCAAGTATCAGAAGGGCAAGGCCGCCATTTCCGGCCTGAAGCGCGTCAGCACGCCCGGCCGCCGTGTGTACGTGGGCGCTCATCAGATCCCCCGCGTGCAGAACGGTCTCGGCATTTGCATTTTGTCCACGTCCAGCGGTGTGCTGGACGGCATGACCGCCCATGAAAAGAAGGTGGGCGGCGAACTTCTGTGCGAAATCTGGTAGGGGTGCGATCATGTCTCGAATCGGCAAATTGCCTGTTGCCGTGCCCAATGGCGTCGAAGTCAAGATCGGCACGGATTTCGTGGAAGTGAAAGGCCCCAAGGGCAGCCTCAAGACGCCCGTGTGCCCGCTCATTCAGTATGAGCAGGCCGACGGCCATGTGACGCTGACCCGCAAGGAAGAAAGCCGCCAGAGCCGTTCGCAGCACGGCCTGCGCCGCACCCTGCTCGCCAACTGCATCGAAGGCGTGACCAAGGGCTTTTCCAAGCAGCTGGAAGTCATCGGCGTCGGTTACCGCGTTGCCGTGAAGGGCAATCTCATCGAGCTGTCCGTGGGCTATTCCCACCCCGTGCTCGTGGAACTGCCCGACGGCATCAAGGCCAGCGTTGAAGGCCAGGTGCTGACCCTGAGCGGTATTGACAAGGAACTGGTGGGCGAAATGGCCGCCAAGATTCGCCGCATCCGCAAGCCTGAACCCTACAAGGGCAAGGGCATCAAATATGTGACCGAGATTATCCGCCGCAAGGTGGGCAAGTCCGGCGGCAAGAAGTAGGTGGTCGCGTCATGAAAGTTACCAAGAATGAATCCCGGTTGCGCCGCAAGGTGCGCATTCGCAAGAAGGTGAGCGGCACGGCTGAGCGCCCCCGTCTGGTGGTGTTCCGTTCCAACGCCCATATCTACGTTCAGATCATCAACGATCTTGACGGCGTGACGCTGGTTTCCGCTTCTACTCTCGCGCTTTCCAAGACCGAGCCCGGCCTGCACTGCAACAAGAGCGGCGCCGAAAGCGTAGGCAAGGAAATTGCCCGTCTGGCTAAGGAAAAGAACATCACCCGCGTGGTCTTCGACCGTAACGGGTACATCTATCACGGTCGCGTGAAAGCCGTTGCCGACGGCGCCCGCGAAGGCGGCCTGGAGTTCTAATATGCGTCAGGAAAGCACCAATACCGAAACTCAGACCAACGAACTGGGCGAAATCGAAAAGGTGGTCGCCCTGAACCGCGTGGCCAAGGTGGTCAAGGGCGGTCGTCGCTTCAGCTTCAGCGCGCTTGTCGTCGTGGGCGACGGCAAGGGCGGCGTGGGCTTCGGCCTCGGCAAGGCCCAGGAAGTGCCCGAAGCCCTGCGCAAGGCTACCGAACGCGCCCGCAAGAGCCGCGTGCGTATTCCTCTGGTGGACGGCACCCTGCCTTATGAAGTGCTGGGTCGCTTCGGCGCCGGCCGCGTGATGCTCAAGCCCGCCTCCGAAGGTACCGGCATCATCGCCGGCGGTGCCGTGCGCGCCGTCATGGAAGCCGTGGGCGTGCGCGACGTGCTCGCCAAGGCCATCGGCACCAACAATCCCCACAACGTGCTGCGCGCCACCATGCAGGGCCTCGTGTCCCTGCGCAGCGCCGAAGAGGTCTCCGACCTGCGCGGCAAAACGCTGGAAGCTCCGAGGAAGTAAGTCATGGCTGAAATTCGCGTAAAACTCATGCGTTCGCGCATCGGCACCACGCCCGCTCAGCGCCGCCTGCTTGACTCCCTGGGTCTGAAGCGCCGCGAAATGGTGAAGACGTTCAAGGACACCCCCGCCATCCGGGGCATCATTGCCAAGGTTTCGCACCTCGTGGCAGTCGTTGACTAACCGCGAGAGGAGTATAGATCATGCAACTGCACAATCTTTTCCCCTTCCCGGAAGAACGCAAGACCCGCCGTCGCGTGGGTCGCGGCTCCGGTTCCGGCCTGGGTTGCACCGCCGGCAAGGGTCATAAAGGCCAGAATGCCCGCTCCGGCGGCGGTGTCCGCCCCGGCTTCGAAGGCGGCCAGATGCCCCTGCAGCGCCGTCTGCCCAAGCACGGCTTCAAGAACTTCCTCTTCAAGGTGACCTATCAGGCGATCAATCTGGATTCCCTGCTGGCCGCTTTTGAAGGCAAGACCGAAATCACCCTCGACGACATCTACGCCCGCGGCCTGGCCCGCATGGGCAAGCCCGTCAAGGTGCTTTCGCGCGGCGAAGTGAAGAGCGCCGTGAAGGTCGAGGCGCACAAGTTCAGCGCTGCCGCTGCGGAAAAGATCCGCAACGCGGGCGGTGAAGTGTCCGAATTGGAAGCCGTTCCTGCGGCCGAGTAACCGTGATGCCGCCGTCGGCAGGGCCCGGAGGGGCTTTGCCGTCGGCGGTTTGCCGGACAAAAGCAACGAGTAGTTCATGGCAACACCTGTCAACAATCTGGCCGGTCAGGCCTCGCTGGTCAAACGGTTGGGATGGACCTTTCTGCTTCTGTGCTGCTATCGCATCGGCGTGCACATTCCCGTGCCCGGTGTGAACACTGAAGCTCTGAAAGCCTTTTTCGACAACATGTCCAACACGCTGCTGGGCATGTTCGATCTGTTTTCTGGCGGCGGCCTTTCCAATGTGTCCGTGTTTGCGCTCGGCGTCATGCCTTACATCTCCGCGTCCATCATCATGCAGCTGCTGCAGGTGGTGCTGCCGGATGTGAAACGCATGGCCAAGGAAGAAGGCCAGGCCGGGCGGCGCAAGATAACGCAGTACACGCGTTATCTGACGGTGCTGATTACCCTTGTGCAGGGTTTCGGCATTGCCGTGGGTCTGGAGTCCATGCTCAGCCCGAGCGGCGCGGCTGTAGTGTTGCATCCCGGGTGGGAATTCCGCTTCATGACGATGATCACGTTCACTGCGGGCGCGGTTCTTGTCATGTGGCTGGGCGAGCAGATTACCGAGCGCGGCATCGGCAACGGTATTTCGCTGATCATCTTCTGCGGTATTGTCGTCGGCATTCCGCGGAGCGTGATGCAGTCCATTGCCCTGCTCAAGACCGGAGCCATGGAACCCGTGGTCGCGGGTGCCGTGGTGCTGCTCATGGTGGTTGTGCTGTGCGCCATCGTCTTTGTGGAGAGCGCGCAGCGCCGCATTCCCATCAGCTATGCCAAGCGTCAGATTGGCCGGAAGATGATGGGCGGGCAGAATTCCCATCTGCCCCTGCGTCTCAATACGGCAGGCGTTATTCCGCCCATTTTCGCTTCCTCGCTGCTGCTGTTCCCGGCGACCATCGGCCAGTTTTCGTCCAATGAGTACGTCAAGCTCGTGGCCGATTTCTTCTCGCCGCATGGCATCATGTACAATGTTATCTATGTGGCCCTGATTGTCTTCTTCTGCTACTTCTATACGGCCATCATCTTTGATCCCAAGGATATGGCGGAGAACCTGAAGAAGAACGGCGGCTTCATCCCGGGCATTCGTCCCGGCGAGCGGACGCAGGAATACATCGACGGCGTGCTGTCGCGTCTGACCCTTTCGGGCGCGGTCTACATCTCGCTGGTGTCCCTGCTGCCCATGCTGCTGATCGCCAAGTTCAACGTGCCGTTCTATTTCGGCGGCACCAGCTTGCTGATTCTTGTCGGGGTTGCTATCGACTTCCGTAACCAGATCGAATCGCACATGATTTCCAGCCAGTACGAGGGCCTGATGAACAAGGCCCGCAAGACCGGGCGCATGTAGCGAGGAGAGTACCATGAAAAAATACCACGGCGCATTCATCAAGAACGAGCGGGAAATCGCGTGCCTGCGCGAAGCCAACCGGATGGTGGCCAATATTCTGGACGCCATCGGCGACGTGGTCGCGCCGGGTCTCACGACTCAGCGCTTTGAGGAAATCGCGCGCGACATGTGCGCGACCTACAATGTGAAACCGGCCTTTCTGGGCTATTGCGGCTATCCCTATGCCACCTGCTGCTCGGTGAACGAGCAGGTTGTGCACGGTTTTCCCTCTTCGCGGCTGCTTCAGGAGGGGGATATCGTGAGCGTGGACATGGGCGTCGTGTTCGAGGGCTTCGTGGGCGATGCGGCCCGCACCTTTCCCGTGGGCGAGGTGAGCGAGGAAGCCCGCCGGCTGATGCAGGTGACGGAAGAAAGTCTCTACATCGGCATCGACAAGGCGCGCGCCGGCAACGATGTGTACGACATCGGCGCGGCGGTGCAGGAATACGTGGAAGCCGCCGGTTTCAATGTGGTGCGTCGGTTCGTGGGCCACGGCGTTGGCTCGCGGATGCACGAAAAGCCGGAGGTGCCCAACTTCAAGCCCGGCATGCGCGGGCTGACGTTGCAGAACGGCATGGTCATTGCCATTGAACCGATGGTGACCGCCGGGACGTACGAAGTGGACATCCTGCCGGACAAGTGGACCGCGGTGACGCGGGACGGCAAATGGGCCGCCCATTTTGAGCACAGCGTCGCCATTACCCACGACGGCCCCAAGATTCTGAGCATCTCGGATCGCGGGCTGAACCGGCACACAGTGTAAAAAAGAACGGCGGCGCGAGGCCGCTTAGTTGACAGACGATTCAAAGATGGATATGGGTTTCTGTTCCCGCTCGCTATGCCGGGGGGAACAGCCGTCAAAACCGGGTGTCCGTTGTCCGGCCGGGCGACGGCAAACCGGTCAGGCAGGGAAGCGCCTGCCGCCCATACATGGAGACGCGATATGAAAGTCAGACCTTCCGTCAAAAAGATATGCCCCAAGTGCAAGGTGATCCGGCGCAAGGGCGTGCTTCGTGTGATTTGCGAAAACCCCCGGCACAAGCAACGCCAGGGCTAACTGGTCAGGAGACGAACTGTGGCGAGAATAGCTGGTGTTGATTTGCCCCGCGGCAAACGGGTGGACATTGCGCTCACCTATATTTACGGCATTGGCCGTACGACGGCCCTCAAGATCCTGGACACCACCGGTGTGAACTGGGAACGCAACATTGACGATCTTTCCGCTGACGAAGTGAACGAGATTCGTAAGGAACTCGAAAGCAACTACAAGGTGGAAGGCGACCTGCGCCGTGAAATTTCCGGCAGCATCAAGCGTCTGATGGACATCGGCTGCTATCGCGGCCTGCGTCATCGTCGCGGCCTGCCGGCTCGCGGTCAGCGTACCCATACCAATGCGCGCACCCGCAAGGGTCCCCGTCGCGGCACTGTGGGCAAGAAGAAGTAAGCTTTTTCCCCGTTGATAGACGGAAAGAGGGATCATCATGGCCAGAGCCAAGAAAGTTGCCAAGAAAAAAGAAAAGAAAAACGTGCCTGTGGGCATTGCCCACATTCAGGCGTCGTTCAATAATACCATCATTACCTTTACCGACACGCGCGGCAATGCCGTCAGCTGGGCTTCTTCCGGCCAGAGCGGCTTCAAGGGTTCGCGCAAGTCGACGCCTTTTGCTGCCCAGGTGGCTGCCGAAACGGCTGCCCGCAAGGCGCAGGACAACGGTATGCGTACCGTGGGCGTGTATGTGAAGGGCCCCGGTTCCGGCCGCGAAGCCGCCATGCGCGCCATCGCCGCCATCGGTTTCCGCGTCGCCTTCATCCGCGACGTTACGCCCATTCCGCATAACGGCTGCCGCCCGCCCAAGCGCCGCCGCGTCTAACGCAAGAGGTTTATTGACATGGCCAAATATACTGATGCCAAATGCCGCATTTGCCGTCGCGAAGGCTGCAAGCTCTTTCTGAAGGGCGACCGCTGCTTCAGCGAAAAGTGCGCTCAGGAACGTCGCCCCTATGCTCCCGGCCAGCACGGCCGCGCGCGTAAGAAAGTCAGCGAATATGCGGTGCAGCTGCGTGAAAAGCAGAAGACCCGCCGCACCTACGGTATTCTCGAACGCCAGTTCCGCGGCTACTTCGAGAAGGCCGAAATGCAGAAGGGCGTCACCGGTACCAACCTGCTGGTGATTCTGGAACGTCGTCTCGACAACGTGGTGTACCGCCTGGGCTTTGCCAACTCGCGCAATCAGGCCCGTCAGCTGGTGCGTCACGGCATCTTCACCCTGAACGGGCACAAGGTGACCATTCCTTCCCTGCAGGTGAAGGTGGGCGACACCATCGAAGTGCCCGAAAAGAACCGCAAGATCCCTGTGCTCGCTGAAGCGCAGGAAGTGATCGCCCGTCGCGGCTGCCCCGGCTGGCTCGAGTCCGACGGCGCCGCTTTCAAGGGTACGGTCAAGGCGTTGCCGCAGCGCGACGATATCCAGTTCCCGGTCAATGAACAGCTGATCGTCGAACTTTACTCCAAATAAGCGGGGTGACCATGCTTATCAAACAAGGCGAACGCCTTATCAACGCGCGGAACTGGTCCGAGCTGGTGAAGCCCGATCAGATCTCCCGCGAGGAAGAAACGGCCAGCAGCACGCACGGCAAGTTCGTGTGCGAGCCGTTGGAGCGGGGTTATGGCACCACGATCGGCAACGCCCTTCGTCGCGTGCTTCTGTCCTCCCTGCAAGGGGCGGCCTTTGTGTCGGTGAAAATCACCGGCGTGCAGCATGAGTTCACTACCATTCACGGCGTACTTGAAGACGTGACGGATGTTATCCTGAACATCAAGCAGGTGCGTCTTGCCATGGATACGGACGAGCCTCAGCGGCTTGTCCTCCGCGCCGATGCCAAGGGTCCTGTGACTGCGGCTCAGATTCAGGGCAATCAGCACGTCGTCGTGCTGAATCCTGATCAGTACATCGCCACCCTGACCGAGGACATCACTCTGGAAATGGAGTTTGAAGTCCGCATGGGCAAGGGCTATGTGCCTGCCGACATGCACGAGGGCCTTGCTGACGAAATTGGAGTCATCAAGCTGGACTCCAGCTTTTCGCCGGTGCGAAAAGTTGCCTACGCCGTCGAACAGGCTCGCGTGGGCCAAATGACCAACTACGACCGCCTGATCCTCGAAGTCTGGACGGACGGTTCGGTGTCGCCTGAAGACGCTATCGCTTACAGCGCCAAGATCATCAAGGACCAGATCTCCGTGTTCATCAACTTCGATGAGCGGGTGTCCGGCGAGATGCGTCTCGGCAGCAGCGACAGCGGCGAGATCAACGAGCATCTGTTCAAGAGCATCGACGATCTCGAATTGTCCGTACGCGCCACCAACTGCTTGCGCAGCGCCAATATCGCCACTGTGGGCGAACTGGTGCAGCGTTCCGAAAACGACATGCTGAAGACCAAGAACTTCGGCCGCAAGTCGCTTGATGAAATCAAGGGCGTGCTGCTCGACATGGGCCTTGACTTCGGCATGAAGGTGGACGGCTTCGAGAAGAAATATCAGGAATGGAAAAGGAAGCAGCAAAATGAGGCATAGCAATTCCGGCAGAAAACTCTCGCGCACGCCTTCGCACCGCAAGGCCCTGTTGCACAATCTTGCCAAGGCTCTGCTGCAGCACGGGCGCATTCGCACCACCGAAATGAAGGCCAAGGAATTGCGCGGCGTTGTGGAGCCCTTGATCTCCCTGGCCAAGCGCAATGACCTGCATGCTCGTCGTCAGGCCTATCGTGTGCTGTGCGACCACGCGCTGGTGAAGCGTCTGTTCGACGAGATTGGTCCCCTGTTCGGCGGCGTGCCGGGCGGTTACACCCGCATCATGAAGCTCGCCATGCCCCGCAAGGGCGACAATGCGCCGATGGCGATTATTGAACTCACGCATCAGCCCGAAGCCAAGGCTTCCGAAGCCGCGGCCAAGGAAGCTGCTGCACCTGCGACGGGAGCTGACGCTGACACGGCGAACTAGTTTTCCCTGTGCAAATCTGAAGGGGCCTCAGGGCCCCTTTTGACGTTTTGGGGGAAGGGTATTTTCCGGCGGATCATGCGAACGTCGCCGCAAGCTGCGCTCGTGTCTGCCGGGGAGTGCCTTTCCCCTGTTTTTTTACTGAGTTCCCGCGCCTGCGATTCCCGGGAGCAGCCTGTTCCGGGCGATTCGCGATGCGCGGACCCGCCGGAGCCGGAGCGTTTCACCTTTGAAACGCGAACAGCGCGCCCGCCCGGGAGAGCGGAAAAACGCGTTTTTTCCTCGAAACGGCAGGCCCTAGAGCGTTTCAACTTTGAAAAAAGGTGAAACGCGAGGCGGCGGCACAGCGCCGCCCGGCCCAAAGTGAGCGGAAAAACCGCGCTTTTTCCGCGAAACGACAGGCCGTATGGTTTGAAATGCGAAGCATTTCAAACTGAAATTGCTCTATGGTTTGAAACGCGCGGCGTTTCAAACTGGAATGGCTCTGGAGCCTCGGGGTTCCGGGCAGGGTACGAAAAGAACAAGGAGTGCGGCATGCAGCTTTTGCAGAAGGCCAAAGCCGCCGGCTGAGCGGCAAAGATGGCTCCAGGGGCCCTGGAGCAGCTTTTGAGCGGCTTGTCGTCCGTCATGCCCGCGGCGCTGGAAGCGCGCGTGCTGGCCGGGCGGGCCCGGAACGAAGATGCCGCCGTTGTGCGCGTGCCCGCAGGCAGAGCGCTGGTGCAGACGGTGGACATCCTTGCGCCTATTGTCAACGACGCCTTTCATTTTGGCCGCATTGCCGCTGCCAACGCCCTTTCCGACGTGTACGCGCTGGGGGGCGAACCGTGGTGCGCCATGAATATTGCCTGCTTTCCGCAGGAGCTGGCCGAAAATGATCCCGAAGGCGTGCTTTCCGCGATTCTGCGGGGCGGCGCGGAAGCCGCCGTGGAGGCCGGAGCCGTCATCGTGGGCGGGCATACGGTGCAGGATGACGAGCTCAAGTTCGGCCTGTCCGTCACCGGGCTGATAGATCCGGAGCATATTGCGGAAAATCGCAATCTGCGCCCCGGTCTTGCGCTGGTGCTGACCAAGCCGCTGGGAACGGGTATTCTTGCCACGGGCGTCAAGGCCGGCTGGGAAGGCGCCGGAGAAAGCGAGGCGGCCCTGTGCCGCTGGTGCGGACGGCTCAACCGCTTTCCCGGCGAAGCCATCCGGCGTTTCGGCCTGCCTGCGGCCACGGACGTGACCGGTTTCGGGCTGGCCGGGCATGCGCTGGAAATGGCGCTGGCTTCGGGCGTCTGTGTGGCGCTGGATATGGCGGCTCTGCCGCTGCTGCCGCGTGTGCTGGACTATGCCAATGACGGTCTTATTCCGGCAGGCAGCTACAACAACCGCCGTCACTGCCTCTGCTCCCTGCGCCGGAGCGAGGGCGTGGACGATGCGCTGGAAATGGTGGCCTTTGATGCCCAGACCTCGGGCGGAATGCTGCTGGCTGTTCCGCGGGATCGTCTGGAGGAGGTTCGGGCCTTCCTGCGGGAAAACGGCGATCTGGATGCCGTGGTGGGCGAAGTGCTGCCCGCGCAGGCGGATGGCGCGGCCCTCTGGCTGCGAAATTGAAGCCTGTAGGTAACCGGTAAGATATTCGTAGAATATCGGGGGGAAGGGGAACCCCTCTGCTAGCGCGAGAGGTGTTCCGGCAGATTGTACTCAGAAAGTTAACAGAGGGCTTGCTCAAAAAAGAAAGCCCCATGACAGTTGTTTTGCACACAATAAACCTCAACAACGAGGAACTGTCATGGGGCAAAGCATCTTACCCAAATTCAC
>DXFI01000210.1 GCA_019114565.1 Candidatus Desulfovibrio intestinigallinarum | reverse complement strand
CATGATGCCTTCGCCCGTATAGGCTTCGGTCATGGCGGCGGGATCGAGATGCTCGTTGCGGGGTTCGATGACGACGCGCACGGGCAGCCCGTACTTGCGGGCAAAGTCGAAGTCGCGCTGGTCATGGGCGGGCACGCCCATGACGGCGCCCGTGCCGTAGTCGGCAAGAACAAAGTTGCCGAGCCACAGGGGCACGCGCTCCCCGGTGAAGGGATGGGTGACATACGCGCCGGTGAAGATGCCTTCCTTTTCCAGCGTGTCGGACTGGCGCTCCAGCCGATCCATATTGCGGATGCGATTGACGAAGGCGCGCACCTCGTCGGCCTTGTCGTAGCCCTCGATGAGAGATTCCACCAGCGGATGCTCGGGCGCAAGGGTAACGAAGCTGACGCCGAAGACGGTATCCGGACGGGTGGTGAAGACCTCGATAAAGGCGGCTTCGTCGCCGTCGGCCGTATGGGCGGGCTTTTCCAGCGCAAAGCGGATGGCTGCGCCGGTGGACTTGCCGATCCAGTTGCGCTGCATGGCGATGACGCGATCGGGCCAGCCGCCTTCCAGCTTGCTCAGATCCTGAAGCAGCTCGTCGCCGTAGGCGGTGATGCGCAGGAACCACTGGGTCAGATCCTTCTGCTCCACGCGGCTGTCGCAGCGCCAGCACAGGCCGTCGATGACCTGCTCATTGGCAAGAACCGTGTGGCAGGAGGGGCACCAGTTCTGCGGGGCCTTCTTGCGGTAGGCAAGGCCCTTTTCCAGCAGACGCAGGAAGAAGAGCTGCTCCCAGCGGTAATACTCGGGACGGCAGGTGGCCACTTCCCGCCGCCAGTCATAGGAGTAGCCGAGGCGGCGCAGCTGGGCGCGCATGTTGTCGATATTGGCATACGTCCATTTGGCGGGGTGCGTCTGATGCTTGATGGCCGCGTTTTCCGCAGGCAGGCCGAAGGCGTCCCAGCCCATGGGGTGCATGACGTTGAAGCCCTGCATGCGCTTGCAGCGGGCCATGACGTCCCCGATGGAGTAGTTGCGCACGTGGCCCATGTGGATGTTGCCCGAAGGATAGGGGAACATCTCCAGCAGGTAATATTTGGGCTTGCCGGCGTCGTGATCGCAGTCAAAGGCGTGTTCGTCGTCCCAGCGACGCTGCCATTTATGTTCTATATCCTGGGGATTGTAGCGTTCTTGGCTCATGATGTTTGGAGTTCCGTTTCAGTTGAGCAGGGCTGGTGAAGCCGGATTCGGTTTTTCTGCAAGGAGGCGTTCCCTGCCTGCCGCAAAGCTGCCTTTTTGCCGTATCGCGGAGCAATGCCGCTTTGCCCGACGGTTTCCGGGCCTTGCCGCGCGGGAAGGCGGGCATGATACGGGGCGGAAAAGACGTTCCGGGCCAACGCGCGACAGCCGCTTCTCCCGCATTGCCGGGAGGAATGCGGGACGAGGCGGCCGGGCGGTTTCGTCTGCCGATGTTTTTTCTGTACGGCGGGCCGCATCAGGCGCGGCGTTGTTCCCCCGCTTCCAGTTTGCCGTCTTCAATGGCCTTGGCCGCGGCATCCAGAACGCCGTTGACAAAGCTCACGGCATTGTCTTCGCCGAACTGGCGCGTGAGTTCCAGGGCTTCGTTGATGGCGACCTTTGCGGGGATGTCCTGCCGGTAGAGCATTTCATAGAGGGCCAGGCGCAGCAGCGTCCGCTCCACGCGTCCCAGCCTGTCCACGCGCCAGTTGCGCGAGAAGCGGCTGATGAGCTCGTCGAGATCGGCATTCTTGAGCCAGACGCCGTACACCAGTTCCCAGGCAAAGCCTTCTTCGGCCTGCGGGGCGTCGTCCGGGCTGCCGTCCGGCGCGGGCGGCGCGGGGAAAAGCCGGAAGGCGCGGCGAACGTCTTCCTCGCCCGAAATGTCGGCAAAGGAAAGGCTGTAGAGAACCTGAAATGCCTGTGCGCGGGCCGCGCGCCGGCCGTTGTTCCTGTTTCTGCTCATGGATTACAGCTGCTCCAGCACGCGGATGGTTTCCAGCATGGCGGCCGCGGCCTCCACGCCCTTGTTGCCGCCCTTGGAGCCGGCGCGTTCGATGGCCTGTTCGATGCTGTCGCAGGTGAGCAGACCGAAGCCGACGGGCAGATTATATTCAAGCGTCACATGGGCGATGCCCTTGCTGGCTTCGGCGCAGACATAGTCGAAATGCGGAGTCGCGCCGCGAATGACCGCGCCAAGGGCGACAATGCCGTCATACTTTCCGGAGGCCGCCAGTTTCTTGCAGACAAGCGGCAGCTCGAAGGCGCCGGGGATACGCACCAGGGTCATGTTGTCGGCGGGCAGGCCGTGGCGTTCCAGATAATCCACCGCGCCGCCCACGAGGCGGTCAACGATGAAATCATTGAAACGGGTTGCCACAATGGCGATGCGCAGGCCCTGGGCGTTCAACTGGCCCGCAATGGTGGTGGGGGTGGTCATGCAGTATACTCCTTAGAGAAAACCGTTTTGCAGTAAAAGATCGTAACTTACGCCGGAGGCTGTTCTGCCGGGGCGGGACTGTTCTTCTTCGCGGCACTGGAACTGACGGCGGACATACTTAGCGAGCACGTCCGTTTCCATGTTGACGCGGGAACCGGGCCGCCACTGAGCCATGACGGTACGGCGCTGGGTATCGGGGATGACGTTGACGGTCAGGCTGTCCATGCCGCATTCGTTGATGGTCAGGCTGATACCGTCCAGCGTGACGGAGCCCTTGGGGATGACTTCCGGCGCGAATTCGCGGGGAAAGGTCAGCGTGCAGCGCAGGGACTGCCCCGCGCGGGCCAGCTGCGTCACCGTGGCGATGCAGTCCACGTGGCCGCTGACGATATGTCCGCCGAGGCGGCTGCCCAGCTGCAGGGCCCGTTCCAGATTGACGTGCGCGCCTGTCCGCAGCGACCCCAGTGTCGTTCTGGCCAGGGTTTCCGCCGAGGCATAGGCTGTAAAGACGCTGTCGTGATGCTCTTCCACGGAGAGGCAGGCGCCGTTGACGGCAATGGATTCGCCGTCAATGATATTTTCCAGCGGAAAGAGCGGGACAATTTCGAGGCGGCATTCGGACGCGCCCCTGACGAGGCGGCGCACTTCGCCCATGCCCTGAACAAGGCCGGTAAACATCAGCGGGCTCCTTGCGACGCCGGACGCAGACGCAGATGCACATCGCCGTCACACAGACGCACGTCCGTGACGCGCAGGCCGATGGCTTCGTCCATGGAGGCGGGGCTGCGGCCCTGAAGCAGGGGAGCAGCCTCGTTGTCGCCCAGCACGCGCGGCGAAAGATGCAGCAGGAATTCATCCACCAGACCGGACTCCAGCAGCGACGTGCCCAGCTTGCCGCCGCCTTCGCACAGGACGTAGGGGCAGCCCAGATCCTGCCGCAGGAATTTGAAGAGCGCGGCAAAGTCGGGGCGTCCGTTGACGCCCGGGCCCACGGAAAAGACGCGCACGCCCTTTTCTCCCAGTGCATGGGCCACAGTGGAGGCGCAGGCTGCCGGCGAGACGAAGAAGATGGTGTCCTGCGGCCGGTCGCGCAGCAGCTGGAAGTCCGCGGCCGGCTGGGGCAGACGGGAGGTCAGGATGCAGGCCAGCGGCTGCCGGTCCGCAGGCACGGCCCGGGCCGTGAGCGCGGGATTGTCGGCGCGGAACGTGCCGCCGCCGATAAGGACGGCTCCGCCGCAATGGCCGATGCCCGCGCGCAGCAGGTGCACGTTATGGTGGGAGGCCGCATTGGAGATCTGCTGCCGCTGCCTGTTGCGCGTGGAGATGCGGCCGTCGAGGGTGGCGGCCAGCTTCAGGATGATATAGGGGCGCTGTTCCGTCTGCCAGACAAGAAAGTCGGCGACCAGATCGCGGCATTCCTGCTCCAGCACGGGGCCGACAATGTCGATGCCCGCGTCGCGCAGACGTTCCAGACCGCCCGCGGCCTTTGGGTTGGGATCGCGCAGACCGAAGACCACGCGGGCAATGCCCGCCTTGATAAGAGCCTCGCTGCACGGCGGCGTCTTGCCGTGATGATTGCACGGCTCCAGCGTGACGACGATGGTTGCGCCGCGCGGGTCAATGCCTTTGGCGCGGGCGTCGTTCAGACATTCGATTTCGGCATGGGGCTGTCCCGCGGCATGGTGGTAGCCTTCGGCCACGATGCGGCCGTCACGCAGCAGCACCGCGCCCACCGTGGGATTGGGGCAGGCTTGCCAGCGCCCCTGTTCGGCGAGCGCCACGGCGCGGCGCATCGCCTCGTCATAAGAGGTGTCAGCCATGAATCTCCACCGCCTTGGGCGTAAAGGGGAAATGTTCTACGGTCACGCCGGCTTCGCGCAGCATGTCAACCGCCAGATCGTCCGGGTAATACTCGCTGTAGTAGATGTGGCGGATGCCGCAGTTGATGAGCATCTTGGCGCACAGTCCGCAGGGGTGCGTGGTGCAGTAGAGTTCCGCGCCCTGAATGCTGATGCCGTGGACGGCGGCCTGAATGATGACGTTCTGCTCGGCATGGAGCCCGCGGCAGATTTCGTGGCGCTGGCCCGAAGGGGTGCCGAGACGCTTGCGCAGGCAGCCTGTCTCCAGGCAGTGGGGCACGCCAGCGGGCGCGCCGTTGTAGCCTGTGGCAAGAATGCGCTTGTCCTTGACGGCAATGGCGCCGACCTTGCGTCGGGTGCAGGTGGAGCGTTCACTGACGAGATAGGTGATATTCATGAAATAGTCTGGCCATGGCATGCGTTGCATAATCATACTCTCTGGGTTGCGGGCAGTTTACACGCTGGAGCTGAAAAAGCCAAGTCTGCGGCGGGGCTTCGGCCCGGCAGAAAGGCGCTTTCCCGCGCTTTTTCCCGTGTCTGCCGCTGCCGCTGCCTGCCGGGCGGGCATGTCGTCGTGCAGGAACATATTCCCTTTTGCATTCCCGGGCATTTTTTTATATTACATTGAAAGAACCGGGTCCGCATGTCCGGCTGCGGCAGGGTATGATCCGGACGTCGTCTTCTGCGACGTGCCGGGACAGGGCGGATTCAGAACGACTGACAGAAGCGCGCCTGCCGCGCGGCCTGAGGGAGTCCCTCTGTCCGGCAGGGCCGGCCCGACGGTAAATAATGTACATCCCTGCTGCCGGAGTGCCGACAGCCTCTGAGTGCTATTGTTCCCGCGGGAGTGCGGCGGCTTCTGCTGTCGGCGGACAATGTTTGTGTAATGCCGCTGTGCGGGCGGTGGTGTTTTTTGGAATACCGGTGTTGCTGCAATGACAAATGAACGTACAGTATGGCGAATTTCCCTGGGCGGTTTTCTGGTGTTCTGGGTATTGGGACTGCTGCTCGGGGCCTTTCTGATGCAGAAGAACTACGAGCAGCAGCGCCAGACCATAGCCGCCCTGGCGACGGAAAAGGCCAACAGCATGCAGAATCTGCTGGACGGCATCATGCAGCGGACCTACCTGCTGGCCAGACTGTCTATTGATGACGCAACGGGAGAGGTCGTATCCTTTCAGCGTGTTGCGGAAAGTCTGAAGCAGGACGCCGCCATGCTGTCCCTGCAGCTCGCCCCGGGCGGTACCGTGCAGTACAGCCTGCCGCCTCATCCGCATCCCCGCAGCCACATCAATCTGTTTGAACGTCCGGAACGCCGGGAAGAGGCCCTGCGCGCCCGCAACAGCAGGAAAATCACTTTTTCCGGTCCGCTGCAGCTCACTCAGGGCTACCCCGGCTTCATAGTGCGGCGTCCTATCTATCGTCGCTGGAATCCCCAGGAATTCTGGGGATTTTCCATTGTCGTCTTTTCTTTGAAGGACTTTCTCGGCTATATCAATATTGCAAGCCTGCACCAGGCGGAAATGGTCTTTTCCCTCTACCGGCAGGACGCCAGCGGTCAAAAATCGCTGATTGACGGCGTGCCGCCGGAGAATATTTCCTTCCCGGTTTCCGCGCAGGTGGAGCTGCCCCAGTGCGCGCTGACTCTGAGCCTCATGCCCGCGGGCGGGTGGAGTTTCGGGGCGCGCATTACCGCCGTCGTGGTGGTTTCCCTGTTGGCTGCCCTCATGCTGACGGCGTTGTTGCGGGCCTGGTTCACTCTGGCGCAGCAGAAGCGATCGCTGGAAAACCTCGTGGATCTTGATCCGCTTACCAATCTGCGCAACCGGCGCAGCCTGCATTCTTCCATCTAGCGCCGCTGTCTGGCGGGCAAGCCCTTTGCCCTGCTGTATATTGATTTGGATAAATTCAAGAATATCAACGATACCTACGGGCATCAGGTGGGCGACGGCTTCCTCCTGGCGTTCGTGCAGCGGATTCTGCCCTGTCTGAGCGGTGCGGATGTCATGTTCCGCCTTGGCGGCGACGAATTTCTGATAGTCTGCCCTCATGCCAGACTGCGGCAGCGCCTTGCCGATATTGACGCCGCCCTGCGCGCGCCGCTGGACGTGAACGGTTTGCCGCTGCCGTGTTTCTACAGCGTGGGCATCGCCGTGTATCCCGAAGACGGCCTCCAGCCGGAGACCCTGCTGCAATACGCGGATGAACGCATGTATGAAGACAAGAAACGCCGTCAGAATGACGGCTAGAGCGTGATAGCACTAAATTGTAACTTGTTTAAATAAATAGAATATTAGCTGAAAATGCTCTTTGGTAACTATCGCCGCATGTTCTTGCACCTTTTTGAAAAAACTTGTTGGGCTGGGAAGGGGAAAATTTTTCTTGAGGAATGAACATTTACTTAGCTGAAAGATTTTCGGAGCCTGTGCCCCCGCTGCCGTTGCTGGCTCGGTAGATGGGGCTAGTTTATCTTACGTTGCCTTGTATTCTTTGGAGAATGCTAGAAAATTGATATCGTGAACTTCCTCATTAGAGTAATTCAACTTTGAGGTGTAAAAAGAATATCCTTATCTGCCGCTATGAAAATGGTCCGCTGGGAAATACGAACGGCAATGATTGCGGCATATGCATCGGGAGTTTCCTCTCATTTCAAAGTTGAAATGCTCTAGTGAATTGGGCTGTGGAAATTTTTCGTCAGCACAGTAGCAAGGAGGGAGCAGTCCGTTTTGTCTGCTCCGTAAGATGAAGGATTTTTATGGAGACTTGTGCCTTAGAGGCCAGTGTTGCATATGAGGATCTGGTTGGGGGGATCCTTCGCGCCTATCGAGATGATTCTCAAAACTATCCTTGGATAGTGGGGTTTTCCGGCGGTAAGGACAGTACGCTTGTAGCCCACCTTGTTTTTGACGCCGTCATGCAGGTGCCTCCTCGCAGACGAAACAGGCAAATCTATTTTGTTTCCAATGACACACTAGTGGAAAGCCCGTTTGTGATTCGCCAGGTGCAAGAGCAGTTCGGCATGATACAATGTGCTGCGGATTGTTTTTCCTTACCGGTGGCCACCGTCATCACTCGTCCTAAGCTGGAACATACCTTTTGGGTGCTGCTCATCGGTAAAGGCTACCCCTGTCCTAACCAGAAAATGCGCTGGTGCACGGACAGATTAAAAATTAGGCCCACGTCCAAGTTCATTTTAGATAATGTCTCTCGCTTTGGTTCAGCTATTATCGTGCTGGGAGTCCGCAAAGACGAGAGCTCTAGCCGCCGCCAGAGTATCGAACGGCACAAAAATTTGGAAAATTCTTATCTTACTTTCCATGGTTCCTTGCGTAGAGCCTTTATTTATCGGCCCATTGTGGAGCTGACTACTAGCGATGTCTGGTATATAT
>DXFI01000209.1 GCA_019114565.1 Candidatus Desulfovibrio intestinigallinarum | reverse complement strand
CATCCCTTCCCCAGCGCGCTTTATTCCGCTCGATGCGCGGCACGGAAGCGCCACAGCCTTCCCACGCATGATCGTCCCCCGAAAACTGGGATTCCCCGTGTCAAAACAACGCAGGAGTACAGTAAATATGGTCATCCGGGCGGCAGCCCCCGCGGACTGGCCCGCGCTGCGGAGTCTCTGGCGTCGCAGCGTCGCGGCAACGCATGATTTCGTCTCCCGCGACGATCTGGACGCCATCGGACGCGCTCTGATTCCCTGCTATTTCCCAGCCATGCAGCATATCTGGCTGGCGACGGACGCCGCCGGTCGGCCCCTCGGCTTTGTCGGCAGCCGGGAACGCAGCATTGAAATGCTGTTTCTCGATCCCGATGTCTTCCGCCAGGGCATCGGTACGGCCCTGCTCCGGCATGCCTGCGCCTGCCTGCCCCCTCCTGACGATGCCCCCGTACGCCTTGACGTTAATGAAGCCAATGAACCGGCTCTGCGCTTCTATCTGGCGCAGGGTTTCGTCGTCATCGGTCGTTCGCCGCTGGATGGCGACGGTCGGCCGTACCCCCTGCTTCACATGGAAAGACGCTGATTCTCCGGCCCCGGCAGTAAAAAACGCTCCCTTACGGGAGCGTTTCTGGTGTCGGAGAAAAGGATGGAAGGCGGGACGGATTCTTCCCGGAAATTGCTCTAGAGTCAGGACTCATTATCAAGAGCTGTTTTCCTGCGAGATAACATGCGAGAAAGCAAAATATCACTACATATTATAAAAAATGTCCATCTTTACTCGTTAGTACATTATGTGCGGGTTTTGGGGAAGATGGGGGAGTTTGAGGGGGAAGAAACCCCTTTTTGCCGCAAGCAGCGACCCGACGGGCGGCCGCAGGCCGTGCCCGTTAGGCGACGCAGGAGCCTTACGGGCATCGACAGCAGAGCAAAGGGGTTTCTTCCCCCTCAAGAAAACCGTAATGAGTCCTGAGCCTAGAAAGAAAAGCCGTCGCCGGGAGGATAGGCCACGCGGGCAAGAGCCAGCCCCTGCGGGGGCGCGGTAGGCGAGCGCAGGCAGCGGCGATCCCCGGCAGCCAGCAGTGCCGGAACGGCATCAGGGGACAGCTTGCCCTGCCCGCAGGCAACAAGCATGCCCGCGATATTCCGCACCATCTGCTTGAGGAAACCGTCGGCGCGCAGCGTCAGACGCAGGGCGGGCATATGGGGCGGAAGGCAGGGAGAACCCGGCAAAGGATCAATGCGAGCTTCCAGCAGGGTACGCACATCGCTTTCCGTATCGGTGCCCACATTACGGAAGGTTGCAAAGCTGTGCTGCCCGAGCAGATGTTCCAGGGCGGCCCGCACAGGATCAAGCGCCAGCGGGCCGCAGGCCCAGACAAAGGGCGCAAGGCGCGGCGGCGTAAAGGCTCGATCCTGCCAGAAATCATAAAAATAGGTCTTGTGCAGGGCGCTGATGCGGGCATGAAAATCAGGCCGGGCCGCATGTGCCGCCAGCACGCGCACATCCGGCGGCAGCAGGGCGTTGAGGCTGTGCCGCCAGCGACGGCCGGCGGCGTCGCAGCCGTCGGCGGCCACGGGATCGCCCTGTGGCGGAAAGCGACTGTCGGGCACGTCGCCGTGCACGACCTGCCCGTGAGCATGAACGCCCGCGTCCGTGCGGCCGGAGCCGTGCAGACGGACATGACAGCCGGCAATACGGGAAACGGCAGATTCAAGAACGCCCTGCACCGTAAGAGGGGCGCAGGACGTTTCCTGAATCTGCCAGCCGCTGAAGCGGGTTCCCTGATAGGCAAGAAGAAGAGCGAGGCGCATTACTCCGCCGACTTCATGCGGGAAATAAGCTCGGAAAATTCGGCAGTCTTTTCGGGATTGGTATAGGTGAGAATTTCACCGGCCTGCTTGGGCGGCATCCCGGAAAGAATGCGGATGGCAATGCGATCGTCCATGTTTTCAAGCGCCTTGGCGGCGATTTTCGGCTTCATGTTGGAGTACATGAGGATGAGCGAACGCATCTTCTTGTCTTCCAGCGCGCGGGCTTCGCGGATCAGGTCCTGCATACGGTGCTCCGCGCCCTGCATATCCTTGAGGCGCTGATCCATCTGCTCGCGCAGCAGCAGCATGTCCTGCTGCTGACGCGCCAGTTCCTGCGCCTTGGTATTGGGGTTTTCGTAGTTGGTCTGCGGCTGCACGTTGGGGGCCGGAATGGGCACGGCATTGCTGCCCGAGGCGGGCAGTGCGGGCAGAGGCCCGAAGGAGCCCGTATCGCCGCGCGGCGGCAGAGGCGTGTCCGCGGCAATGCCGCTGGGCACGTTGCCAAGCACATTGGCTTCATAGCCGTAGGGCATCTGCTGCGCTGCGGGGCTGAAGGAATTGGCGGGCGCAGGCTGTACGTTGGGAACAGGCATGGTCGTTGCGGCCGCATTGGCTACCCGGGCGCTGCCAAGGAACGGTATAGGCAGTTCGCGAAGCGACAGAACATCAAACCAGCTGTCGCGCTCCGCAGGGGTATGCTCCTCGGCGGCCAGCAGATGCGGCGCATCGGCAGCCGGGGCGGCAGGCGCGGACGCGAGTCCGGGCAGCGAGGCAAAGGCCCCGGCGGCAACCGGCGCGTCCAGTTCCGGCACAGGCAGATTATCCAGCGAGAGCGGCTTCGTTTCGGCAACAGCCTGCGACTCCGGCAGCGAAGGGACGGCGGCAGCCGTTGCTGCGGGAGCCGACATATTCTGAGCAGAAACCGTCGGCATAATGACGGGCGACGCCTGACGCGGCGTCAGATCTTCGCCACCCAGCCAGGCGGGCAGCGGAACGCCGGCCACGAGAAGACCCAGAAGAGAAATCTTGACGGCGCAAATACCGCCCAATACCTTGATAAGACTAGAAATTCGGGGCCTTGTAGCGGAGGGTTGCGATTTCGTCATTGAAGCGCTGCTCCTTGAGACGCTCATCCAGCAGGAACTGCCGGTATTTGCGCTCCTTAAGCTTTTCCAACAATTTTTTGTCCATGGACCGGGCCGCCAAAATCCTGCGCATCTCATCACGGGTTGCCCGCAGGTTCTGCACGCGTGCGGTTGTGGCTTCAATATCAGCACGCAGTCCCTTGATAAAGCTTTCCAGCAGCCAGCGTTCGCCCGCATTGTCGATGACCTGTCCATAAAGACGCGCTTCCTGCGTCTCCAGCTCGCTCGACAGGGCCGCCAGCTGCGCCTTGGCTTCGCGATACTGCCGCTGCACCAGCGCAAAACGGTTCTTGGCTTCTTCTTCCAGTTGTTCCCGGTAGTCAAGCACCTTTTGCAGTGAGAAACGGAACGGCATGCGAAACGCCTTCTTTTGACGGTCTTAAAGCATTTTCAGTTTGAAACGCTTCGCATTTCAAACCATACGGCCTGTCGTTTCCCGGAAAAAACGTATTTTTTCCACTCACTTCTGGCCGGGCTGCGCTGAACAGCCGCCTCGCGTTTTCCCTTTTTCAAAGGCAAAACGCTCGTGCCACGGCATACCGTGGTCGAACAAGACATAGCAAATTCAATGCCAAACATTTTTTTGACAAAGAACAAAAAACCGACCGCCGTCTGCTGCACAGACGACGGCCGGTTCGTTACACTCAGGACTCATTACGTTTTGTTTTGAGGGGGAAGGACCCCCTTTTGCTCGCGGCAAAAAGGGGTTCCTTCCCCCTCAAACTCCCCATCCTCCCCCAAACCCGCGCGCGGAGTCGGGCGGGTAAAGATGGACACTTTTTGTAACATGTAGTTATATTTTATTTTTCCATATCATTACATGGATGAATATCCCGGAAAACCAACATCTGATAATGCGTCCTGCCCCTAGAAAAATTCACCTTTAAAAAAGGCAAAACGCTTTCGTCAGAAGCTATTTGAATTGGGATTTAACTTCAACGTAACGTGAAAGATTTATACCTTTATTAATTTCTACTATATATGATTCTTTTATATCAGCTATTTTTACTATATCCCTTATAGAAATTTTATTATTTCTAATTTGTTCAGCATATTTAATACCAAATAAATGAATCATTACCGCCTTTTCTCCATATTTACAGTCATTATACATCTGTTTTAAAATACATCCAAGCTCATGAACTTCCATTTCCTTCTCCTTTCAAACGTTAACATTTCCGTTCTATCCAGGACGTACAAGCACAAAATTTGTTCCCTAAATAATATAGCAGTATACTCTTTGAAGAAGAATTGTCACATAAAAAAGCGCGCTGGGGAAGGGATG
>DXFI01000208.1 GCA_019114565.1 Candidatus Desulfovibrio intestinigallinarum | reverse complement strand
CCCTCTCCCTCCCCAGCGCGCTTTATTCAGGAGAATAAAAAATGCGGGGACGCTGCCGCTTTCCCTGCGGCAGACGTCCCCCGGAGTAACAGCAGCAAATGAACAGCGGGCAACAGCACAACGCCGCCCGGCCCAAAGCAAACAAGAACTGCACTTTTTTCGCGAAAAGGCAGGCCGTATGGTTAAGAACACACGATGTTTCAAACTGAAAAGACTCTAAAAAGGCTGCCGCATGCTTCTGCATCCGTCTGAAAAAGCGCGCTAGGGAAGGGATGGGGGGCTCGGGGGGAAGGGAAACACCTCTCGCGCGAGCAGAGGGGTTCCCCTTCCCCCCGATATGCTAACGGCCCTAGTCCTTCGGACGGTTGTCCACAATACGCCTCGCCTTGCCTTCCGAACGCTCGATGGAGTGGGGTTCCATCAGGCGAACCTTGACGGTGACGCCGAGATATTCCTTGATGTTCTTTTGCAGCGTCCGTTCCAGGGTCTGGAGCTTGCCGATTTCGTCGGCAAAGAGGTGTTCGCCCATTTCCACGCGGACTTCGAGCGTATCGAGGTTGTTCACCCGATCCACCACAAGCTGATAGTTGGGCGACAGGACGCGCTGCTCCATGAGCAGGCCTTCGATCTGCTGCGGGAAGACATTCACGCCGCGGATAATCAGCATATCGTCGGTACGGCCGCGCAGGCGCGTGATGCGGACGTGCGTGCGGCCGCAGCAGCAGGGCGTGTAGTCCAGACTGGTCAGGTCGCGCGTGCGGTAGCGCACCAGCGGGATGCCTTCCTTGGTCAGCGTCGTGAGCACCAGTTCCCCGACCTCGCCGGGGGGGAGCTGCTCGCCGGTGACGGGGTCGATGATTTCCGGCAGGAAGAGGTCTTCCCACAGGTGCATGCCGGTCTTGGCCTCCACGCACTCCATGGCGACGCCCGGTCCCATGATTTCGGACAGGCCGTAAATATTCAGGGCGTTGATGCCCATTTTCTGTTCGATATCGTGGCGCATTTCCTCGGTCCAGGGCTCCGCGCCGAAAACGCCCGTGCGCAGCGGCAGTTCCTTGAAGTCAATACCGACTTCCTGCCCTGCCTCCCAGAGGTGCAGCGCATAGGAGGGCGTGCAGCACAGGGCCGTTGCGCCGAAGTCGCGCAGCAGCATGGCCTGCCGGCGGGTTGCGCCGCCGGAAGCGGGCACGACGGTCGCGCCCAGACGCTCCGCGCCGCCATGCGCGCCAAGGCCGCCCGTAAACAGGCCGTAACCATAGGCCACATGCACCGTGTCCAGATGGCTGACGCCTGCCGCCGCAAGGCTGCGCGCCGCAGCTTCCGCCCAGTTTTCCAGATCCCGCGCCGTATAGCCGACGACCACGGCCTTGCCCGTGGTGCCGCTCGATGCGTGCAGACGCACGATGTTTTCACGCGGTACGGCGAACAGTCCGAAGGGATAGTAGTCGCGCAGATCCTGCTTTTCCGTAAAGGGCAGGTTCCGGAGATCTGCAAGCGTCTTGATGTCGGCGGGGGTGATGCCGATCTCCTTGAAGCGCTTCTGATAAAAGGGGACGTTGGCGTAGACGCGCGCGCACATGTCGCGCAGGCGGCGCAGCTGCAATGCCTCGATCTCCTCGCGAGGCAGCGTTTCCTTGCGTATGTCGAAAATCACGGTGTATTACTCCTTGGATCTCATTCGCGCCTTGCGGATCACGTGTCTACTGCCATGCCCCAAATAGGCGTGCCGGTCAAGGGGGAGACGCCGCGGCGGACGGCTTATTTCCCTGTCTGCCGCGCCTTCCGCCCATTGCCCTTGTTGTCGCTTTACTGTAGACAGGAGGAATGCAAACTCTTACTGAAAAACCCAAGCAATTCTCCACGCTGCCCACGGCTGAAAAGCTCGCGGGCATACGTGACTGGCTGGAAGAACACAAGGCCCTTGATGTGACCGTTATCGACCTGGCGGGCTCGGGAGCCTTTGCCGAAGGCATGATTGTGGCGACGGCCACCTCCGTCCGTCATGCCCAGAGTCTTGCCGACGGCATCGGCCTCTATTGCCGCGAGCAGAATCTCGAATATCTGCGCATGGAAGGGTACACCTCGGGGCAGTGGATTCTGGTGGACTGCAATGACGTCGTCATCAACATTTTCCAGTCCTCCACCCGTGAACTGTACAAACTTGAAAACCTCTGGGGCGCGGTCGCCTCTGCGCGCGCAACCCGCGGGGAAGGATAGGCCGCATGAACGCCCTTGTGCCGACGCTGCTGCTTATTCTCGACGGCTGGGGCATCGCTCCGGCCGGTCCTTACAATGCGCCTTCCGTGGCGCGCACGCCGCATCTGGACGCTCTTTTTGCCGGCTGCCCCCATGCGAGGCTGAACGCCTCGGGGCGCGCCGTCGGCCTGCCTGACGGCTATATGGGCAATTCCGAGGTCGGCCACCTCAACATCGGCGCGGGGCGCATTGTCTATCAGGACATGACGCGTATAGACATGGCGGTGGAAGACGGCTCGCTGGCTGAAAATCCCGTCTTTGTCCGGCTTGTCGACGCGGTGCGCGCTTCCGGCGGAACGCTGCATTTCGCCGGACTGCTTTCTGACGGCGGCGTGCACAGCCACATCCGTCACCTTGAGGCGCTGTGCGCCGCCGCATCCCGCGCCGGGGTGCCCGTGCGCGTGCACTGTTTCATGGACGGACGCGATACCGGCCCGGAAAGCGGCATCGGCTTCGTGACTGCCCTGCAGCAGGCGCTTGCCCCCTTGCGGAATGCCGCCATTGCCACGCTGGTGGGCCGCTATTATGCCATGGACCGGGACAAGCGCTGGGAGCGTGTGGCTGAAGCCTGGAATCTGCTCGTTCACGGCAAGGGCGCGCAGCACGCCGACGCCGCCGAAGCCCTGCGGGCTTCCTATGCCGCGGGCATAACGGATGAATTCGTGAAACCCGCCGTCATATCCGGAGCTGCGCCTCTGGCGGACGGCGATGCGCTCTTCTTCTTCAACTTCCGCGCGGATCGCATGCGGCAGCTGGCCCATGCCTTCTGTGACGCTTCCTTTGACGGCTTTGAGCGCGGTCGTCGGCCGGAGCTTGCCGCGCTGGCGTCCATGACGGCCTATGATGCGGAACTGCCGCTGCCCGTGGCCTTCCCCAAGCAATCCGTCCGTGACGGGCTGGGGGAATGTCTTTCCCGGCTCGGATATCATCAGCTGCGACTTGCCGAGACGGAAAAGTATGCGCACGTCACCTATTTCTTCAACGGCGGCGTGGAAGAACCTTTCCCCGGCGAAGATCGCCTGCTTATCAATTCGCGCCGCGATGTGCCGACGTATGACAAGGCTCCGGCCATGAGTGCCCGTGAGATTACCGAGGCCTTTCTGGCCGACTGGGCCACAGGGAAACACGACCTGATTGTCTGCAACCTTGCCAACGGCGATATGGTGGGACATACCGGCGTCCTCGAGGCAGCGGTTTCCGCCTGTGAAACCGTTGACGAGTGCGTGGGCCGCATGGCCGAAGCGGTCCGTGCCCGCAAGGGGCGCATGCTGCTCATTGCGGATCACGGTAACTGCGAAACCATGCGCGGCCCGGACGGCGCGCCCTTTACCGCGCACACCACCAACCCCGTGCCCTGCCTCCTGCTCGAAGGCGACGGCACGCCGCGTCGCCTGCACGACGGTAAACTTGCCGATGTGGCCCCTACGCTGCTGGCTCTCTGGAATCTGCCGCAGCCCGGGGCCATGGACGGCAGCAGTCTGCTGGACGCCTGACATCGGGGATTCCTGTTTTGGGAGCCGGGGAGGGGGGCCCGCTTCGCTTGTTGTGCGAAAGGGCCTTTTTCCTCCTCCGGCCGCCCCTGTTCTCTCCCTCCGGCGCGCGTTATCCGGGAGAAGCGGTGCTGCGGGGCGCTGCGGCCTTCTCCCCGGTACAGGTCCTTCCCGCAGGAGCGGCGGCGTACCGTCCTCCGGAATCATCCGGACCCTGAATCGCGAACAGGCGCTGTGCGGATGGGTAATGGCGCTGCGGGAACATTTCCCCGCGCAAGGATTTTTTCATGAAAACATCGCAAAAACCTCAGACTCCGGTGCATCCCGAGGGGATGGAAATTCTTTTTTTCTATCCCTGTCCCCACTGCGGCAGGCATGTGCCTCAGGTCAACCCCGTGACGCCGCAGCTTGCCAGTTGCGATGCCTGCGGTCAGTCTTTCCCCATTGTTCCCATTGATGAGCGGAGCCTCCATTATGTGCGCATTATGCTTGCCAACGGACGCGCCGCTGTTGATCCTGATTTCCTCTAACTGATACGGCTCCGCGGTCCGCTCCCATCAGGGGGGACTGCGGAGCCTGCCTTTTGTTTTCCCGGCCTGAACAGGCCCGCCTCTGACTGAGAGGCCTTCCCCGGCATTCTGTGATTACTGACGAGGGGGTTATGAAGTTTTCCGAGCACGAGACCATCGCGCGGCGGACCAATCCGGTCGCGGGCCACGGCATGATTACCACGCCGCATTATCTGGCGTCCCAGAGCGGTCTGGCCATTTTGCGCAGGGGCGGCACGGCCGTGGATGCCGCCATTGCCGCCGGGGCCGTGCTGTCCGTGGTTTATCCGCAAATGTGCGGGCTGGGGGGCGACGCCTTCTGGCTCGTGCACGACGCGTCGCGTAGGGAAAGCCGGGCGCTCAATGCCAGCGGCCGGGCGGCGCGGACCGTGAGCCGGGAAAAATTTGCTGCTCTTGGAGGTATTCCCACGCGGGGCTGGCTGTCCGCCATTACGGTTCCCGGCATGGTTTCCGGCTGGGGGGAGGCTTATGCCTACAGCCGTGACGTGCTGGGAACGCCTCTTTCATGGGCGGATCTGCTGGAAGATGCCGTTGCCTATGCGGAGGAGGGCGTTCCTCTGGCCTCTTCGCTGGCGCAGTGGCTGCGGGAAGACACGCGCACGGATGCCGGGGAAAGCCGTAACCTCCAGCGTTTTGCCGGTTTTCGCAGGGTCTTCTGCACGGCGGACGACGATATCTGCGCCATAGGCCGGAAACTGCGCCAGCCGGAGCTGGCGGCAACGCTGCGTCGGCTGGCGAGCGAAGGCTGGCGGGCTTTTTATGAAGGGGATATTGCCGCCCGGATTGCCGCGGATATGCGCGCAGGCGGCGGGCTGCTGACGGAAGATGACTTTGCCGCGCATCATGCCGACTGGCAGGAACCGCTGCACGTGAAGTACCGGAATTTTTCGGTGCTGAACTGTCCTCCCAACAGTCAGGGCATGGCGTCCCTGGAGCTGCTGAGCATCCTGTCGCAGATTGACGTGCGCGCGCTGGGAGAAGGCACGGCCGACTATTATCACGTGATCATCGAGGCCACGAAGCTGGCTTTTGCCGATCGCGATCGCTATCTTGGCGATCCTGAATTTACGGAAATCCCGCTGACGGAACTGCTGTCTCCGGCGCACGCCGCGGCGCAGGCGGCGCGTATCGACATGCGACGGGCGGCTGCCTCCGTGACGCCCCTGGACCCGCACGGCGATACCATCTGGCTTGGCGTGGTGGATGCGCGGGGAACGGCCGTTTCCATGATTCAGAGCGTCTACCATGACTTCGGTTCCGGTATCGTCGCCGGAGATACCGGCGTACTGCTGCAGAATCGCGGCTGCTTCTTTTCTCTGGACCCGTCCAGTCCCAACTGTCTGGCCCCGGGCAAACGACCCTTCCACACGCTGAATCCCCCCATGCTGCTTGACGGGGGCGTGCCGCGTCTGGTTTACGGCACCATGGGCGGCGAGGGGCAGCCGCAGACGCAGGCGGCGCTGGTGACGCGCATCATGGATTTTGGTATGATGCCGCAGGAAGCCGTCTGTGCTCCCCGCTGGCTTTACGGGCGCTCCTGGGGCGAGGCCGTCAATAATATTCGTCTGGAATCTCGTATCGAGGCGTCCGTTGTCGAGGAGCTGCGGCGGCGCGGACACGATGTGGCCGTGACAACGGCCTTCAACGATGTCATGGGCCATGCGGGAGCCATCTGGCGGCATCCTGAAACGGCTTTCCTCTGGGGTGCGGCGGATCTGCGGGGCGACGGCATTGCCGCGGGCTGGTAATTTCCCTGACCAACATCTTTTTATCCTCTCCGGGCCTGCCACATGAAAGCGCATCATTTTATTCTGGGCAACGACAAGGTGACGCTCTGGCGCAACCATGTTTCGGAACTCAAGGAGCAGATTTCGGAAATCATGCGTCTCATGACCATGGGAGACGCAGGCGCCGACGCGGGGGAGGAGGAAGGCCGCGTTAATCTCTGGCGCTCCCGGCGCCATGATGTTTTTCGCGCGGCCCGCGATCAGAAATTGCCGGTCTGCCTTTCCTGCCGTACGGAGAATGCTGCCGGGCAGGCGGAGGAGCAGCTCCTGAGCGCGCAGGTTCTGCGCGGAGATCCGCTGACACTGGAGCTTCTGGATGCGCCGCCGGAATTACTTCTGGCTTCGGATTTCTGCTCCTATACCTTCACTATTCAGGAAGAGGAGGCCCGTCTGGAAGTATCGGGCACGGCGACAATCCGTGAGCTGCAGCGCAGAGCCGACGGCCTCCGGGTTATTGTGGGGCTGCTGCGTCGCCCGAGTGTGCGCCCCGTCATCGATCCGCCTGCGCTGATCGACTGTTCCTGTCCTTCCTCTTCACGTCTTGTGCTGGTGAATTCGCTGCCGCGAACGCTTCAGGCGCTGCGGGCCCTGCTGCGGCAGACTGCGGAAGACGACGAAGATACGCCGCGCCTGCATACCATGTCTCCCACCGGCGCGACTTTCCAGCTGTCTCCCGGCAGGGCTGCCCAGTGGGCGCGGAGTTTTGAAAACTTCCTTGTGCTTTTCATTCCGCATTTCGGCAATCGACAGAATATTTTCATTTTTCAGGCCCGGAAGACAGCCGTCAACAGGATGGATGGCGGCGGCGCGCTCATGCAGCTGAGATTTGAACGCAGTCTGAAGCTGGACGATGACATGAAGCTGCAATGGCTGCCGCTTGATCGCAAGGGCTCCAAGCGGCTCTATCGTCTTGTGCGAGAAATGGCGGAAGGGCTGGCCTCTTCCCGTTCCTGACGTCGCGGTATGAGACGTTTCTGACCGTTCCGCTCCCTTTTCTGTTTGTATGACGAACAGGCATCCCTTGTTGCGAGCTCTTGTTTTCCGTTCAGAATCTTTTGCCTTGAAAAAGGTGAAACGCGAGGCGGCGCCGTGCCGCCGCCCGGCCCAACGTGAGCGGAAAAAACGCGTTTTTTCCGCGAAACGACAGGCCGCATGGTTTGAAAGGCAACGCATTTCAAGCTGAACATGTTCGATCTTTGTGTCGAAGAGTCTCCGCAGGCTGAAATGCCGGTATCGCTGCGCGCAAAAAAGGACGCCGCCCGTTGGGGCGACGTCCTTATATTTTCTGGGAAAGGGGCACGGCAAAGCCGCGCGCCCTTATAAACTAGAAGCTGTAGGCGAAGACGAGCTGGGCCTTCCAGGCGTCCTGCTTGGAGAAGCTGCCCTGGTCTCCCATGAACGAACGATCCCAGGTGTCCTTGTCGATCATGTTCACGATATAGCCCAGATCGAGGTGCATCTGCAGATTTTCGTAGATCTGCCAGGAGTTGAGCAGGTTGAATTCCAGCAGGCCGTCATTGGTGGTCAGGTAGGGACCTTCCACGGAGTTGGTGGTCAGGGTGCTCTCGTTCCAGGCAATGCCGTTCTTCATGTACTTGACCATGGACGGGCTGTTGGTGCCGCCACGGTAGGCCACAATGAAGGTGTGCTTCAGATCGTCCACAAAGCTCATGTCGGCAATGCGCAGGCCGATACCCCAGCTGCCGTCGTAGTTGTTGCCCTTTTCATACAGGTTTGCCGAGGGCTCCCAGTCGATGCCGGCGGCGCCCATCATGCTGGTGAAGGTGGGGCAGGGCGACAGGGAGGGCATGCGCTCGGAGCCGTTCTTGACGTTGCCGTCATCGCCGGAGGCATACCAGCCGAAGATACCGGGCGTGCCCCAGTCCATCTTGTATTCGACCAGAGCCTTGGCAACCCAGCCTTCGCGCTTGGTGGAGGCACGAACGATGTCGGTGGCGGAGTTGCGCTTGCGAACATCGTAGCGACCCATCTTTTCAGCATAGCCGTAGTTGAGATCCACTTCAATATTCAAGGGATCAAAGGCAGTCACCTTGATGGGCAGACCGGCCCAGAACAGAGCGCCGTAGGCCTTGGAGGTATGAGAGGAAAGGTCGTCGTTGACGGTGTTCAGGCCCGCGAAACGGCTGGTCAGGGTATCGACCACGGAGCCGTCCTTGGTGCTGAGGAAGCTGCCCTTTTCCGGATCGGTCACAAGGGCGTTTTTACCCCGCATGCCGTACATGACCCAGGGGGTGGCGGACACGCCTTCAAAACTCAGGGGCAGGGACACGGCAAAGAGGTCGATATTGTCAAGATAATTGGTGTGGCGACCGTCGTAATTGCCGCTGAAGTTGTCATTGACGGGGCGGGTCCACAGCACGGTGAGGCCCACGTTGTCGTTGAACTGATAGCTGGCGGTGATGCCGGCCGCGTCGGTATCGGCAATGGCGCTGCCGCCGGCCACGTTGGGCAGGGTCAGGCCCTGGATACCCATGCGGATCTTCAGATCGGTATTGGGCACGACCCAGTCGAGGTAGGCGCGCTTCACTTCCACCACGGTGCCGTCGGCGCCCATGGCCGCGCCCTGGCCACCATTGCCCCAGTTCTGATCGCCGATTTCAAAGTAGACGGTGCCGGAAAGGGCTTCGGAGGCTACGGCGTCAATCTGGGTACGCAGACGCTGCCCGGCAAAGACGATGTCCTTGGTATCGGCATGATGGCCGTTGTGCTTGTTGACGAAGCTGCCGTCGCCGGCGGCCACGCCGAACAGCCACTGGCCGGAAGCTTTGAAGTCGATGGCGGAAGCGCCGGTCGCCGCGCCGAACACCATGGCGGCAGCCAGGGCGAGCGTCATGATACGTTTCATGGAAATAAAGTCCTTCCGTGGGAGTTGTGAAAAACGCCGACCGTCACGGCGGCAAACATCCGAAGTCCCCTCACTGCGGATGGGGGGACTATAGTGCAGGGGAAATTTTTTGTAAAGTTTTTTGAACTCGGGTGGCGCAAATTTGCGGGGCTGCGTGGCAAGACGTTTTTTTCTTGCCTGTCATCGCCTTTTGGTCTAAGAGAAACAGACATCGACGCACCGAGAGGGAGAAAACCGCTGGCAATTTTTTATCTGGCGACACGACATATCCAGCTTTTCTGAACGACAAGGCCGCTTTGTCCGTGCAAACGGACGGTGGTTTTTTGTCGTTTTTATGCGTGTTTACAGCCAGGCGTCATTTTCCTCCTTTCGAGCTGTGTTGAATTTTTTGTACAGCGGGCAGGCCCGCTGCACACATATGCGCGCCTCTCCGGGGCGCGTACGGTCGAAGAAGACATACGCTTCGGATCGCGGCACGCTTCGTGGAATCCGCCCCAGCCGACGCAGGCGATCCCTGTTACGGCCCCGTGATGCGGCAAGAGGGGTGCTTCGCATCACAGCCACGTATCTGACGGCGCGCGATACGGGATAAGCTTTCCGTCGCCCGCCAGCCGAAGCGCAACCGCCACCTTTTGAGGTACTCATGGGCCAGCTCATAAAAAAGTTCGGCAAGATCAAAGTATCGCTCCCCATCCCCCATCTGTTGACCCTGCAGATCGATTCCTACCAGAAGTTTCTGCAGGAAGGCGTCGCCCCCGCCGACCGCAAGCCCGACGTCGGGCTTGAAGGCGTGTTCCGTACCGTTTTCCCCATCAAGGATTTCAACGATACGGCCAGCCTGGAATTCGTCGGCTATGAAATCGTCGAGCCCAAGTACGATCAGGCCGAATGCATCGCCAAGGGCCTGACCTACGAAGCGCCGGTGCGCATCAAGGTGCATCTTGTGGTGTACGACACCGACGAGAATGCCGCGCCCTATACCGTGCGTGAAATCAAGGGTCAGGACATCTATTTCGGTACTCTGCCCCTCATGACCGAAAAGGGTACCTTCATCATCAACGGTACCGAACGCGTCATCGTCAATCAGCTGCAGCGCTCGCCGGGCATCATCTTCGAGCACGACGGCGGCAAGACTCATACCAGCCGCAAGGTGCTTTACTCCTGCCGCGTCATCCCCATGCGCGGCTCGTGGCTCGACTTCGATTTCGACCACAAGGATATTCTGTACGTCCGCATCGACCGTCGCCGCAAAATGCCCGCCACCATCCTTTTCAAGGCCATGGGCATGAGCAAGACGGATATCCTGGACTACTTCTATACCCGGGAATATTACCGTCTCGGCGATGCCGATCGGCTGTACTGGGAAGTGCGCAAGGATTTGTACCGCAAGGACAACGCCTATTCCGACATCGTGGCCCCCGACGGCACGGTGCTGGTGCGCGCGGGCAAGCCCATCACCAAGCGCGGCTGGCGTCAGATTTGCGAGTCCGGCCTCGAAGCCATTGAAGTGCGTCCCGACACGCTGGACGGCATGTTCCTGGCCGAGGACGTGACCGACGCCAACACCGGCGAGGTGCTGGCCGAAGCGTCCGACGAGCTGACCCCCGGTCTGGTGGAGCGCATGCGCGAGGTGGGCATCCAGCGCGTGGCCGTGCTGCATACCAAGGGCACGGACACCTCTTCGTCCATCCGCGATACGCTGGCGCAGGATCGCATTCCCGACATGGAAAAGGCGCAGGAGGAAATCTATCGTCGTCTGCGTCCCTCCTCGCCGCCGACCGCGGAAATTGCGGCCAGCTTCTTTGACAATCTGTTCCGCAGCGCCGACTACTACGATCTGTCGCCGGTGGGCCGTTACAAGCTCAATCAGCGTCTGGCCGTGGACCCGGAAAAGGTGGAAGACGTCCCGCTGACCGAGTATGACAGGAAGCTGCTGGAAACCTTCACCAGGGAAGCCCTTGCGCAGCAGCCCGAAGGCCAGAAGGATGAAGCCGCCGCGCATCGCGAGGCGCTGACGCGCTTTACCGAGAGCCGCACCCTGACCGACTACGACATCCTGTCGGCCATCAAGGTGCTGGTGCAGCTCAAGGACACCCACGGCCCGGCCGACGATATCGACCATCTGGGCAATCGTCGCGTGCGTCTGGTGGGCGAACTGGTGGAAAATCAGTACCGCATCGGCCTTGTCCGCATGGAACGCGCCATCAAGGAGCGCATGAGCCTGCAGGAAATCACCACGCTCATGCCGCACGATCTGATCAATCCCAAGCCGGTGGCCGCCGTGCTGAAGGAATTCTTCGGCACGTCGCAGCTGTCGCAGTTCATGGACCAGACCAACTCCCTGTCCGAAGTGACGCACAAGCGCCGCCTTTCGGCCCTTGGTCCCGGCGGTCTGACCCGTGAGCGCGCCGGTTTTGAAGTGCGCGACGTGCACACCTCCCACTACGGCCGCATCTGCCCCATTGAGACGCCGGAAGGTCCGAACATCGGTCTGATCGTGTCCCTGACCACCTTTGCCAAGGTCAACGACTTCGGCTTCATCGAAACGCCCTACCGCGTCATCCGCGACGGGCGCATGACGGATGAAATCGTGCATCTCGACGCCACGCGCGAAACCGGGCAGGTGGTGGCTCAGGCCAACGCCCGCGTGGATGCCGACGGCAATCTGCTGGACGAATACGTTACCGTGCGCGTCCGCGGCGAAGTGGAAATGCGTCCCCGTGAGGAAGTGACGCTCATGGACATTTCGCCCAGCCAGATGGTGTCCATTTCCGCCGCGCTGATCCCCTTCCTGGAGCATGACGACGCCAACCGCGCGCTCATGGGTTCCAACATGCAGCGCCAGGCCGTGCCGCTGCTGCGCAGCGAGAAGCCGCTGGTGGGCACGGGCATGGAAGTGGACGTGGCCCGCGACTCCGGCGCCTGCATCGTGGCTCCCGCGTCGGGCAAGGTGGAATACGTGGACGCCGACCGCCTCGTGGTTTCCTACGACGGCGATCTGTTCCCGCAGCAGGGCGGCGTGCGCGTGTACGATCTGCTCAAGTACCACAAGTCCAACCAGAACTCCTGCTTCGGGCAGAAGCCGACCTGCTATCCCGGCCAGATCGTGAAGAAGGGCGATATCCTCGCCGACGGTCCGGGCATTGACGACGGCACGCTGGCGCTGGGCAAGAACCTTGTGGTGGCCTTCATGCCGTGGTGCGGCTACAACTACGAAGACTCCATCCTCATTTCCGAGCGCGTCGTGAAGGAAGACACCTTTACGTCCGTGCATATCGAGGAATTCGAGGTCGTGGCCCGCGACACCAAGCTGGGACCCGAAGAAATCACCCGCGATATTCCCAACGTCAGCGAAGACATGCTGCGCAATCTCGACGAGAGCGGCATCATTCGCATCGGCGCGGCCGTCAAGCCCGACGACATCCTCGTGGGCAAGATCACGCCCAAGGGCGAAACGCAGCTGACGCCGGAAGAAAAGCTCCTGCGGGCCATCTTCGGCGAAAAGGCCCGCGACGTGAAGAACACCTCCCTCAAGGTGCCTCCGGGAGTGGAAGGCACGGTCATCGACGTGAAGGTCTTCAACCGCCGTTCCGGCGAAAAGGACGAGCGCACGCTCGCCATTGAAGCTCACGACACCGCCGTGCTGGATCAGAAGGAAGCCGATCACATGCGCGCTCTGTCGCGCCGTACGCGCGAGCGCATGGCTCCCGGCATCGTGGGCAAGCAGGTGGCGGTGACGCTGCCCGGCGTGCGCAAGGGCGAGGTGCTCATCGAGGCCGGAGCCGTGCTGACGGAGGAAATTCTGGCGGATCTGCCGGTGAAGAAGCTGGCCGGTCTGTTCAAGAGCAAGGAAACCAACGACTACGTGGCCGACATGCTGCGCGAGTACGACAAGCAGGTGGAATACATCAAGGCCATCTACGACTCCAAGCGCGAAAAGGTCACCGAAGGCGACGATCTGCCTCCCGGCGTGATCCGCATGGTCAAGGTGCACATCGCCATTAAGCGTAAGCTGTCGGTGGGCGACAAGATGGCCGGTCGCCATGGTAACAAGGGTGTTGTGTCCTGCATCCTGCCGGAAGAGGACATGCCCTTCTTTGCCGACGGTCGTCCGGTGGACATCGTGCTCAATCCGCTCGGCGTGCCTTCGCGAATGAACATCGGTCAGATCATGGAAACCCACCTCGGCTGGGGGGCCAAGGAACTTGGCCGTCAGCTGGCGGAACTGGTGGATTCCGGCGTGGCCGTGCAGGTGCTGCGCGACGAGGTGAAGGACATCTTCAATTCCGAAGATATCAACACTCTTGTGGACGGCATGGACGACGAAGAGTTCGTGGCCTCCGTCAAGAAGCTGCGTAACGGCATCGTGACGCAGACGCCGGTGTTCGACGGCGCCACGGAAGCCGAAATCTGGGGCTGGATGGACAAGGCCAGGATGGCCAACGACGGCAAGACCGTCCTCTACGACGGTCGCACGGGCGTTCCCTTCAAGAACCGCGTGACCACCGGCGTCATGTACATGCTCAAGCTGCACCATCTGGTCGACGAAAAGATTCACGCGCGTTCCACCGGCCCCTACTCGCTGGTGACGCAGCAACCCCTCGGCGGTAAGGCCCAGTTCGGCGGCCAGCGCCTCGGGGAAATGGAAGTCTGGGCTCTGGAAGCCTACGGCGCAGCCTATCTGCTGCAGGAGTTCCTGACCGTCAAGTCCGACGACGTGACGGGCCGCGTGAAGATGTATGAAAAGATTGTCAAGGGCGACAACTTCCTTGAAGCCGGCCTGCCCGAATCCTTCAACGTTCTTGTCAAGGAACTCATGAGCCTTGGCCTCAACGTGACGCTGCATCAGGAAGAAGGAAAGAAACGGCCCAAGCGCGTCGGCTTCATGCGCGAAGCCCGCGAGGAAGAAGATTCGCAGCAGGATTAATGCCGTGCCGGGGGAGGGCAGCCCTTCCCCCGGACGTTTCCTGCCGACAACGATTCTAACCAGCTTTCGACAAGCTAAGGTAACTATATGAGCCTGGACGATCTCTTCACCATGCGCGGCACGTCGGCCAATACGACGAACATCCGCAATCTGAAAGCCATCCAGATATCCATCGCTTCTCCCGAAGCCATTCGGGAATGGTCCTACGGCGAAGTGAAAAAGCCCGAGACCATCAACTACCGCACGTTCAAGCCTGAGCGCGACGGTCTTTTCTGCGCCAAGATTTTCGGCCCGGTCAAAGACTACGAGTGCAACTGCGGCAAGTACAAGCGCATGAAGCATCGCGGCATCGTCTGCGAAAAGTGCGGCGTGGAAGTCATTGCTTCCAAGGTCCGCCGCGAGCGCATGGGCCATATTGAACTGGCCGCGCCCGTTGCGCATATCTGGTTCCTTAAGACGCTTCCTTCCAAGATCGGCACGCTGCTGGACATGACCATGGCCGATCTGGAAAAGGTGCTCTATTTCGACTCCTATATCGTGCTGAATCCCGGTCAGACCAATCTGCAGAAGCGGCAGGTCATTTCCGAGGATCAGTATCTCCAGATTCTGGATCATTACGGCGACGAGGCTCTGGAAGTGGGCATGGGCGCGGAAGCCGTGCGCAGCCTGCTTGAAGAGCTGGATCTGGAACAGCTGCGCACCGAGCTGCGCGAGGAAGGCGAAACCACCAAGAGCCAGACCAAGAAAAAGAAAATCACCAAGCGGCTCAAGATTGTGGAAGCCTTCCTTGAGTCCAACAACAAGCCCGAGTGGATGATCATGGAAGTCATTCCGGTCATTCCGCCGGAGCTGCGTCCTCTCGTGCCCCTTGACGGCGGACGTTTCGCGACCTCGGATTTGAACGATCTCTACCGTCGCGTCATCAACCGCAACAATCGTCTGAAGCGGTTGATGGAACTGGGCGCGCCTGAAATCATCATCCGCAACGAAAAGCGCATGCTTCAGGAAGCCGTGGACGCGCTGTTCGACAACGGCCGTCGCGGTCGCGCCATCACCGGCACCAACGGCCGCCCGCTCAAGTCCCTGTCCGATATGATCAAGGGTAAGCAGGGCCGCTTCCGTCAGAACCTGCTGGGCAAGCGCGTGGACTACTCGGGCCGTTCGGTTATTACCGTGGGCCCCTACCTGAAGCTGCATCAGTGCGGCCTGCCCAAGAAGATGGCGCTGGAGCTGTTCAAGCCCTTCATCTATTCGGAGCTGGAAAAGCGCGGGCATGCGACCACCATCAAGAGCGCCAAGAAGATGGTGGAGCGCGAAGAGCTGGTGGTCTGGGATATTCTGTCGGATGTGGTGCGCGAGTACCCCATTCTGCTCAACCGCGCCCCGACCCTGCACCGTCTGGGCATTCAGGCCTTTGAACCGCTGCTGGTGGAAGGCAAGGCCATCCGTCTGCATCCTCTGGTCTGCTCGGCCTACAACGCCGACTTCGACGGTGACCAGATGGCCGTGCATATTCCGCTGTCCGTGGAAGCGCAGATTGAATGCCGCGTGCTCATGATGAGCACCAACAACATTCTTTCGCCCGCCAACGGCGGCCCCGTCATCGTGCCGTCGCAGGACATCGTGCTTGGTCTGTACTACATGACGTCCGAGCGCAGCTTCGAAAAGGGCGAAGGCATGTACTTCTGCGCTCCGTGGGAAGTGGAAGCGGCCTACGACGCCGACGTGGTGACGCTGCATTCCCGCGTGAAGGTGCGCATGCCTGACGGCAAGATCTACGACACCACGCCCGGCCGCGTGCTGGTGGGCGGCATCCTGCCCAAGGAGATGTCCTTCTCCAACGTCAACTGCGTGCTGACCAAGAAGAACATCGGCAAGCTGGTGGGCGCGGCCTATCGCGAGTGCGGCATCAAGGCCACCGTCATGCTCTGCGACAAGCTCAAGGACATCGGTTACGAGTTCGCCACGCGCGCGGGCGTGACCATCGGCGTCAAGGACCTGATCATTCCCGAGCGCAAGAAGGATATTCTTGCCGCGTCGCAGGCGGAAGTGGACGATATCGAACGTCAGTACCGCGACGGTATCATCACCCGTACGGAAAAATACAACAAGGTCGTCGACGTCTGGACCAAGGCCACGCAGGACGTTTCCGCGGAAATGACCAAGGAAATCTCCTTCGACACGCTGAAGGACCCCAAGACCGGCCGCGAGGAAAAGAACCAGAGCTTCAACCCGATCTTCATGATGTCGAACTCGGGCGCTCGAGGCAACCAGGACCAGATGCGTCAGCTGGCGGGCATGCGCGGCCTTATGGCCAAGCCTTCCGGCGAAATCATCGAAACGCCCATTACCTCTTCCTTCCGCGAAGGTCTGTCCGTGCTCCAGTACTTCACGTCCACGCACGGCGCTCGTAAGGGTCTGGCCGACACGGCCCTCAAGACGGCCAACTCCGGTTATCTGACCCGTCGTCTTGTGGACGTGGTTCAGGACGTCATCGTGTCCGAGCATGACTGCGGCACGGTGGACGGTATCGAGCTGACGCCGCTCAAGGAAGGGGGCGACATCAAGACCCCGCTGTCCGAGCGCGCCGTGGGCCGCGTGCTGCTGTACCCGGTGTATAATCCCGACAATCCGGAAGAAATTCTGTTGCCGGAAAACACCCTGATCAACGAGGCGGAAGCCGAACTGCTGGAAAAGCACGGCGTGTCGTCCATCATGGTGCGTTCGCCGCTGACCTGCCAGGCGGAGCGCGGTATCTGCGCTCTCTGCTACGGTCGCGACCTGGCGCGCGGGCATCTGGTGAACACGGGCGAAACCGTGGGCATCATTGCCGCCCAGTCCATCGGCGAACCGGGCACGCAGCTGACCATGCGTACCTTCCACATCGGCGGTACGGCATCCAGCACCATTGAAAAGAACAAGTTTGAAGCCCAGAATCCCGGCCGCGTGATTCTGAACCGCGTCAAGGCCGTCACCAACCGCGAAGGCATGCAGCTGGTGCTCGGCAAGAGCGGTCAGCTTGCCATCGTGGACGCGCAGGGCCGCGAACGTGAAAAGTACATTCTGCCCAACGGCGCGCGTCTGCACGTGCATGACGGGCAGGAGATCACCAAGGGAACCGTTCTCGCCGAATGGGATCCGTTCAACGAACCTTTTGTCTGCGAAGAGGACGGTTACGTTCGCTTCAACGACATCGTGGACGGCAAGACGGTGCAGGAAAAGGTGGACGACGTGACGCGTCAGGCCTCCCTGACCATCATGGAATACCGCACCACCAACTTCCGCCCGTCCATCTCCATCTGCGACGAACAGAACGTGGTGAAGCTCCGTCCCGGCACCAACATCTCGGCAACCTACAGCCTGCCCGTGGGCTCCATCATCATGGTCAAGAACGGCGAGGCCATTCAGGCCGGCGACATCATCGCCCGCAAGCCCCGCGAAACGTCCAAGACCAAGGATATCGTGGGCGGTCTGCCGCGCGTGGCCGAGCTCTTTGAAGTGCGTAAGCCCAAGGACATGGCCGTGGTGTCGGAAATCTCCGGTACCGTCGCCTACGCGGGCGAATCCAAGGGCAAGCGCAAGCTCATTGTCACGCCGGAAATCGGCGAGCCCAAGGAATACCTCGTGCCCAAGGGCAAGCACATCACCGCCACGGACGGCGATTTCGTGGAGGCCGGCGACCCGCTGACCGAAGGCTATCCCGAACTGCACGACATCCTGCGGACGCGCGGCGAAAAGTATCTCGCCCGTTACCTTGTGGATGAAATCCAGGAAGTGTACCGCTTCCAGGGCGTGGGTATCGACGACAAGCACATTGAAGTCATCGTGCGCCAGATGCTCAAGAAGGTGACCATCCTTGACAGCGGCGGCACCAGCTTCCTTGTGGGCGAGCAGGTGGACAAGGCCGAGTTCAAGCTCGAAAACCAGAAGGTCATGGCCGAAGGGCGTCAGCCCGCCACCGCCGAACCGCTGGTGCTGGGCATCACGCAGGCCTCGCTGACCACGTCGTCCTTCATCTCGGCGGCCTCCTTCCAGGAAACCACCAAGGTGCTGACAGAAGCCTCGCTCAAGGGCAAGATGGACTACCTGCGCGGTCTCAAGGAAAACGTCATTGTCGGCCGTCTTATTCCTGCCGGTACCGGCTACCGCGAATATGTCCACGGCGACATCGACGTGCCCAACCAGAAGGAACGTCCCGACAAGTTCCTCGAAGACCTCGAAGAAAACCCGGTGCTCGTGGACCTCGGTAACGAGTAGTTCCCGGGTGCCGACGGGGCGGGTGTCTGGAATAGATAGAGACTGGGGGAAGGGAACCCCTTTCGCTGGCGCGCAAAGGGGT
>DXFI01000207.1 GCA_019114565.1 Candidatus Desulfovibrio intestinigallinarum | reverse complement strand
CCAAAACCCGCCAACTGGTAAAGGCAAATGAGGGCGGAAGTTCTCTTTTCTGGAAAGAATTTTTATTTTCAGCACCAAGACAAGAGGGTTTTCTCCCTGTATTCCGTCTTTTCGTTTCCGGGGGGCCGGTCATCGCAGGAAAGCGATAATCTTCCCGAACAGCCTAATTCTCTTGAGAAAAGCGCGCTGAGGAAGGGGTAGGGGGCTGGGGAAAGGGAAAACTCTCTCGCGCCAGCAGAGGGGGGTCCCTTCTCCCAGAAAAATACGCAACGAATCACTCCGCCTTGTGCTGCCCCATAAGCGCGCCCAGCTGGCCGCGGAAGATGACCTTTGTTGCCGTTTCGTCGGCCAGTTCCGCGACATCCATCAGTTTTTCCAGCAGCTCCAGCAGATAGAAACGGTCGTTTTCGCAGCCGTCCTTGAAATCGGCTTCCAGCTGGCCGGAGCGCATGTATTCTTCCAGTTCCTCAAGGTCCTTGACTGTCAGCATGGCATGTTCCTTGTGCGTTATGTGAGATGAGCGGAAAAAACGCGCTTTTTCCGTAAAGCGACAGGCCGTATAAAATGTTTAGGCCCGGGATTCGTTATCAGATGTTGGGTCCCCGGCAAATTCCCCCATTAACGACATACTAAAAATATCCATCTTTACCCCTCTGACTCTGTGCGCGGGTTTTGGGGAGGATGGGGGAGTTTGAGGGGGAAACTACGGGAACGCCTTCCCTCGCTTTGCTTCGGAAAGGCTGGGCCCTTTTTGCCGCGAGCAGCGACCCGACGGGCGGCCGCAGGCCGTGTCCGTTAGGCGACGCAGGAGCCTTACGGACATCGACAGCAGAGCAAAGGGGTTCCTTCCCCCTCAAAGCAAAACTTCATGAGTCCTAATCCTGAAGTCCGACATTTCGAGGCGTTCCAGAGCGCTGTGCAGCAGGGCGTCGGTCAGTCTCCGGCATTCCTCTATTTCGGCGCGGGTAATGTTGTCATAATGGATGCCCGCAGTCACGCAGGCCGTACAGCCGAGGCTGTCCGCGAGGCCCTGCGCCAGCCGGCAGGCAAGCTCCGCGTCCCTGTGCCCCGGGAGGGAAAGCGTCTGAACGGGAACATTCGGGGCGGCCAGAGCGGTTCCGCCCGCATGGGCGTCGCCGCCCGTGAGAAGGGCCTGAACATCTTTCCCCATGCCGTAGAGGCGCAGGGAGAGGGTCAGTCTGCCGGAGGAGGCTGTCAGCAGCATAAGGGACTCCCGGGATGCGGAGATGATGGCGGCAGGGTAGGCCAAGAGGCGCGTCATGGCAAGGCGGGGCGGGCTTGACGCGAAGCCTTTGCGCAACGTAGTCTGCTGACGGCGGGAGATGCCGGCCCGTGGCAGGCATGATTCTCTGTCGCTGTAGAGTCTTCAAACGGAGCGGCTCGCGACGTCGCAGGGCGCCGGGGCTGTCGAGGAGTTGTCATGGCGCTGGATCCGACCAAGTATCCCGACTGGAAAATCGCGCAGGATGCCGAAACACGCATGAAACCCATTGCCGTTGTGGCCGAGGAACTGGGGCTCGAAGGAAACGAGCTGCTGCCTTACGGCCGGTTCATGGGGAAAATTGAAAGCGGCGACGTCATGCGGCGTCTGGGACAGCGTCCCGACGGCAAATATGTGGACGTGACCGCCATCACCCCCACGCCGCTGGGAGAAGGTAAATCGACCACGACCATCGGTCTTTTGCAGGGCATGGCGCGTCGCGGGCATAAGGCTTCCGCCGCCATCCGCCAGCCTTCCGGCGGCCCCACCATGGGCATGAAGGGTTCCGCGGCGGGGGGCGGCCTTGCCCAGTGCATTCCGCTGACGCCGTATTCCCTGAATTTTACGGGCGATATCCATGCCGTGACGGCCGCGCACAATCTGGCCATGACGGCCCTGACGGCGCGCATGCAGCATGAGCGCAACTATGACGACACCACGCTGGAACGCCTTTCCGGCATGCGCCGTCTGCATATTGATCCCACGCGCGTCAGCATGGGCTGGGCCATGGACTTCTGCTGTCAGGCCCTGCGCAACATCATCATCGGTATCGAAGGCGACGGCCGCCGCAATGACGGCTTTATGATGCGGTCGCACTTCGATATTTCCGCGGCTTCCGAAGTCATGTCCATTCTGTCGCTGGCCCGCGACCTACCCGATCTGCGCAAGCGCCTCGGCAAGATCGTGGTGGCCATGGATCGCGACGGTAAGCCCGTCACCACCGCCGATCTCGAAGTGGACGGCGCCATGTGCGCCTGGCTGGTGGAAGCCGCCAAGCCGAATCTGATTCAGACCATCGAAGGTCAGCCCGTGCTGGTGCATTCCGGCCCCTTCGGCAATATCGCCCTTGGGCAGAGCTCCATTATTGCCGACCGCGTGGCCCTGAAGCTGAGCGACGTGCATATTACGGAATCCGGCTTCGGTTCCGAAATCGGCTATGAAAAGTTCTGGAATGTGAAATGCCGTATCAGCGGCCTCAAGCCCGATGCCGCCGTCATCGTGGCCACCGTGCGCGCGCTCAAGCATCACGGCGGCGCGCCGCAGCCCATGCCCGGGCGTCCGCTGCCCGAAGAATACACCCGCGAGGATGTGGGTCTTGTGGAAGCCGGTTGCGTCAACCTGCTGCGTCATATCGGCGTGGTGCGTCGTTCCGGCGTGCCTCCCGTTGTCTGCATCAATGCCTTTGCGTCCGATACGAAGGACGAAATTGCGGCCGTGCGTCGTGCGTGCGAAGCCGCGGGCGCGCGCGTGGCCCTGTCCGAACACTGGGGCAAGGGCGGCGAAGGGGCGCTTGAACTGGCCGACGCCGTCATGGACGCCTGCGCCGAACCCAACAACTTCGCGCCGCTGTATGCGCCGGAAATGCCCTTTGCCGAGCGTATCGACAGCGTCGCCCGCGAAGTCTACGGCGCGGACGGCGTGGACTTTACGCCGCTGGCGCAGCGCAAGCTCAAGGAACTGCAGGAGCGCCCCGACGCTGCGGAGCTGGGCCTCTGCATGGTCAAGACCCAGTATTCCCTGTCCGATGATCCCACGCGTAAGGGCGCGCCCACGGGCTGGCGTCTGCGTGTGCGCGACGTCATGTTCTTTGGCGGCGCGGGTCTGGTCGTGCCCGTGGCGGGCGACATCAGCCTCATGCCCGGCACCGGTTCCCGTCCGGCCTTCCGCAAGGTCGATGTGGACGTGGAAAGCGGTCAGGTGACGGGGCTGTTCTAGGGCGTGTTACCTAAATAGTTCTTCTGGGGGGAAG
>DXFI01000206.1 GCA_019114565.1 Candidatus Desulfovibrio intestinigallinarum | reverse complement strand
AAGCCCCCCATCCCTTCCCCAGCGCGCTTTTATCGGGGAAAAGTCAGGAATACGAGGCGAACCCGCCACCAAAGACAAGTGGCGCGTGTACAGCCTATTTACTTTATCTATTGAAATTATTTTAAAATTTGTGTTAACAGGCCCTAGAGCGTTTTACCTTTTTCAAAGTTGAAACGCTCTAGACCTGCTGCCGAATGACAAGGACACGCGCAAGAACGCCAACGCCCCAGCCGACGGCAAGCGCGGTCAGGAACGGCGTACGAAGCGCAAGACAGCCGACAGTCAGGAGGACGCCCAGCAGAGGGGCCGTGGCATAGGCAGGTTCATCCGCCAGCGCGGCGGTATCCCCGAGGGCCGCATCCCGGAGCAGCCCGGGAGCAAACGCAGGGACGGCGGCCAGCAGGAAGATACCCAGAGGCGAAAGCGCCAGCCAGTTCTGCACAACAAGCACGCCGGAACAGGCCAGCAGCTGCAGGCCCGCGGCATCAAGCAGAGAATAAAAACGCCCTTCCGTCCAGGAAAAACGGCCAAGGAAAGCGCCGCAAATGCCGCCGCCCAGAGCCGAGGCGGGATAGAGGGATGCGTCCAGCACGAGAACAGCCGGCTGCCCGGCAAACGTCGCGCGCAGCAGAGGCCCTATCAGACCGCAGAGCAGGCCGAGTACGGCGGCCCCTACAGGCGGACAGGAAGCGTGCCGGGCCCGTAACGCCGATGCGGCGGCCAGCATTGCGCAGCCCGCCGCATCGAAAAAGAAGGGGGAAAGGAAGAGAGCCATCTTATTTGGCAAAGCCGAAGGCCCGCCGCTCCCGGATGACCGTCACCCGGATCTGACCGGGATAGGTCAGATTCTTTTCTATCTTCTCGGCAATATCCTTGCAGAGCAGATAGGTGGCGTCGTCATCGACATGTTCGGGATTGACCATGACGCGGATCTCGCGCCCGGCCTGAATGGCATAGGCCTTGGTGACGCCGTCGAAGCTGGTGGCGATGTTTTCAAGGTCTTCCAGCCGCTTGACGTAGTTTTCAAGCAGCTCCTTGCGCGCGCCGGGACGCGCGCCGGAAATGGAGTCCGCCGCCTGCACCAGCACGGCAAGCGCGCTGGCGGGCCGCACATCTTCATGGTGCGCGGCAATGGCGTGCACAATTTCCTTGCTTTCGTTGTACTTTTTGGCCAGATCCGCGCCGATGATGGCGTGCGGGCCTTCCACTTCATGGTCCACGGCCTTGCCGATGTCATGCAGCAGACCGGCGCGCTTGGCCTTTTTGACGTCCATTCCCAGTTCGGCGGCCATCATGCCGCAGAGGGCGGACACTTCCAGCGCGTGCTGGAGCACATTCTGGGTAAAGGAGGTGCGGTAGCGCAGCTGTCCGAGCAGACGGATCAATTCGGGATGAATGCCGTGCACGCCCGCGTCAAAGGTAGCCTGCTCGCCGATTTCCCGAACCTGCGTGTCCAGTTCCTGCTCGCACTTCTGCACCACGTCTTCAATGCGGGCGGGATGAATACGGCCGTCCTGAATGAGGCGTTCGAGCGCCATCTTGGCGACCTGACGCCGCAGAGGACTGTAGGCCGACAGAATGACGGTTTCCGGGGTGTCGTCGATGATGAGATCAACGCCGGTCGCCGCTTCCAGGGCCCGGATATTGCGCCCTTCGCGGCCGATGATCCGGCCCTTCATGTCTTCGCTGGGCAGGGTGACGGCAGTAACCGTCTGTTCGTTGACGTAATCGCCGGCATAGCGCTGGATGACATTGCAGAGAATGTCCTTGGCCTTGCGGTCGGCGGTTTCGCGCGCTTCCGTTTCGATCTGCCGGATCATCCGGGCGGATTCATGCCGCGTTCTGGCTTCGATTTCGGAAAAAAGGCGGGTTTTGGCTTCTTCGGCCGTAAGACCGGAGATTTCTTCGAGGCGGCGTTCCTGCTCGTCAATGCGTTTTTCGAGGAATTCTTCCTGCTCGGCAAGATGTCGTTCCTTGCGGGCAAGGTCCTTTTCCGTGGCAAGGAGCTCATGCTCCTTCTCGGTCGCCTTTTCGAGCTTTTCCTCAAGACGGCTGCCGAGTTCTTCCAGCTTGCGTTCCCGCGCCTTGACCTCGCGTTCCCGCTCCTTGAACTCGTTCTCCATCTCGCGTTTCTGGTTGAAAAGGTCATTCTGGCCCTGAACCAGAATTTCCTTTTTCTGTGCCTGCGCTTCCTTGCGGGCCTCCTCGACTATGCGCTTGGCAAGCTCGTTGGCGTCGCCGAGACGTTTAGCCGTGGTGCAGCGCTGCACCACAACGCCGATCACCAGGCCCGCGACGAGCACGCCGACAAGCTGAAAAATTGTCGTAATATCCATACTTCTCCATCCATCACGAAGGGCATATGCCCTTTGCATGGGCGGTTTCACACGGAAACCGCCGTTGGCGGCGACAGCCGGAGACGGACGGAGACGCCGGAAACGGCAAAAAAGCAGGACACAGACAGCCGCGGCGCGGCAGGCGAAAGATGAGAAACCCCAGAGTGCCGTGTCTCATCTTCGGTGCAGAACCTGGTCTCCCAGGTGGACGCCATGTATATTTCCATTAGGCTTCCCGATACGGGCATGCACACAAGAAACCGCACAGCTTCCGTTTTTATGCTTGTAAGGTCAGCACCGAGATAAAAATCACGCGCACCCCAGGGAATATCGTATGGCCTTAGGCAAGCCTCTCTATCTTTGAGAGCAAATCATCAATACGCGTCAGCGTATCATCAAGCTCTTTCTGTGCATTCAGCACGTCATCCGCCAGTCCTAGCGCCACATAGGTCAGCAGCAAATCCTTGCTCTGTCCGCTGCTTCGCCGCTTCAGACTATCGTACCGTTCTTCAAGAATACGCGCAGCCGAAGCTGCCCGATCCATGTCAGCCGTGGGCTTGAAGAAGACTTCAACCCCAAGAACGGTCAAGCTGTTGTTTCCCTCGCTCACGGGAACCTACTATGACGCAACGTTGTTCTCGTGCTCTTGAATAATCTGCAGCAGGGCGTCGATACGCTGAACGGCATTGTCGCGTTTCTGCTCCTGCATGGTTAAAGCTTCCTGCAACTGGCGGTTTTCCGCTTCCAGAGACGATTTTTCCGCAGCGGCGGCTTCCGCCTCGGCATTGAGGCGAGCAATTTCCGCCGTAAGGCGCTCATTTTTTTCCAGCAGAGCAACGACTGCGGTTTCAAGCTGTTCAAGTCTGTCCATGGTTCTGGGTATAGCATTGAGCTTTCCGCTTGGCAAGGTCGCCGGAGGCCGCAAGGGAAAGTCACGCTGTTTTTTATTTATATCTTACTTATTTTACTGAAATTTTATCTATAAAAATCTTCTTGACTTCGCGAGAAGACGCCAGAGGGGCGGCCGCTGGCCGCCCCTCTGAAAAACGTCTCCCGCCGCAGCGGCGATCATCCTTATTTCCTGCGCGGCAGATTCTTCTGCTTCCCGCGGGCCACGGCAAGTTCTCCGGCCGGAACGTCATGGGTAATGACGGAACCTGCGCCCACAAGACACTCCTTCCCCACGGTCACGGGCGCCACCAGCGCCGTATTGCTGCCGATGAAAGCGCCGTCCTCAATGGTTGTCCTGTGCTTGTTTTTGCCGTCATAGTTGCAGGTAATCGTACCCGCGCCGATGTTGACGCCCGCTCCGATTTCCGCATCGCCCAGATAGGTGAGGTGATTAGCCTTGGAGCCGACGCCGAGACGGGCCTTTTTCAGTTCCACAAAATTGCCTACATGGGAATCCCGCTCCAGAACCGCTCCGGGACGCAGACGGGCATAGGGTCCGACCAGCGCCCCCTCGCCCACGCGGGCCTGTTCCAGATGGCAATAGGGGCGGATTTCCGCGCCGGAAGCAACATGACTGTCGCGCAGGGAACAATAGGCTTCGATCCGCGCGCCGCGCTCCACATGGCAGGAACCGAGAACATCGCACGGGCCGCTCAGCTCCGCGCCGGCTTCAATGGTCGCCCGGGGCGATACGCGCACCAGCGCGGGCGCATGCAGCAGCACGCCCTTGTCCAGCAGCCCCTCGACCACAAAGGCCCGCATGCTTTCCTCGGCCTGGGCCAGTTCCCGCGGGCTGTTGACGCCCATCAGGCTTTCGTCGCTGCCGCACTGCACGCCGCGCACGTCCCGGCCCTCGGCCACGGCAAGCCCCACCAGATCGGTAATATAATATTCGCCGCTGCGGTTGGCATTGCTCAGGCGGGGCAGCAGAGCTTCCGCCAGCGACAGACGGATTGCATACATGCCCGCGTTGACTTCCCCGGTAGGCGCGCCGTAGCGGGACATATCATAATCCTTGGCCTCCACGATGGCGCTCACATGCCCTTCGTCATCGCGCACCACCCGGCCATAGGCCCCGGGTTCATCCAGCGAAATAGTTGCAAAGGCCAGATCCGCGCCTTCGGCCTCCTTCATAAAATGGGCCACGGTTTCGGCGCGCAGCAGAGGTGTGTCTCCGTTGACCACGAGCACCATCTCGCAGGCGTCGGCGCGAAGTCCCGGCAGCGCCTGCATGAGGGCATGCCCTGTGCCGAGCTGCTCCGTCTGATGCACGAAGCGTTCGCCCGCAAAGGCCGCCTCGACCATGTCCGCACGATGCCCGACAACGATGAAAACCCTGTCGCCAAACTCAGGACGCAGCGCCTCCCGCACATGACGCAGCATGGGGTCCCCCAGGACGGTCTGCAATACCTTGGGTTTGTCCGAATGCATCCGCGTGCCCTTGCCCGCGGCCAAAATTACTGCCGTGCTGTTCATCCGGCCATCTCCTTTGTGTGGCGTTTCAACGCAGCTGAAAATAGCCGCCCCCGCGCCAAAGCGCAAGGGCGGCTCTGTGACATTTTCCGGAGAAGAAAAAGGCGGTTCCGCGAAGACGCTCTCCTCAGAGCATTTTCACTTTGAAATGCTTTGCATTTCAAACCATACGGCCTGTTAACACAATTTTTACAAATAATTTCAATAGATAAAATAAACAGGCTATACAAAGGCCACTTGTCTTTGGTAGCGGAGTTGTCTCGTATTCCTGACTTTTCCCCGATAAAAGCGCGCTGGGGATGGGATGGGAGGCCTGGGGGGAAGGGCCCAGCCTTTTCGCAGCGAAGCGAGAAAAGGCGTTCTCGTAGTCCTCTCGCGCGAGCAGAGGGGTTTCCCTTCCCCCCAAAACAACTTACGAATAGTGTTAACAGGTAGTCGGAGGAAGGGGCGCGCCCCTACTTTTCGCCCGTCTGCGGCAGGCTCAGCGGAAAGCGCGGGGACGCAGCGTCAAGCAGCGCAAGAAACGCGTGCAGCGGGGCCGGCGTTCCATCCACGGAAACTTCCCCCTGCTGACGCGGCAGGGGCTGCGCGCCGGAAAGAATGGCGTACAGCCGGTTTTTCGGTCCCTTTATCCGCATAAGGGATTTATCGGCTTCCGCTTCGTTCACCGGGGCCGCATGCAGCACGGCATGGCGGACATCCACAAGCCAGCTTTCCCCGGAGTCCATGAACGTAGCCACAAAACGGATGGTCTTGCCCGCGGCGCGCTCGCCGTCCAGACGCACGGCCAGATTGCGGAAGAAATCCTGCGGCGGCATCAGGGCCGTTACGCCGCCCGCGCCGGGATCGGGCCGCACGGCGGCAGGCTCAAGACCACGCAGTTCCTGAGCGGCGCTCAGATAGAAATTACGCCAGGGGCCGCTTTCCGCCTGATAACCCAGCTGCTCCAGAGCATCGGCCGCCAGCTCCCGCGCCGCTCTGTTGGCGGGATCGGCAAAGATGACGTGATCCAGCACCTGCGCGACCCAGCGGTAATCTCCACGGGCAAAATCCTCCCGGGCACGGGTCAGGATCGCTTCGGCCCCGCCCATGTATTCCACATAGCGCCGGGCGGCCTCCACGCGGGGCAGGGGCTGCAGCTGGGCGGCATTGCCGTCAAACCAGCCGAGATAATAGTTGTACACGCCCTTGACGTTATGGCTCAGGCTTCCGTAATAGCCGCGCACGGCAAAGGGCTTGTCCAGTTCCGGCGGCAGGCGCAGCTGTTCGGCAATTTCCAGCATGCCGAGGCCCTTGTTGGCAAGGCGCAGCGTCTGGTCATTGATATAGCGATAGATATCGCGGTTCAGCTCCAGCGCCGTGCGGACACGTTCCCTGCCCCAGACAGGCCAGTGATGCATGCCGTAGAGCACTTCCGCCTTGTCGCCCCAGCGCCGCAGGCTTTCGTCCAGCGCCTCGGCCCAGAGAAGAGGATCGCGGCCCCGGGCTCCGCGCAGCGTGTACAGATTGTGCATGGTCTGCGTGCAGTTTTCCGCAGCGGACAGAGCCTTCAGCTCGGGGATGAACCAGTGCATCTCGGCGGGCGCTTCGGTATTGGGCGCCAGCTGAAATTCAAACGTCAGCCCGTCGATGGTCAGCGTCTGGCCGTCGTGATTGACAACCTCGTTGGGAGGCAGCAGAGAACTTGTCCCCCGGGAAGTTGTCAGCCCCAGCCCGGCGCCCACATGGCCGCGCGGCCCGGGAGGCAGGAGCGAGCCGTACATGAAGGTGGCGCGCCGCCGCATGGCCGGCCCGGCGAGGCCGTTTTCGGTAACGGCCGCCGCGGTGAAACCAGCCGGAGCAATGACGCGAATCTTGCCGGAGGCGGCGTCTTCGGCGCTGATGACGCCGAGGGCTCCCCCGAAATGATCCACATGGCTGTGCGAATAGATGACGGCCACCACGGGCCGGTCGGGCCGGTGGGCTTTGTAGAGGCGCAGCGCCGCTGCCGCCGTCTCTGCGGAAATAAGAGGATCGATGATAATCAGGCCGCTCTGCCCTTCGATGATGGTCATATTGGACAGATCGGCATTGCGCACCTGATAGATACGCTCCGCCACCTTGTACAGCCCGTCACGCAGAACAAGCTGCGACTGTCGCCACAGGCTCGGATTGACCGTATCCGGCCCTTCCGTGGGAATGATGCGCGACGGCGGCATGTCCATGGTCATGCCCGGGGCCAGAAAGGCGTAGGGCTCCAGATTCCAGACAGTCCGGCCTTCGTCATCGACGATCTTTCCCATTTCCGGCAACGGTGCAACAAAACCCCGGTGGGCGTCCTCATAGGCCTGCATGTCCGTGAAATCCAGAGATTTCCGTACAACCTGCTGCGCCTGCCGCGTCGCTTCCGTGGCGTCCTTGCTCTTGTCCTCCACACGGGCCTGCGCCGCACTCCCTGTCGCCAGCGCCAGCACAAGCGCCATGATCATCACCTTCTTCATCGCGTTTTCCTTTGCTTTCGGGCTCGCGTCCGGAGAATCTCTCCGAAACAAAAAAATCCGAAATCGTCCTGCCGCCAGCCTACGCGAGTCCAGGTGCAGGGACAAGAGCGGAGAATAAAAACAGAGCGTTTTGCCGTTGAAAGTTGAAAAGGGCAAACGCCGGGCAGCGGCACAGGCCGCCCGGCCGCCGTATGGTTGAAACGCAGCGCGTTTCAAACTGAAAATGTGCTAAAAAGGGGAAGGAAAAGCCCCTGCGGACTCTTCCCTCCCCTGTCTTTCTTACGCTGCCGTAAAGGTCAGCGCATCATCCCTGACGTCAAGCGTCACAGCCTGACCGTCCCGAATCTGACCGCCGACCAGTTCCCGGGCCAGCGGCGTTTCCACATAATGCTGCACATAACGCTTGAGCGGACGCGCGCCGTAAACCGGATCATAAGCTTCGTCGGCAATGAAGTTCCGGGCGGCATCGGTGAGTTCCAGCGTAATCTTGCGTTCCGCCAGACGTTCCCGCAGGCGCTGAATCTGCAAATCCACAATCCGGCCCACCTGTTCGCGCCGCAGCGGCAGGAACAGCACCGTCTCATCCACACGGTTAAGGAACTCCGGCCGGAAGTGGGCCCGCAGATCCTGCATGACCGCCTCACGCGCGCCGTCCTGCAGGCTGCCGTCAGCGCTGATGCCGTCCAGCAGATGCGTGGAACCGATGTTGGACGTCATGATGACGATGCAGTTGCGGAAGTCCACCGTGCGGCCCTGACTGTCCGTCAGACGCCCGTCGTCCAGCAGTTGCAGCAGGGTGTTGAACACATCGGGATGCGCCTTTTCAATTTCATCGAAAAGCACCACGGAATAGGGCTTGCGACGCACGGCCTCGGTCAGCTGGCCGCCTTCGTCATAGCCGATGTAGCCCGGAGGCGCCCCGATCAGGCGCGATACCGAATGCTTTTCCATGTACTCGCTCATATCAAGCCGGACCATATTGTCTTCGGTATCAAAGAGCGCTTCGGCCAGCGCCTTGCAGAGTTCCGTCTTGCCCACGCCCGTGGGGCCGAGGAAGATGAAGGAACCCGTCGGCCGCGCCGGGTCGGACAGACCGGCACGGGCACGCAGCACGGCATCGGCCACGGCCTTCACGGCCTCGTCCTGTCCCACAACCCGCTCATGCAGCTGATCGCCCAGACGCAGGAGCTTTTCACGCTCGGATTCCAGCAGACGCGTTACCGGGATGCCGGTCCACTTGGCCACAATCTCGGCCACGTCGTCCGGGCCGACCTCTTCGCGCAGCAGGCGCTTTTCGCCCTGCGTCTGCCCGCCCGTGCAGGCCTCCAGCTTCTTCTGCAGGTCCAGCAGGGTGGAATACTTCAGTTCGGCAGCCCGGTTCAGGTCATAGGCGCGTTCCGCCTGCTCGATGTCCAGCTTGACCTTTTCGATCTGTTCCTTGATGCCGCGAACCTCGTCAATGGAGCCCTTTTCGCTCTCCCACTGCTTGCGCATGCCGGCCTGCTGCACACGCAGTTCGGCCAGTTCATTTTCCAGACGTTCCAGCCGCTCGCGCGAGGCGTCGTCCGTTTCGCGGCGCAGAGCTTCGCGCTCGATTTCCAGCTGCATGACCTTGCGGTTCACTTCGTCCAGTTCCGCGGGCAGCGAGTCAATTTCCGTACGGATCAGCGCCGCGGCCTCGTCGATAAGGTCAATGGCCTTGTCCGGCAGCTGACGGTCCGTAATATAGCGATGGGACAGCGTCACGGCCTCGACAATGGCCGAGTCGCTGATCCGCACGCCGTGATGCACTTCAAAGCGTTCCTTCAGACCGCGCAGAATGGAAATGGCATCCTCCACGGTCGGCTCTTCCACCAGCACAGGCTGGAAACGACGTTCCAGCGCCGGGTCCTTTTCAATATACTGGCGGTATTCGTCCAGCGTGGTCGCGCCGATGCAGTGCAGTTCGCCGCGCGCCAGCATGGGTTTGAGCAGGTTGCCCGCGTCCATGGAGCCTTCGGTCTTGCCCGCGCCCACGATGGTGTGCAGCTCATCGATGAAGAGGATAATCTTGCCTTCGCTCTTTTCCACTTCATTGAGGACGGCTTTCAGACGCTCTTCAAACTCGCCGCGATACTTGGCACCGGCAATCAGCGCGCCCATGTCCAGCGCGAACAGCTTGTGGCCGCGCAGGCTTTCCGGCACGTCGCCCTTGACGATACGGAAGGCCAGACCTTCCACAATGGCCGTCTTGCCCACGCCGGCTTCGCCGATGAGCACGGGGTTGTTCTTCGTGCGCCGCGAAAGAATACGCACCACGCGCCGGATTTCCGCGTCACGGCCGATAACCGGGTCCATCTTGCCCTGACGCGCCGCTTCCACCAGGTCGCGGGCATACTTGCTCAGGGCCTCGAACGTATCTTCAGGCGTGGCGCTCGTCACGCGCGCGCCGCCGCGCATGCTTTCCATGGTCTGGGTAAAGGAAGCGCGCGTGATCTTGTATTCCTTGAAGACCTCGCCCAGAGGCGTGGACGGCGACGCATCGCTCAGCGCGGCAAAAAGATGGTCAACGCTGACGTACTCGTCCTTCATCCGCCGCGCTTCCTTCTCGGCCTCGCCAAGAACGGCAGCCAGGCGGCTGGTGATCATGATCTTCTGAGGATCGACGCCCGTGCCGGATACCGAGGGACGGCGGCGCAGCTTTTCTTCTATGGCTACGCCCAGCGCGCGCGTCTGCACGCCCATCTGCTCAAGGATACGGGGGACGATACCTTTTTCCTGCCGCACAAGGGCAAGAGCAAGGTGCTCCACGTCCGTTTCCTGATGGCCCATGCCGACGGCGATGCTCTGCGCCTCGGTAATGGCCTCGCGGGCTTTTTCTGTAAATTTGTTGATATCCATAAAGAGCCTCCGCTGACTCATAGCGTCATTGCAAGTTCCGTATCCGAATTCTTGCCTGTCTCAGAAATAAGCTGCATCCACAGTCTGTAAAGACCTGTCCACAGCATTTCCACAAAAAAAATATCGCGGCACCGGAGAAGCTCCGATGCCGCGAGTCCCTGGATCTTGGCGTAGTAGTTTTTGTTTTGAGAGGGAAGGATGGGGGGCCTGGGGGGGAAGGAAACAGCCCTTGTGCGCTAGCCAAGGAGGTTTCCTTCCCCAGAGAAAAACCATTAGAGATTATTCCTCGAAGCCCTGCAGGGCGCGCACCTGCCGTTCCAGCGCGTCAATGCGCTCCAGCAGGTCCACGATGATGGTACCGCCCACCACCGGGAGCTCAAAGTCGCAGCAGATACGCTCCAGCTTGCGGACGCGATAAATATCCGCGTCCCGGAACACGCAGCATTCCGGCTCCGTACCGCCGACATCAATCCAGCCCAGCGAGACCAGTTCCCGCAGCCTGTCGGGCGCAATGCCCGTCAACTCTATGAATTCCGCCCACGCCAACGCAGAGGAACGCGTCGGCAACGCTGTTATTTTCTTGATCATACTCATATGATGCAACCTCCGCACCGCAAGGATGCGCCCGTGCTCTCCACAACAGGAACCGCGGCGGCGCTCATGGGGCGCGGAAAGCCCCTGCCGCCCCGCGATGCCGCAGGCCCGACGGTTAACCGCCTAGCCGCGCGGATTGAAAGAGGACTTTGCCGCCAGCGCCTCCCAGAGCTGCCGCTCCTCGTCGCTCAGCTGAGCCGGAACGCGAATCATGACACGCGCCAGCAAATCGCCGCGCGCGCCCGGCCGTCCCAGCCCCTTGCCCCGCAGACGGAACTTGCGCCCGGAACTGGAACCGGCGGGAATATTCAGCTCGACCTCGCCCTCCAGCGTGGGCACGGGAGCCTTGCAGCCCAGCGCGGCCTCCCAGGGGCTCAGCAGCACATCGCACTGGATATTGTCGCCGTCCACCTTGAAGGAGCCGTGCGGCAGGTAGCGCACCCGCAGGAAGAGATCGCCGGGAGCCCCGCCGGGAACAGACTCGCCCTGCCCCGACAGACGAAGCTTGGCGCCCTCGCGGATGCCTGCGGGCACGTTGACGCTCAACGTCCTGGGGCCGCTCGACATCTGCACGGTCACGCTGCGCTTGCCGCCGCTGACGACGTCTTCCAGCGTCAGCGGAAGCTCGGCTTCCACATCGCGCCCCCGCCGCTGCCGGGAAGAAAATCCGCCGAAGGGGTCGGGTCCGAACGGGCTCCCGCCGCCGCGACGCCCCGCGCCGCCGAACAGCGACTGGAAGAACTCCGAAAAATCGGCGCCGTTCATGTCCTGTCCGTTGAAGGAAAAGTGCATGTTCTCGAAGCCCGGCGCTCCCTGGAACTGCTGGCCATGCTGCCAGTTCGGCCCCAGCGTATCGTAGGCGCGACGCTTTTCAGGGTCTTTCAGCACTTCATGCGCTTCGTTGATTTCCTTGAACTTTTCCTCAGCCTGCTTGTCGCCGGGGTTCAAGTCCGGATGGTACTTGCGCGCCAGCTTCTTGTAGGCTCTGGAAATGTCGTCGGCCGTAGCCGAACGCTCCACGCCAAGGATTTTGTAATAGTCCTTATAGGAAACAGCCATATGCCCCTCCATCAGAGCATGCCCGGAATCTCCGCGGCCCCTGCGGGCCGGGATAAGGGCGGACATGCCCCGTTGTGTACCGAGTCGATCCGACGCTCCCGCCGGCGCGGGAGATCCGACCACCCATGTAGAGTAATGCCCGCCTTCGCGCCGTCAATCTGCTTCCCGAAAAAATTTTTTGCCATACCGCCGCACGGCGGCGTTCCTCGCCCCTTTCAGGATGCCCGTCCGGCGCAAACAGAAAGGCGGCGGCATGCCGAAGCATGCCGCCGCCCTGTGTATGCGAAACGAACCGGTGACTACACGATGCCGTGCTCGCCGGGCTTTTCGTAAACCTGACGCTGCTGCTGTCCCACATAGAACTCGGTATCGCCCAGCGCCAGCAGGATGGCCGACGACACATAAATGGAGGATGCCGTGCCGACAATAACGCCGATGAGCATGGTCAGGGCGAAGTCGTGAATCACACCGCCGCCAAAAAGGAAGAGCGCCAGCGTCGCCAGGAATGTCGTGCCGGACGTCAGCACCGTACGCGACAGAGTCTGGTTGACACTGAGGTTGATGAGCGCGTCCAGCGACAAAGAAGGCGCGGCGCGCAGGTTTTCGCGCAGACGATCGTAGACGATGATGGTATCATTGAGCGAATAACCCACGAGCGTCAGCAGGGCCGCAACCACGTTAAGGTCGACTTCCACCCCCAGCAGCGAAAGCAGACCGATGGTGATGAACACGTCATGCATGAGGCCGACCACGGCCCCGAGCGCGAAATTGAGCTTCAGCACAAAGCAGATGACCACGGTAATGGCAAGCGCGAACAGCACCAGCCAGCCCATGCTGAGGCCGGTCAGACCAAGCAGATACATGCCGCCCCAGAGCGCGGCGGCCATAATGGCTCCGGCCATCCATCGCTGTTCAAAGCGCCCCGAAATATAGACCGCAATCAGCAGGATGGCATAGTAGAGCGCGGCAAGCGCCTTGTTGGCGAGGTCGGAACCGACCTTGGGGCCCACCACCTCCAAGCGATGAAACTGAGCCGGATTGTCGGGAAAGGTCTTGAGCAGTGCGCCCTCGGCAGCGGTGCGCAGTTCCGCCGCCGCGACGTTTTCAGGCAGCGAGCAGCGCAGGAGGTAGTCCCGCCCGTCATTGCCGTAACGCTGGGTGGAAATGCCGGGGAGGCCGGTCGCGGACATGGCGCTCTTCAGGGCTTCGTCAGCGACGGGTTTCTGGAACTCCACCTGCATGATGACGCCGCCGGCAAAGTCGATGCCCATTTTCAGGCCGCTGCCGAACAGGATGTTGCCCAGCCCCACGAGGCAGAGCAGCACGGCGAGAGCATAGAAGAAGCGGCGCTTGCCGATGAAATCAAACTTGGTATCGTGCTTGAAGAATGCAAATCCCATGATATCCCCCGTCGACCCTAGATGCTGATGCCCTTGGGGCCGCACTTGCGCGCCCATTCTTCAAAAATGGCGCGGGAAACAAAAATCGCCGTGAACATGGACGCGATGATGCCCAGCGAAAGCGTGACGGCAAAACCGCGAATGGGACCCGTGCCGAACTGATAAAGAATGATGGTGGCGATGATGGTCGTCAGGTTCGAGTCCGTGATGGAGATGGTGGCCCGCTCGAAACCGGCCTTGACGGCGGCCAGCGGCGTCAGCCCGTGATGTATCTCCTCGCGGATGCGCTCGAAGATGAGCACGTTGGCGTCCACGGCCATGCCGATGGTAAGCACGATACCGGCGATGCCGGGCAGCGTCAGCGTCGCGCCGAGGGCGGCCATGCCCGCCATGACGATAAGCATGGTGAAGCAGAGCATGAGGTCGGCAATGACGCCGCTCAGACCATAGTAGATGGCCATGAAGATGACCACGGCGGCCGCGCCCACAAGGGCGGCCTTGATGCCGCTGTCAATGGATTCCTGACCGAGAGAAGGGCCCACGGTACGTTCTTCCAGCACGGAAACCGGCGCGGGCAGGGAGCCGGCGCGCAGCACCACGGCAAGGTCGTTGGCTTCTTCGGTCGTGAAGCGCCCGGAGATCATGGCCCGGCCGCCCGCGATGCGTTCGCGGATAACCGGCGCGGAATACACCTTGCCGTCCAGCACGATAGCCATCTGGCGATTGACGTTTTCCCCGGTCAGGCGGGCAAAAATATCCGAGCCGCGGGCATTGAACACCAGCGACACGCCCGCTTCCGCGCCGTCAAAGGAGGCGCGGGCATCGGCCACATCCTCGCCGGTCAGCACGGCGTCCCGCTCAAGCGCAATGCGGCGGGGTTCCTGACCTTCGACGGCCTGACCGCTCTCGATATACGGCAGGGCGATGACGCCGGGGGGCAGCACCGGCTGCGAGGCGTCCACATCGCTGCGGACAAGATGAAATTCGAGATGCGCCGTCTGCCCCAGAATCTGCACGGCACGACGGGGATCGGAAAGGCCGGGGAGCTGCACCTGAATGCGATGCCCTTCCTGCTTGCGGATATCGGGTTCGGCCACGCCGAACTGGTCAATACGGTTGCGGATGGTGCGCAGGGCCTGATCAAGAGCCAGGTCTTCCAGACGCGTCACTTCCGCGGCGGTGAAGCGCGCCACATAGCGCAGCTGTCCGGCGTCGCCGCGCTGGGGGGCGCTCACTTCCAGCTGGGGGAAGAACTTGTGCAGCACTTCCTGCAGCTTGCTTTCATCAGCCGCGCGCGGCACGAGGAATTCGAGGCGGTCGCCGCCCACGACGCGGGGACGCAGCACGATGACCTGCTGCTCGTCCTTGGCCACCCGGCGCAGATCCTGCCCGGTCATGGCCAGCGAGTTGCTGACGGCCTTGGCCACGTCCACGCCCAGCGTCAGATGAATGCCGCCCTTGAGGTCGAGGCCGAGATTAATCTTTTTGTCGGGGAGCACGGCCTGCAGGGCCGTTCCCAGCCCCGGCACGCTCGGAAGCGCATACGCGAGGCAGAGTATGCATACCAGCAGGGAGACGCCGAAACGCCAACGCAACGAAATCATGAACACCTTCCACAAAAAAGAATTTGCCCGCACGCGGCGGGTCCGAACGGTGCGCGCAAGGCACGAACCATGAAGGGCCTCCCCTTGCGCCAGGCAGGAGAGGCCCCGGGAATTACTTCTTTTCTTCGGCAGCAGCGGCCTTGGGGTCAATCACGCCGCCGATGGCGCCACGGCTGATGCGCAGCTTGGCTTCGCCGCATTCGATCAGCGCTTCTTCTTCGCTGATTTCCAGAATACGGCCCAGCAGACCGCTGGACGTGATGATGTGGTCCCCGCGCTTCAGCTCGGAGAGCATCTGCTTGTGGGCCTTGGCCCGCTTCTGCTGGGGACGGATCAGCAGGAAGTAGAAAATCACAAACATCAGGATAAGCGGCACAAACTGCACCAGCATATCCGAGCCGCTGGCCGGAGCGGCACCCGCCTGGGGCGTACCCATGGCGTAGGCGACGGATTCGAAGAACAAGGCGCACCTCCATAAGGGGCGGACTGCGCGCCGCGTACGCGGCGCTGATTATCGGAAAAGACCGCCTATTCTACCTATGTCCGTCCAAAGTTGCAAGACCAAAGGCGCTTCGCGCGAAATCTGCCGCCCGGGCGGCCACTCTGTCCCGGCTTTCCACATGGACAGGCACAAGATGGCCGCCATGCCTGCTGCGCGCCGCAAGCACTTCCGCACAGGCGGAACCTCCCCACTTTTCCAGCCATTGCGCGGCATTGGCAGACGGGCAGCGATCATCATGACGCAGTTGCATGAACAAAAGAGGCATACGGCAGCGCGGCAGCCACGGGCGCAGGCGCTGCGCAGCGCGCTCCATTTCCAGCACATGACGCAGATGCAGACAGGTTTCAAAACCCCGCCACGGCGCATCTTCCCGCGACGCCGCCGAGCGCGGCGGGCAGCGCAGCACAGGGAAAAGACCCGCCGGCAGCGGCAGACGGGCCAGAAGCGGCAGCATGCGGAAAAAGAGGCCCGCTTCGCGCGAGGACACGGCAAAGCTCAAAGGCGTGGACAGCACAATCAGGCCGACGGGTTCCGGCAGACCGCCCAGCACGGCCCGGCGCACGGCCTCCAGCGCCAGCAGGCCGCCCAGCGAGTAGCCCAGCAGCAGCACCGGACCGCGGGCGCACAGGGCGCGGTAGCGCTCCAGCGCCAGCGCGCGCCAGTCGGCATAACAGGATGTCAGATAGGCGGCTTCCGTCGAACCGTGCCCCGGCAGCAGGGGGGCTTCCGTTGTCACGCCCGCCGCTCTGATGGCCGCCAGCGGCAGACGCAGTTCCTCCGGCGTGCCGCCAAGGCCGTGCAGCGCCAGACAGATCGGCGTGCGGCTCATGCCCCGCCCCGCTCTTGAAGCCCGGCGCAAGGCCGGATATGGTGACGCCACTCTTTGCCGAAGGACGACATTATATGCAGCATTGTGATTCCCTCTTTCATGCGGCCCGGATTCTGACGCAGGACGCCGGGCGTACCATTCTTGAAGATGCCGCGCTGGCCGTCCGCAACGGACGGATTGCCGCCGTGGGCCCTCTTGCCGATCTGGAAACGCAGTGGCAGCCCGACAGCCGTGTCGATTTGCCGAACATGCTCCTCATGCCGGGGCTCGTCAACGCGCACACCCATGCCGCCATGACCTTTCTGCGCGGTCTGGCCGACGACATGCCGCTGATGGAATGGCTGCAGCAGCGCATTTTCCCCGTGGAACAGGCGCTGACGCCGCACATCGTCCGCACGGGCAGTCTTATGGGCTACGCCGAAATGCTGCGTACGGGCACAACGGCCTGCATCGACATGTACATCTTTGAGCAGGCCGTCTTTGAGGCGGCCCGCACGGCGGGTCTGCGCTGTCTCGGCGGCGAAGCCGTCTTCGACTTTCCCTCCGCCTGCTGCCCCACGCCGCAGGCCGCGCTGGAAGCCACCCGCGCGCTGGCGGAAACATGGAAGGACGATCCCCTGCTGCGGGTGGCCGTCAATCCGCACAGCGTTTACACCACTTCGGAAAAAACGCTGGAAGCCTGCCTGCGGCTGGCGGACGATCTGCATCTTCCTCTGCATATCCATCTGGCCGAAACCACGGACGAAACCGCCATGTGTCTTGAGCAGCATCGCCGCCGCCCCGTGGCGCATGCCGACGCCTGCGGCCTGCTCCGGCCCGGCACCATTCTTGCCCACGTCGTGGACGTGAACGAGGAAGAAATCGCCCTGCTGGCGAACAGAAAGGTCTGCGTGGCGCACAATGCCTCTTCCAATATGAAGCTGGCCTCGGGCGCGGCTCCCCTGCCCGCCATGCTGCGGGCCGGTCTGCGCATCGCCCTCGGCACCGACGGGGCCGCCAGCAACAATCAGCTCAACATGTTTACGGAAATGGGCCGCGCCGCGCTGCTGCACAAGCTGGCGGGCAAAAATCCCACCGTGACGACGGCGCAGGAAGTGCTGGACATGGCCACTCTTGGCGGCGCGGCGGCGTTCGGCGAGCCGCTGGGCAGGCTGGAACCCGGGGCCGCGGCCGACTTCATCGCGCTGGACCTCGACAGTCCCAACCTGCGGCCCATGTACAACCCCGTATCCCATGCGGTCTATGCCGCCACCGGCGCCGAAGTGCGCCTGACCGTGGTGGCGGGGCGCATTCTCTATCAGGACGGCCGCTTCACAACCTTCGATTACGAGGCTCTCTGCCGGGAAATCGACGCCGTCCGCGACTTCGTGGTGCGCACGCTGGCCTGAGCAGGCAATACATATTTTGAGGGGGAAGAAACCCCTTTGCTCTGCTGTCGATGTCCGTAAGGCTCCTGCGTCGCCTAACGGACACGGCCTTCGGCCGCCCGTTGGGTCGCTGCTCGCGGCAAAAAGGGGTTTCTTCCCCCTCAAA
>DXFI01000205.1 GCA_019114565.1 Candidatus Desulfovibrio intestinigallinarum | reverse complement strand
TTTTTTCAGATGGATGCGGGCGCATGCGGTAAATTTTTTCAAAGAGCATGCCTTTCTGCTCCCCTGACGCGCTGTACAGGAATTCCGTCATGCAATATCCGCATATTGATCCCGTGGCCATCAGCATCGGTTCTTTTGAGCTGCGCTGGTACGGTCTGATGTATCTCGTCGCCTTCGGCGTCGGCTGGCTTCTGGCACGCTACCGGGCCCGTCGCTGCCCGGGCTGGACTCCCGAAGACGTGGACGACCTGCAAACCTATGTCATGCTGGGCATCATTCTCGGCGCGCGGCTGGGCTATGTTCTGTTCTACGATCTGCCCGCCTATATTAAAGATCCAGCTGAAATCCTGCGCGTCTGGAACGGCGGCATGTCCTTTCACGGCGGCCTGCTGGGCGTGCTGGCGGCCTTCTGGTATTTCGCGCATACACGACACAAGAGCTTCTGGGACGTTGCCGACTTCATTACGCCCATGATCCCGCAGGGCCTGCTCTGGGGCCGCATCGGCAATTTCATCAACGGGGAACTCTGGGGCAAGACATCGGATGTCCCGTGGGCCATGATCTTTCCCACGGGAGGCCCGCTCCCGCGTCACCCTTCGCAGCTGTATGAGGCCGCGCTGGAAGGCGTGCTGCTCTTTGTCGTCCTCTGGCTCTATGCCGCCAGACCCCGCAAACGCGGCGCCGTGGCCGGACTCTTTGCCCTCGGCTACGGAGTATGCCGCTTTGCCGTGGAATTTGTACGCGTCCCCGACGCCCAGCTCGGCTATCTTGCCTTCGGCTGGCTGACCATGGGACAGCTGCTGTGCGTCCCGCTGATTGCCGTCGGGATCTGGCTGCTGTTGCGCCCAGCGCCCCTTCCGGCACAGGGGAATTGACAGCCGCCCTTTTTTTTGTAAACTTTTCGGCGTCCATTTTTCATTGTGCGCAGCTGCCCGAAGCATGCGCACTCCGCTTCATGCGCCAGAGCGTTCTGCCTTTGAAAAAGGTAAAACGCGAGGCGGCAGCACAGCGCCGCCCGGCCCGAATTCTGTGGAAAAGCGCGCTTTTCCGCAAAACGGCAGGCCGAATGGTTAAAAACGCAACGCGTTCAAACAGAAAAGTCTCTAATGCGGAGATCCGGGACACGGCGTTCCCCGCGCTTTCAGTTCCGGTCTTGTAATTCCGTCATCAAAAGGAAATATCATGGCGAAAGAAGGTTCCATTGAAGTTGACGGCGTCGTGCAGGAAGCCCTGCCCAACGCCATGTTTCGCGTAGAACTGGAAAACGGCCACGAAGTGCTGGCTCATATTTCCGGCAAGATGCGCAAGTTTTATATCCGCATCCTGCCCGGCGACCGCGTCAAGGTGGAGCTTTCTCCCTATGACCTGACGCGCGGCCGCATTACCTACCGCATGAAGTAACCACGAACCTCGCGTCCCTTTCCGCCAGCCCGGGATCCCCCGCAGTGCGCCGACGGACTTGCAGCAAACCTGTACGAAAGGGACGGACATATGCGGGCGGTGCGGTATTCCTGCCACGGATGCGGATAGTGTTCCGTCCCTGTCAGCGAAGTGTTCCAGCGATACGACACGGGCAAAACCATGGAGAACAGTCCTACCGAACTTTACGCGCAGCTCAGCTACGGCGAGCAGCTTACGTATGAAGAGCTGCTCGATGTGGAAGAAAAGCTCATCGCCAGCCTTCAGGACCTGCTTGAGCGCGCGGAGGCCATGCATCTTGATTTTGTGCAGCAGGGCGACTGCCTGCTCTTGCAGTGCGTCTTCTCCTCGCCCAAACGCTACATCTTCCGCAAAATAGCCATGCACATTGCCGGGATTCTTCCGGATCATGTCAGCGGACGGCTTTTCTTTCTGGACAAGATGCTGGAATCGGTTCATCTCTACTGGGTAGAACCCGGCAGCTGGCGGGAAGCCATCAGGGAAATTCCCCTGCTTGCCCCGGAAGACCTGCCGGTTCATACCGTCGCCCGGGTTCTTCCGGAACCGGAAGAAGCTCCCGAAGACGACGCGACAGAAGACAGCGCCGACGCAGAAGCGGAAGAAACACGTCCTTCCGAAAACGCTACAGCAGAATAGGTTCCTCCTGCCGGAGAAACACGCCTTTTTAGCCGATTTTTTCCCTTTCCTGCCCGGATGGTGGAATTGGTAGACACAAGGGACTTAAAATCCCTCGGCCTCTGGCTGTGCCGGTTCAAGCCCGGCTCCGGGTACCAGAATGTAAAGGCGGTTACAGCAATGTAGCCGCCTTTTTCTGCTTTTAGAACATTTTCAGTTTGAAACGCGTTGCGTTTCAAACCATACGGCCTGCTGTTTTGCGGAAAAAGCGCAGTTTTTCCACTCACTTCTGGCCGGGCAGCGCTGTGCCGCCGCCTCGCGTTTCACCTTTTTCAAAGTTGCAACGATCCAGGGCCTGTTAACACTAATTTTAAAAATAATTTCAATAGATAAAATAAATAGGCTGTACATGCGCCACTTGTCTTTGGTGGCGGGGTCGCCTCGTATTCCTGACTTTTCCCCGATAAAAGCGCGCTGGGGAAAGGATGGGGGTCTTGGGGGGAAGGGAAACACCTCTCGCGCCAGCAGAGGGGTTTCCCTTCCCCCCAAACAACTTACGAATAGTGTTAACAGGCCCTGGAGCATTTTCAGTTTGAAGCGCGATGTCTCCGCCGGGGCCGGCACCCCGGCCCGCAATCAGGTCAGGAGGACCATTTCATGCCCCGTATGACCATTGAGGAACGCCTGCGGCTGCGCGCCGCCGAAAATGCCCGCGTAGGTCTGCAACGCGACAGCGCCGCCTTGCAGGGGGCGGCTGCAGGGCCTCTTGTCCGCCTTGGCGAACATCATTGCATCTCCTTCGTCGGTAACGACAGTCTGGGCCTTGCCTCCGAGCCGGTGTGGCGGGCCGTCGTCGCCCGCTGCTTTGCGCTTCACGCCCCTTCCGGGCGGGCCTCACGTCTTGCCGGAGGCCGCTCCCCGCTCGCAGACGAGGCTGAACAGGCCTTTGCCGACTACTTCGGCTTTGCTGAATGCCTCTTCTTCCCCAGCGGCTATCAGGCCAACCTTGCGGCTGTTACCGCGCTTCTTCCCCGCGGACATGACGCCTTTGTGGATCGTCGCGTCCACGCCAGCGTCGCGCGCGCTCTGCCGCTGGCAGGCGCGCATATCCATGCCGCGCCGCATAACGACATCCCGCGTCTGCGCCGTCGCCTTGCCTCTCTGCCTGCCGAAGCGCCGCAACCGATTATTGTGAGCGAAACCCTGTTCAGCATGGACGGCGACAGCCCTGATATTCCGGCGCTGGCGGCCCTCTGCCGGGACTATGACGCCTTTCTGCTCCTTGACGAGGCTCACGCATTGGGGGCATGGGGCCCCGGCGGCCGCGGCCTTGCCTGTGGCGACGGATGCGGCCGTGCGCCCTCTGCCCATGCCGTCGTCGGTACGCTGGGCAAGGCGCTGGGCTTCTGGGGTGCGTTTCTTCTTCTGCCACGCGGTTTTCGCTCCCTTGTGGAAGAAAACGCTTCGGCGGTCATGCATTCGACAACCCTTCCCGAAGCCCATGCAGCCGCCTGTCTTGAACTGATACGCCGTTTGCCGGGACACGAGGACAAAAGAGAGCGCCTTCACGCCAACTGCGCCCTTTTCCGCCGCTTACTGCATGAGCGGAACATTCCGGCACGGGGGCAGGCGCATATTGTCGCCGTTCCCGTTGGCAATGAAAATGCCGCTCTCCGCCTTGCTCGTAATCTGCGGGATGCGGGTATTCTTGTTCTTGCCGCACGCTATCCCACTGTGCCCAGTAATGACGCTCTGCTGCGCTTTTCCGTTACGGCCCTGCATACGCGACAGATGCTGCGCATCACGGCCGACACCCTCGCACGCCTGTTTTCTGAGGGCCGTTACTATTAACTTCTTCTGGGGGAAGGCCCCCCTTGGCTAGATCATTTTCGGTTTGGAATGCTTCGCATTTCAAACCATACGGCCTGTCGTTTCGCGGAAAAAGCGCGGTTTTCCCCCACAAAACAAAAAAGCCTTGCTCTCGGGGAGCAAGGCTTTCCAACACCTGAAGAAAAGAAAGCGCCGCAAAAAAAGGTCATTCAGCTGCGCGCCTCAAAAGCGGCGGCCCGGGCGGACAGCCAGGCCTCCACAGCCGCGGCACAATCCGCCTCATCGGGATGGCGGGCGGCTTCGGCCAGACGCGCCCGGCGTTCTTCCGTGAGCGGATGCGTCCCCTTGCGGGCGGACAGCGCGATCATGTTCGGGTCCACACGCCCCTGACACAGAAATCCCCCCAGACAACGATTGCCGTTTTCATGCAGCACCTGCTCCGCAACTTCCCGACAACGCCGGGCATGCGCCGATGAAGGCCAGGCACCGAGCGTACCAAAGTAAAAAACCGACTTTCCCCGCAGTTTACGCCATACGGCCTGAGACACAGCGTCCGGCTGTCCGCGCCGAACCCAGAAGCCCAGCGCCAGCACATCTGCATCGGGCAGAGCCTCCAGATGCCGCACGTCCAGCAGACTGTCTCCTGACGACGCTGCCAGGGCCTCGGCTATACGACGGGTATTGCCGGTCACCGACGAATAGAGAATGAGCGCGCGCGAAGGCACGGCCAGAGATGCTGCGTTCATGGTCTATTCCTGCGCCGCCTTACGCAAGGCGGCTTCATCAAGAATGGTAATGGTACGTCGCTCCAGCGCAATAACGCCGGAACGGGCAAGCCCGTTGAGTTCCCGACTGAGACTTTCCCGGCTGACACCCAGCAGACGGGCCAGAAGTTCCCGCGTCCCCACCAGCTCGATAGCCACGCTTTTTTCCATCTTGCGACGATGCAGCAGCCACGAGGCCACCCGCCGGGGAACGGAAATCACGCCCTGCGATTCCGCCGTCTTGTTGATGAAGAGACGATGACGGGATGACAGGGCCCGGATCAGCAAAACTCCCAGTGCCGGACAGGTCTCTGCCAGACTGCGCACTTCCCGGCAGGGAAGGTGCAGCACGCGACAGCTTTTGACAGCTGAAGCCGAAGCGGGAAAACCGCTTTCATAATAGGGAGCTGCGGGGTCTATAATGCGTCCCGGTCTGATCAAGCAAAGGACGCATTCGCGTCCATGCGGTCCGGCTTTGGAGAGTTTGGCTTCTCCCGAAAGCAGCAGAGCCATACTGGTTGCGGCATCCCCTTCGCGAAAAATACTGCCGTTTACCGGATACTCCCTCACATGGGCGCACGCGGCGAGCTTCTGCCGCTCGGCAGAAGACAGCAATTCGCCGATGACAGAGCCGCAGCCTTCCAGGGCCGCAAGCGCGGAACTGCCTGCACTCTGAGAATCCATGACCCCCCCTGAAAAAAATAAATACGCCGCCCCGCAGAGCGCCCTTTTTCGGAAAAGATGGGGAAAGGAAAAACACGACCTTCAGCAGCAATTTTTCCTTTCCCCATCATGAAAACCGCCCGCGTGCAGGAAGCGCCGGGCAATATATGCCTGAAAGAGGCACTTTTCAGCCACGGACCCGGGAAGGGGGTTCCTCCCGGAGTTGCCCGGCATACGCCTTCCGTTAAACGTCTGTTCACGCAAACAGCGGGCCTCCCTGACGCTGGACTTCACCAGAGCATTTTCAGTTTGAAACGCTGTGCGCTTCAAACCATACGGCCTGTCGTTTCGCGGAAAAAATGCATTTTTCCGCTCATTTCGGGCCGCCTCGCGTTTTACCTTTTTCAAAGATGAAACGCTCTAAGGCATATGGTTTAGCCAAGAATGGCCTTCAAATCCTCGTCAGCCGTACTGATGGGCGTAAGATGCCATTTTTCCACAAGCACATTGAGGATATTCGGCGAAATGAAGGCGGGCAGGCTGGGCCCGATACGGATGTTCTTCACATCCAGCGCCAGCAGGGTCAGCAGGATGCTGACGGCCTTCTGCTCGTACCACGACAGAACCAGCGACAACGGCAGATCGTTCACGCCGCACTGCAGAGCCTGCGCCAGCGCCACCGCAACCTGAATGGCGCCATAGGCGTCATTGCACTGCCCCATGTCTATCAGGCGGGGCAGTCCCTCCAGCTCTCCGAGGTCCTTGTCAAAGAAGCGGAACTTGCCGCAGGCCAGCGTCAGCACAAGGCAGTCGGCGGGAATCTTTTCGACCAGCTCGGTATAGTAATCCCGGCCGGGACGCGCGCCGTCGCAGCCGCCCACAAGGAAGATATGACGCAGCTTGCCGGACTTCGCCGCTTCCAGCACCTTCGGCGCCGCGGCCAGCACAGCCTCGCGCCCCAGACCGGACAGCACTTCCTTGCCCGGCGCATCATCCGCAAAGCCGGGCAGCTCCTGCGCCTTGCGAATCACGGCGGAAAAATCCCTGTTGACGCAATGCGTCAGGCCCGGCCAGCCAACATTGCCGCAGGTAAAGACCTTGTCTTCGTAGCCCTTGGGATTCTGAATGCAGTTAGTGGTAAACAGCACCGCGCCGGGGAAGTCCGGCAGCTCCTTCTGCTGATTCTGCCAGGCCGTACCGAAGTGCCCGGCAAGATGCGGATAGGCGCGCAGTTCAGGATAACCGTGCGCGGGCAGCATTTCGCCGTGCGTATAGACATTGATGCCCAGCCCCTTTGTCTGCTCCAGCAGCGCCTTCAAATCCCGCAGATCGTGGCCGGAAATCAGAATGGCCTTGCCCTTGCGATGGCCGAGCGACACCTTGGTCGGCGAAGGCGATCCGAACGAAGCAATATTCCCCGTTTCCAGCAGTTCCATGGCCCGCAAGTTGATCTTGCCGCATTCCAGCGCCAATCCCAGCCAGCCGCCGAGATCGCGCGCTTCCGTATCGTTCTTGCTGCCGGCCACGAGGCCGCGATACAGGAAGGCCGCCACTTCGGGATCCCGCTGTCCCAGCTCCGCCGCGTGATCGGCGTAGGCCGCAACGCCCTTGAGACCGTACAGCAGAAGCTGCATGGCGGAACGCACATCCTCGTCCGCGGCAAAGGCTGTAATGGCGGTGACATGCCCCGCCAGCATGGCATCCACATCGGCCGGAACCGTACAGCCCGCCTTCTTCGCCAGCTCCTGCGCATGCAGCAGAGTAGCGGCCTGCAAGGCTCGCAGGGCCTCGGGATCAAAATTGACGTTTGTCAGGGTGCTGAACAGGGCCTTAGCCGCAAAATCATCCACGGCTACGTCCATAATGCCTTTGGCCCGGGCCTGAAGCGCAATATGTGCCAGCTCTCGCAGCTGCGCCACCAGAGCATCCTGAATATCGGCAACCTCGGCCTTCTTGCCGCAAATGCCGATTTTTTCGCACCCCTTGCCCTTATTGGTCTGTTCGCACTGATTGCAAAACATGGCATATCCTCCGAAGCTATGATGAGAAACGTAACCGATGTCATCGGACGTGCAGATTTCCAGTCCGGCAGCGTATCACTCCCAGCGCATATCAGAACCATCGTCTGGGAGCTCAAAACCTGCTGCTCATGTGTCTATGCTACTGCCCTTTCCCACCCACTTCTGTGACGAGGATCACAAAACA
>DXFI01000204.1 GCA_019114565.1 Candidatus Desulfovibrio intestinigallinarum | reverse complement strand
CTCCGGGCGTGTTCAGGGTGGTCGCGCCTGTCTGCCGGCGGTATTGCTGCAAACGGGACATCAGCGCCCCCCTTTCGGCCGTCTGGCCAGCGCCCGCAGTTTGCCGAAGCGGCGCGCGGGCCGCCTCTGTTTCCGGGCGGCGGGGGCCGTCCGCTTTGCGGCGCCGTCCCTCATGTAATGCAGATACGCAAGCCTGTAGATATTCACAGATTCTACCCCCGGATGCAGATTGATGGTTCCCGCTCCCAGACGTTGCACGCGCCGTCGGGATAAACCCGGTATACAAGCTCCCTTTTCCCCATATCCGCCGCGACGCGTGCGCCTGAAACGCGTGTCCACAGCCTGCTGACGCCGCGCATCTGGAGATACCTGAACGCCTTTGCAAGGCTGTCGCTTACGGTGTCCAGCGTAGCGGCAAACGTCGATTTCAGCCCGACACGCACCTCTATCAGCATTTGCGATGCCCCCACGTTGCCCACGGCTGCCTGCTCGCGTTGCCGATGCCCGGCAGGGCCTCCTGTTGCAGGCCGAAACGGGCTTTCAGCACGGCGTCCACGTCCGCTTCCAGCTTTTGCCGCCGCCGCAGCACGGACGTGGACGCCACCTGTTCCGCCATGCGCTGGGCGTCGCGCATGTCCTTCACGAGCCGGAGAAAGGCGCGGTAGTCAAAGGGATGTTCCAGCGGACTAGCTGTCATGGCCGCCCCCCAGGACTCCGGCAAGAGGGAAGGGCAGCTTGCCCGCGGCCATGTCCAGCTTGTCCCGCAGCAGGTCAAAGCAGAGCAGAAAACCGTGCTGCTCCTGTTCGCCCATGTCGGAACCTTCGCGCCAGCAGTCAAGCAGGGAGTTCCGCAGGAACGCTGCCAGGGCGGCGGCCTGTCCCGCGGCCTCGGCGGGCGCATGATGCCGCAGGCAGCGCGGCAGCAGGGAAGCCTGTACCCTATCCACGGCGAGCCTCCCGCACGGTGAGGCCATGCCCGAAGAGGATCCACGAGACGCGACAGCGATCAGGCAGAGCGGCCCGCACAAGCTCGGCGGCGCTTTCCTCCATGCGGGTCAGTTTGGAAAGGAGCAGGGAAAGAGGCTGGACACCTCCGCAGCATCCGGCACGAGACAGAGACAGAAACAGCATGTGCCCTCCTGAAAATGATATTTTGGCGGCAGTATACTCCAGGGCGGCAGGGTGACATAAGGTGTCACAGGGTGTCACAAGGTGTCACCGCGCGCGGATTCCTCTGTTCAAAGTTAATTTTTGCGTTTTCGTGGTGTAAGACGTGTAAACGTGTAAGAAGCGTTGCGCCCCAGTGGTTTGCGGGCTTACACGAAGCTGTCCGGCGTTTTTGAGTTCGTGTAAACGTGTAAGCGACGGAGGGCTGGGCCTCTGATTTTCAGGATAACGTTTTTTGCGGTTACACCGGTTACAGCGGTTACGCCCTACGGCCCCAGGGCTTTGCGCGTAACCGCTTTTGGGGGCCGCCGGTTACAGCGGTTACAGCGCCGCCCGGCCCGAAGCGAGCGGAAAAACCGCGCTTTCCCGCGGCGGCGCTTGCCTTTGCGGGCATCTCCTGAAACCATAGGAGCAAAGAGAAAACCCCGCGCGGATGCAAAGGAGGCGCTATGGCGGCACATATCACAGCAGAGCTGACAATCACCGTCACTGCCGGAAGTGATTCAAAAAGATGGCAACAATGGCACAGACACTAAAAAGCCTGCGCCAGGAACTGGAGGCGGCAAACGCGGCTCTTGCTCAAAAGGAGCAGGAGCTTTCCGCCCTGCGCGAAAGGCTGAATGACAGCAACAGGCAACTGTCGCGCCACGGCTTTTGTGGTCTGGTTATCAGGATGCGGCAGGAGGGACATACGGAAGCGGAGATCGCGGCGCATCTGTTGAAACTGCGTCTGTCCCGCTTTCAGGTGGGTCTGTTGCTGGATCGGGAGGAAACGCCTCTGTCTCCCCAGGGCTTCCGGCGGCGCTGCGACAGGGTGCGTGATTGTGATACCCCGTGACACCTTGTGACATCTTGCCAACAGCCGCACACATCGGGTTATCCTCCGCGAAAGTCTTTACTCTTTCACGGAGGATTTTTTTATGGCCGAACAGTCTGAAACATCCGTTCCCACGCTGCCCGCCGTCGGCTTTGTCCGCCTTGCGGATGTCCTGAAGCTGATCCCCGTTGGCAAGTCAGCATGGTATGCCGGTATCAAGGAAGGCCGCTTTCCCGCGCCTGTGAAGCTGAACAAACGCGCGTCCGCCTACCGGGTGGAAGACATTCGCGCCCTGATTGAACGTCTGTCTTCCGGGGAGGCGGCATAATGCGCAATAAAAAAGCCCCCGGGGGACGGGGGCAAGAAACAAGAGAGATTGAGGTCGATGCGGCCAAGTATGCCGCATTTCCCGACAGGGGGCAAGGCGGCCTTGACGCCTGCCGCCGCTTCCGGCATGCTGGGGGTCCCAAAACTACACGAGGCGTCGCAAGCGCCTTTCCGGCTTCCCAAGAGCCGGAACAAGTCTTGCCGCATCACCTGCATTTTCTTGCTGTCCAAGCGTCTGCCGCATATCTGTGCGGCGGACTGTTTGCGCATATTGGCGGGGTTGCAACGTCCAGTATCCGTGAGGACTGGCGGCTTCGTTTGAGCCGGGGAGCGTTGCAGCCCCGCCTTCTTTTTTTCTCCCAAATCAAACGAGGTGTCCCGTGGCTGATATGATTTCCCTCTTTGCCGAACGTCTGCGCGCCGCCGGTCTGGTGGTCGAGACGCTGGAAGCTGACGGCGTGCTGCATCGCTGCGGCACGATAGACAAGCCCAGAGAGCTTGACGGCGCATACAAGGCGCATCTTGATGAACCGGCGTCCCTCTGGTGGCGCAACTGGCGTACCGGCGACGAAGGCACGCATACCCTGAAAGCCGAAAAGGAAATGAGCAGGGCCGAGCGCAAGGCCCTCAAGGAGCGTATCGAGGCCGCCAGGCGGGGAGCCGAGGCCGAGCGGGCCGGGCGCTTTGCCGCGGCGGCCTCCCGGGCTTCCCAGATATGGAGCCTTGCCCCGCCCGCGACGGATGCGCATGTGTATCTGCGGCGTAAGGGCGTGCGCAGCTTTGGCTTGCGCGTGGCATCCGACGGCCGGCTGATCGTGCCCGTGCTGGACGCTTTCGACGACAGAGGGCAGTCCCTGCAATACATCGCCGCCAACGGGGAGAAGCGTTTTCTTTCCGGCGGCAAGACGGCGGGCGGCTGCTTTGCCCTGCGGGCAAAGGATGGCCGCGTGGACGGGCCGCTGCTCATTTGCGAGGGCTACGCCACGGCGGCAAGTCTGCGCATGGCCACAGGGCACGCCGTGATCATGGCCTTCAATGCCGGCAACCTTGAATCCGTGGCCCGCACCATGCGGCAGCGTTTCCCGGAGCGGGAGATCGTGCTTTGCGCGGACAATGACGAGGGCGGCGAAAAGCCGGACGGCACGCCCTGCAACGTCGGCGTGGAGGCGGCCCGCAAGGCGGCGGCCGCCGTGGGCGGCAAGCTGGCGATCTGCCCGCTCATTGAAGGTAAAAAGACCGACTTCAATGATTTGCACCTTGCCCAGGGCGTGGACGCAGTGCGCGAGGCGGTAGAGGCGGCGCGCAACCGCAAACAGGGCAGCGGCTGCATTATGCCGGAAGGGTATTACCTCGTCTCAGAGGGCAGGGGGGCCGGACTGTACAAGGAGATACTCAAGCCCGACGGAGACAGTACGCAAATCCGGCTGGGGCCGCCGCTCTTTGTACGGGGCATGACGCGCGACGATAACGGGAAAGACTGGGGAGTCATGCTTGAATGGTACGATCCCGACAATCGCCTGCATTCGTGGGCCATGCCTCTTGATATTCTCAGCAAGCAGGGCGGGGAATGGTTTGGAGTTCTCACTAATGGCGGCTGGTTTGGCGTTCCTGGTACACGCTCCAAACTGTCCTCCTTCCTTCTCAGTGTGCGTCATACCCGGCATATAGTCTGCGTTCCCCGTGTGGGCTGGTATGGAACGGCGTATGTCCTGCCGGATGCCGTTTACGGTATGAAGCGCGGGGAAGATATTGTTTTGCAAAGCGCCTTTCACGCGGACCTTTACGGCATGGCGGGCACGCTGGACGGCTGGAAGGACGCCGCGACGCTGGCCGTGGGCAACAGCCGTCTGACCTTCGCCCTCTGCCTTGCCTTTGCCGGTACGCTTCTGCGCCTGACAGACTCGGAGGGCGGGGGATTCAGTCTGGAGGGCGCAAGTTCTTCCGGCAAGACAACGGCCCTGCAACTGGCGGCCTCGGTCTGGGGCGGGCCTGCCCACGTCCGTACATGGAGGGCAACCGACAACGGCCTCGAAGGCGTGGCGGCGCTCCACAATGACGGGCTGCTGATATTGGACGAGATCGGACAGGTGGGCGGCAAGGTGCTTGCAGAGGCTGCCTACATGTTGGCCAACGGCTCCGGCAAGACGCGGGCGGGAAAGGAAAGCAGCCTGCGGCGCTCTCTGTCGTGGCGTTTATTGTTCCTCTCCAGTGGAGAGGTCGGGCTTGCCGACAAGCTCAATGAAAGCGGTCTGCGCTCCCACGCGGGGCAGGAAGTGCGCCTTGTGGGCGTTCCCGTGGCGAGTGAGGACGTGACAAACCTTCACGGCCTGCCGGATGCCGCCGCCCTCTCGGGCAGTCTCAAGACCCTCACCGCCGCCCATTATGGCCATGCCGGGCGGGCCTTCCTCGACTGGCTGACGCGGGACGTGGAAGCGTCCAGACGTGAAGCCCTTGCCCTGGTCGAAAGGTGGACGGCCTCGCTGCTGACGGCCTGCCCTGATGCCGACGGGCAGGTGAAGCGCGTGGCCCGTCGTTTTGCCCTGTGCATTGCCGCGGGAGTGCTGGCACGCGACCGGGCCGGAATCCTGCCGGAAATCATGGATGCTGGTATGGCCGTCACTGCCTGTTTTCGTTCCTGGCTTGAGGAGCGCGGCGGGGCCGGAGCCTCGGAAGATGCCGCCATTCTGGCGCAGGTACGGCTTTTTCTTGAGCAGCACGGCGTGAGCCGCTTTCAGGATATGGACACAGAACAGACGCACGGCGTGATCAATCGTGTCGGCTTCCGACGTAAGGCGGGCGATACCACAGAGTACCTTATCTTGCCGGAGAGCTTTCGGGCTGAGGTGGCCAAGGGGTTCTCCCCACGTCGGGCCGCCGCCGTGCTGCGTAAGGAAGGATGGTTGCGTATGAACGACGGAAAAAGCTCGGCGGTCTGTACGCTTCCAGGCATGGGACAGAGGCGCGTCTATGCCGTAGCCTTGCCGGATGAACGAGGAACAGATTAAAATTAACCGCTTTTGACGTGTAAGACGTGTAAACGTGTAAATACCCTACAGCGCCAATGGTTTACGGGCTTACACAAAAAAAATCCACGAGTATGAAACGTGTAAACGTGTAAGGCCCGGCCCCCTGCCGCTTACACGTTTACACGAACTCAAAAAGGCTGAAAGGCTTCGTGTAAGCCCGCAATCCCTTGGGGCGCAAGGCTTCTTACACGTTTACACGACTTACACCACGAAAACGCAAAAATTTACTTTGAACAGAGGAGACAGCGCCTTTTTCATGCGAGAAGCGCAGCGCCGAGCATGAGGGAGTCCAGAGGGATTTCCCTCTGGCAGGATGGAGTTGCGTAGCACAACTACCATCCTGCCACGAAAAACCCTGTCGCGGCAGGATGGCAAAAGGGCGGGGCTGTGTCTGCTGATTGCGCGGGCGTGAAAGGGATGCTAGAAGGCTTGCGGGGCAGTCCTCCGGTAAAGGAGGTTTGCCCATGCTGCACTTTCTCCGGGATGTGCTGGTGGCGTTTGTTGCCGGCGTCCTTGTGGCTGTTGTCGCTCACATGATGGGCATATAACGCAGTCGCCCCGGTAGAAGGTGCAACTTCTACCGGGGCAAAACAACCGGAAAACACACTCCGGAGGACTGTCCCGCCGGGCGGGGAGTGTTCGTAGCACTTCCCGCCCTCTTTTTATATCCGCTGTCTGCGGCGCTGGCAAGCGGCGGTCATGCCCGCGCCTTCAACCCGTCCAGATAGTCCGCCCATTCCTGCATCATGCGGCGGCGCTCCGGCCTATTTTGTTGCTCATATATGAACGACAAAAAACGTTGCTGTGCATATTGGGCCTATTTTTGCGCAACAAATTTTTTGCTGCGCGTATGTGCGCAGCAAGGCAGCGCCCTAAACAAGAGTTCTCCCTTCCGCAAGGTTAAGCAGTTCAGGAAAAGCGTATAATATTGCCATGTTTTCCCTACTATTACATTCAAAGAATTTTTAAGACAGGCAGGGCACACCACGAAGCTATACTTCTGCCCCAGCTCGTAACCCGTCCAGATAGTCCGCCCATTCCTGCATCATGCGGCGGCGCTCCGGCAGATATTCAGCATGATTGTAGGCGGCGCGCACGGCGTTCTTTTCGCAGTGGGCAAGCTGGCGTTCTATCCAGTCGCGGTTATAGCCCTGTTCATTGAGCAGGGTAGAGGCCATAGAGCGGAAGCCGTGGATCGTCATTTCTCCTCTGGCGTATCCCATGCGGCGCAGGGCGTTCAGCAGGCAAACATCCGTAATCGGCCGGGACGCCGAGGCCAGACCGGGGAATACAAGCTGCCTGTCACCAGAGAATTGCCGCATGGACGCGAACAGCTCCACCACCTGCCGGGCAAGCGGCACGATATGGGGGCGCTTCATCTTCATGCGTTCGGCGGGTATAAGCCATTCCGCTTTCTCAAGGTCTATCTCGTCCCATGTCGCGCCGCGCAGCTCGCTTGACCGGATGAAGACGTAGGGCAGTATCCGCAGAGCGTAACAGGTGGACGGCTCGCCCTGATATTCGTCTATGGCGCGCAGCAGGTGGCCGACTTTCTCCGGCTCCGTGATGGCGGCAAAATGCTGCGCCGGGCGTGCGGTCAGGGCCTCGGTCAGGCCGCTTGCCGCGTCGGCGGGAACGATGCCGGTCAGGCGGGCATAACGCGTTACCTGTCCGCATATCTGGGCGACGCGCCGCGCCGTCTCGATGTGCCCGGTCTTCTCCACCTTATGGAGTACGGCAAGGAAGTCAGGCGCGCCCAGTTCGGCAATGGGGCGGGCGCCCAGCTCCGGGAAGGCGTGAACCTCCAGCCGCCGCAGGACGCCGGAAGCATGGCGGGGCGTCCATTTGCCGAGCTGCTTTGCGTACCATTCCCGCGCCACCTTCTCAAAGGTCAGCGCGGCCGCCGTGGCTTCAACCTTTGCGGCCTTGCGTTCGGCGCTGGGGTCTATGCCACGCGCAAGCAACTCCTTTGCCGCTATGGCACGGACGCGGGCATCCTTGAGCGAGACGAAAGGATAGGCCCCCAGGGCAAGGAGCTTTTCCTTTCCGCCGTAGCGATACTTGAGCCGCCAGAGCTTTCCCCCCGTGGGAGAGACAAGAACGTACAGCCCGCCGCCGTCCGTCAGCTTCCAGGGCTTTTCTTTTGGCTTCGCCGTCCTGATGGCGGTATCCGTGAGTTTCTGGGGCATAAGGGGTATCTCCAAACTTTCAGGAGTGAGAGAATTTCCTATACCCTGTAAAAATACCCCCATTTTTTGCGACTGTCTATGTACCTTGGCGGACATTGGCACACCTCTAAAACAAGAAAAGCCCGCTTCTCTCTAGGCTTCGCGGACTTTCTTGCACTTCTGTGTAAGCTTGTTTGGCGGAAGGGGAGGGATTTGAACCCCCGGAAGGCGCGAACCTTCAACGGTTTTCAAGACCGCCGCAATCAACCGCTCTGCCACCCTTCCGTATCCCGCAGCGGCAGCGGGAGATATGGGCACCACTTACTTGATGGCGTCTTTCAAGCCCTTGCCGGGGGTGAACTTGGCGATCTTCCCCGCAGGAATGGTGATTTCTTCTCCGGAGCGGGGATTGCGGCCCTTGCGGGCGGCGCGTTCCACGACCTTGAAGCTGCCGAAGCCGGTGAAGGTTACGGTCTCGCCGGCGGCCAGAGCATCGCGCAGGGCCGCGATCATGGCGTCCAGGGCTTCTTCGGCCTTGGCCTTGGTGGGAAGACCAGCTTTGACGTAAATTTGTTCAACAAGCTCAGCTTTCGTCATGATAAGTCTCCGTCTAAATTTTTCAGGAGGCCTTGCGACCGCCTGAATGACTGGCATCACGTTTACTTATGTAAGCACGGCGGGCATGTCAATGCTTGCGTCGGCATTGCCGGCCCTGCGCCGTCCCCCCGGCAAAGACCCGGATCCGCCCCGGGCTGCATCAGAAGGGAACCATTAACGCCGGTGCGAACGGCAGGACTGGAAATAAAGGATTTTGCAGGGAAAAAAAAGACCCGGCGGTAAAAAAAACGCTGCGGGTTCCGGGCCTCCCGGAATTACAGGTCAACCAGCGCCACGTCGTCCTTGCGGATATCCTCGCCAAGGAAATAGCCGCAGGAACGCATGAAGCGAGCGATATTGTCCGTCACCAGAAAACGGGACGTTCCCTGAGCTTCAGATTCGCACAGCATGTCGCGGCGACGCAGTTCCTCCTCCACCGCCTGGGCGGTGGTGGCGGCGGAATCGACTATCCGCACATCCGGCCCCACCACATGCCGCAGAGCATCCGTAAACAACGGGAAGTGCGTGCAGCCCAGCAGCAGGGTGTCCGGCCTGTCCGGCCCGTCAGTAAAAATTCCTTCCAGATAGCGCGCGGCAACCCCTTCGGCAATGGGCCCGTCGGTCCAGCCCTCCTCAGCCAGCGAGACAAAGAGCGTACAGGCCCGCCCGATGACTTCCGCCTCGGGGCAGCGGCGACGAATGGCCTCCTGATAGGCCCCTCCCGCAATGGTCGCTTCCGTGGCGGTAATGACGATGCGCTTGTTGCGGCTGGCGGCAACGGCAGCAGCAGCTCCCGGCTCCACCACCCCCATGACGGGCAGAGGAGCAAACTGCTCCCGCAGGGTGGGCAGAGCCGCCGACGTAGCCGTATTGCAGGCAATGACAAGCATCTTGATGCCCGAATCCACCAGCTTCTGCGTGGCCCGCTGGGAATAACGGATGATGGTTTCCTTTCCCTTGGTGCCGTAGGGCAGGCGGGCCGTATCGCCAAGATAGATCAGATTCTCCCGCGGCAGACGGCGGCGCAGCGCATGCAGCACCGTCAGGCCGCCGATCCCGGAATCAAACAGGCCTATGGGCATATGGGCGTCAAGACTCATGGAGGCTCCTTTAGAGCATTTTCAGTTTGAAACGCTGTGCGTTTCAAAGCCTGCGGCCTGTCGTTTCGCGAAAAAAGCGGTTTTTCCGCTCAATTCTGGCCGGGCGGCACGGTGTTGCCGCCTCGCGCTTTACCTTTTTCAAAGCTAAAACGCTCCAGAGCATTTTCCCGTCAGGAGCGCCGCACACGCCGCGTTACAGACATATCCCGCCGGTGCGGACAGCTCGCCTCAGGTCCACAGACCTTGGCCCAAATAGCGGACAGCTGTAAAGAACAAAATAGCGACCAGCCCCCAGCCGATGGCCCTCCCGGAAACATGCTTCTGACAGCGCGCGCCCAGGTACATGCCGCACAGACCGCCCAGACCGAAACTCACTCCCAGCAGCCAGTCCGGAGACGCGGCATCGACAAAGCCCGACAGCAGCACAAAACCCAGCACGCCGAAAAGAGATGTGCCCA
>DXFI01000203.1 GCA_019114565.1 Candidatus Desulfovibrio intestinigallinarum | reverse complement strand
CGATAACATATTTTTTTAACATTTCAAAGTTGAATTGCTCTAGCCAAGGGGGTTTCCTTCCCCCCGGAAATATCCCGATAACCCAAAGGGCCGCCTGTCTAATGACAGGCGGCCCTTTGGGTTATTCCGTCAGCCGGTAGCGCTGCTCCCTTGCGGGAACCCACCAGTCCTCGAAGTTGTACATGATGCCGGCCAGCGCCGGTTTTATGCCGTGAAAGCGCCGCTGCACAATGGGCAGGGAATAGGGGACAAAGAGGAAGCAGTAGGGCTGCTCCTCGTCCAGCAATTCCTGAATGCGCCGGTAAAGCTGCGTGCGTTCCTGCCTGTCGGGCGTGGAGCGGGCGCGCACCAGCAGGGAATCCAGTTCGGCATTGACGAAACGGGTAAAGTTGAGCCCGCCGTCATGGGCCTGCGAGGAATGCCAGACGGCGTAAATATCGGGGTCCTGCGTGATGGTCCAGCCGAGCATGACGGTGTCGAAACGGCCCTTGTTCACGAATTCGTGAATGAAGGCGGCCCATTCCACCGTACGGATGCGCACGTCAATGCCCACGGCCTTCAGCTGGTACTGAATGACCGTTGCGGCAAGGATGCGCTGCTCGTTGCCCTGATTGGTCAGAATGGTGAAGGCCAGCGGCTTGCCGTCCCGATCAAGAATACCGTCGCCGTCATGATCGACAAAACCGGCTTCCGCCAGCAGGGCGCGCGCCCGTGCCAGATCCTGCGCCACGGGCTTCAGGCCGGAGTGATAGGCCCAGGTTCCCGGCTTGTAAGGACCGAACGCCGGCACGCCCTGCCCCATCAGCACCATCTTGACGATTTCATCACGGTTGATGGCGCAGGAAATGGCCCGGCGGACGCGCTTGTCCTGAAAGAAGGGATGCTGCATGTTGAAGCCGAGAAAGACATAGACCGAACCGAGATAACGGTATTTGGCGAACTCCTTTTCCCACTGCGGCCCCGAGGTCTGGAGCAGATACTGTTCCGGGGTCAGGTTCATGAGATCGAGCCGCCCGGCCCGGGCTTCCAGAAAGGTGGTGGCGGTATCGGGAATGACGCGATAGACCACTTCCGAAATATGCGGCCTGCCCATGAAATAGGTGGGCGACGCCTCCAGCACGATACGGCTCCCCGATTCCCAGCTTTTGAGCCGGTAGGGCCCCGCCCCCACGGGCTTGCGGGCAAAGGGCACGGTGCGGATATTCTTTCCTTCCAGCAGATGCCGGGGCAGAATGGGATTCATCCACGTGGACACGGCCCGCGCAAAAAATTTTTCGTAGCGGACTTCAAAGGTATAGCGATCCAGAACCCGGAATTCCTTGATTTGCAGGAAGTCATCCGCATAGGGGCTGGCCGTGGCCGGGTCGATGACCAGCCGGTAGGTAAAGGCCACGTCTTCGGCCGTCAGCTCCTCGCCGTCCTCCCAGCGGATGCCCTTGCGCAGGGTGAAGCGCAGCACCCGCCCCTCGTCCTCCTGCGTCCAGCTCTCCGCCGCCCAGGGTTCCGGCTCCAGATTTGCCGAAAAGCGCAGGGGAGCCACATAGAGCATGTCCGCAATCTCGTGCGAGGCCGAATCCGAGGTCAGATAGGGGATCAGATTGGAGGCTTCGCCTATGCTGCCAAAAATAATTCTGTCCCCGTCATCGCGTTTTTCCGCTGCCGCGCCCGCGGAACAGAGCGGAAGCAGCAGGCCCGCGATCAAAAGGCCAACCAGGTACAAATAAAAGTTTTTTTTCATGGATTCCACGCTTTTTGTTGCTAACGCAGGGGAAAATGTGTTAGAGCACCACGATACTAAAGGTGATGCTTTCGCGCAATCTTCGATGCGCGCAACACATCCCCATGAGGAACACTATGAGCCGATCTGAACAAAGCGTCGTGCGTGAAATGTGCCAGAGCTTTCTCCATGATGACGTGCCGGAATATATCCGCGACACGGCCTACTACATCCTGTCGGAAGGCGGGGTGCAGAAGATCAACATCCAGGAAGGCGACACATGGGAAGTGCAGGGAGTCATCCAGGGAGAAGACCTCCAGGTCTATACTCCCAGCCTGTCCTTCTCCATAACCGATCATTCCACGCAGCATCAGTGCAATTGCTCGGACGCCTTCACCGGCATTTGCCGCCATGTGGCGGCCCTCGCCCTGCGCCTGCAGGAAGAACTGCGCAAGGCCGACGACACCAGCGAGGCCCCCGCCCCTGCGCCGGTCAAGGACTGGAAGCAGAGCTTCCGGGCCTTTTTCTCCACGGATATGGAGCCGGAAGCCGGGCGGCACTATCTCATTTTCCGCTTTGAGCCGGAACAGGGCCGCCTGCTGGTTTCCTTCTTCCGCGCGCGGCAGAACAAATCCGGGCTGTCCAGCGTCCATACGGAAATCACGCTGGAGCAGATTATCCAGAATCCCGGCTGGTGCGAATTTTCGCCGCAGCTGCCCCACGTGGCGCGCCAGATCGGCCAGCATCTCGACTATTACGGTCACCGCATCGAAATCCCCGACGGCCTGACCTCCTGGTTCTTCTGGGCCGTGCGCAAGGAGCACTATCTTCTATGGCGGGACACCGACAAGCCCTGCCGTATCGAAAGTACGCCCTTCATGCTTAAACTGAAGCCCGTCCTTGATAATGCGGGCTTCAGTTTCGACGTTCTGCTCAAGCGCGAAGGCCGCAAGCCTCTGCCCATCCGCGCCGACGACAACGAAGCGCACGAAATGGCCAACAATCACGCCGTGGGCGACTCCCCCGTGACCTTTCACGGCCAGATGCCGCTCTGGGTGTGCTTCATGCACAATTTCTACCCCGTGCAGACGGGCCTGTACCCCAGCCTTGTGCGCACGCTCATTTATGAGCGCCCCGTCGTCCCTCACGAAGAAATTTCCGAATTTCTCGACCGTGTCTGGACACGTCTCCCCAGCTCCGAACTCTACGAACCGCAGCAGTTCCTGCGCGAAATGGAGCCGGTCTTCCAGCCTGCCACCTATAACCCGAAGCTCTTCCTTGACGAAGAAGGCAGCCTGCTCACGCTGGAAATAGACAATATTTACGAAACCCGTCACGGCGAATTTTCGCTCAACGGCCCCAACCCCGATTTCCAGACCGGCAGCTATACCTTTGAAGGCCAGACCTATCTGGTGCGCCGCCATCAGGAAGAGGAAAACGATCTGCTGACGGAACTGGCCAGCATGGGCTTTCAGGCCCGCTCCAACAAGCTCTGGTTCCTTGAGCCGGAAGAGGCCATTGCCTTCCTGCTCGACCAGTATCCCGCGCTGGTGGAAAAATATCGCGTCTACGGCGAGCGCGCCCTGTCGCGCTACAAGATGCGCACCACAAAGTCCACCATTTCCGCGGAAGTGGTCAGTAACGAAAAGGAAAAGTGGTTCTCGCTGGAAATCAGCGTGGACTACGACGGCCAGAGTCTGCCGCTGGAAAAGATCTGGAAGGCATGGACGCGCGGCAAGCGCTACGTGCAGCTCAAGGACGGCTCCTATACCAGCCTGCCCGAAGCCTGGCTGGAAAAGCTGGCCCACAAGCTCACCGCGCTGGGCCTGGACCCCTCAAAGCCGCCGCAGCAGCGCTTCAAGCAGTTTGAAGCGCCGGTACTGGACAGCCTGCTGGAAGACCTGCCCGGAGCGCAGACCGACTCCTTCTGGAACAATCTGCGCGAAAAAATCCGCTCCTTCCGGGAAGTAAAGGCCGTCCCCGCGCCGCGCGAGCTCAACGCCGAACTGCGCAGCTACCAGCTGCAGGGCCTTGCCTATCTCAACTTCCTTTCGGAATACGGCTTCGGCGGCATTCTTGCCGACGAAATGGGCCTCGGCAAGACCGTGCAGACGCTCGCCTTCATCGCGCACATGATCCAGCAGCATTACGAAGGGCCGAATCTGATCGTCGTGCCCACGTCGGTGCTGCCCAACTGGGAGCGCGAAGCGGAAAAGTTTGTGCCCCATCTCCGCCGTCTGACCATCTACGGCACCCGCCGCGAAGGCATGTTCAAGCACATTGCCGAGTCGGACCTCATCATTACCACCTACGCGCTCCTGCGGCGCGATCTGGAGGAGATGGAAAAGTACGAGTTCAATACGGTCATTCTCGACGAAGCGCAGAACATCAAGAACCCCAACACCATCACGGCGCGCGCCGTGCGGCGTATCCGGGCCAGAATGCGTCTGTGTCTTTCGGGTACGCCCATTGAAAACAATCTGTTTGAACTCTGGTCGCTGTTCGAGTTTCTCATGCCCGGCTTCCTCGGCTCGCAGCACGCCTTCCAGCGCGGCATCGTCAAGCCCATCAAGGACGGGGATACGGAAACGCTCGACTATCTGCGCACGCGCGTGCGCCCCTTCATCCTGCGCCGCACCAAGGCCGACGTGGCAAAGGACCTTCCGCCCAAGGTGGAAAGCGTCACCTGCTGCGCTCTCGAAGAGGCGCAGGCCGAACTCTACGCGGCTCTGGCCCGCAAGCTGCGCGAGCAGGTTCTGGCCGACGTGGACGAAAAGGGCCTTGCCAAGAGCCAGATGTCCATTCTCGACGCGCTGCTCAAGCTGCGTCAGATCTGCTGCCACCCCCGTCTGCTCAAGCTGGATCTGCCCGGTTTCTCCAACAATCTGCCTTCCGGCAAGTTCGATGCCTTCAAGGACATGATTATGGAAATCGTGGAAGGCGGGCACAAGGTGCTGGTCTTCTCCCAGTTCGTGCAGATGCTGCACATCATCCGGCAGTGGCTGGAATTTGAAAAGATGCCGTTCTGCTACCTCGACGGGGCCAGCAAGGATCGCTTCGAGCAGGTGGATCGCTTCAACAATTCGCCCGACATCCCGGTCTTCCTGATCTCCCTCAAGGCCGGCGGTACCGGTCTGAACCTGACCAGCGCGGACTACGTCATTCACTATGACCCGTGGTGGAACCCCGCCGTGGAAAGTCAGGCCACGGACCGCACCCACCGCATCGGCCAGACCCGGCAGGTCTTTTCCTACAAGCTCATCTGCGAAAATACCGTGGAAGAAAAGATCCTCAAGCTGCAGGAAGCCAAGCGCGGCGTGGCCGACGCCATTATCCCCGGGCAGGACACCTGGAAGTCCCTCACCCGCGAAGACCTCGAAATGCTGTTTGAAGTCTAGAACGAACTCTTTACATTTTATCTTGAGGGGGAAGAAACCCCTTTGCTCTGCTGTCGATGCCCGTCGGGCTTTTGCCTGACGGGCACGGTCTCCGGCCGCCCGTCGGGTCGCTGCTCGCGGTAAAAAGTGCCCAGCCTTTCGAAAGCGAAGCGAAGAAAGGCGTTCCCGTAAATTTCCCCCTCAAACTCCCCCATCTTCCCCAAAACCCGCCAATTTCTTTACAGACAAAAATAGAGCGTTTCACCTTTGAAAAAGGTGAAACGCGAGGCGGCGGCACAGCGCCGCCCGGCCCAAAGTAAGCGGAAAAACCGCGTTTTTTCCGCGAAACGACAGGCCGTATGGTTTGAAATGCAAAGCATTTCAAACTGAAATTGCTCTAAAAGAAACCCACCGGCAAAGCCGGTGGTTCTTCATATGCGCCTGTAAGGCTCTGTTACCAGCAGCGCCCTAACAGGCGCATCTCGATCTGGCACGTGCATTTCTGTTACC
>DXFI01000202.1 GCA_019114565.1 Candidatus Desulfovibrio intestinigallinarum | reverse complement strand
GGGGAACCTCCCTCTCGCGCCAGCAGAGGGGGTTCCCCTTCCCCCAGATACATACTCTCTCGCCAACCGAAAACACTATTGATTCACGCCGATGATTCCATCTTTATTGCTGGCTGGGGCTTCCAGCAACGCGGGCAAGACGGTCACGATGGCGGCCCTGTTGTGTGCGCTGCAGGCGCGGGGTTTTGCGGTGCGTCCTGCCAAGACGGGGCCGGATTATATTGACGCTGCCTGGCATACGGCATTGTGCGGCGCGGCTTCGGCCAATCTGGATACGTGGATGGCGGCGGGCGGGCCGCCTGATGCCCGGCCCCTGTCCTCGCGGGCGCTGCGGGCGCGTCTGGCGGGCGTGCGGGAGCGGCTGGCGGAAGACTGCGGCGGAGAGGCTTTGCTGCTGGTCGAGGGGGCTATGGGGCTGTTTGACGGCGCGGCCGGACCCGATGGCGGCGGCGACGGCTCCTCCGCCCGTCTGGCGAGCCTGTGCGACATGCCTGTGGTACTGCTGATCAATGTGCGCGGCATGGGGCAGTCGGCCGCGGCGCTGGCCGAAGGTTTTTTCCGCTTTCGTCCGTCATGGATGAAACAGCGCAGGCTGAAATTTCTTGGCGTTATTTGTACGCATGTGGGCAGCGAACGTCATGCGGCGCTGCTGCGGGACGCTTTTGCCCCGCTGGAGCGGCATCACGGTATTCCCTTGCTGGGCTGTCTGCCGCGTGCGGGCGCGCCGGACATCGCCTCGCGTCATCTGGGGCTGGTACAGGCGCAGGAGGCGGCGGGAGCGCTGGACCGTGATGCGCTGGGGCGCTGGCTGGAAGAACATGTGCGTCTGGATGAGATCCTGCGGCGTCTGGGCCTGCCCGCGCGGGTCAAGAAAAAGGATGGCGCGTCCGTTCCGCTCAAGTCGACGACACGGACGCGGCGGCGCGGGCCGGTTGTGGCCATTGCACGCGACGAAGCCTTTTCTTTTTTGTATGCGGATTTGCCGCCCCTGCTGCGTCGACTGGGAGCGGAGGTTCGTTTTTTTTCTCCTCTGCGGGAGAGATTGCCCGCTTGCGACGGGCTGTATCTGCCCGGCGGTTATCCCGAGTTGTTCGGCGCGGAGCTGGCGGCCAATACGGAGCTGCGGAAAGAGCTGCGCCGTGCCGTGCGGGAGGATGCGCTGCCCGTGCATGGCGAATGCGGCGGCTATCTGTACCTGATGCGCCGTCTGCGGCGCAGCGACGGCACGGAAATCCCTTTTTGCGATGTTCTGCCGCTGGAGGCGGCCTTGCGCGAGCGGCGTGTGGCGCTCGGCTACAGGGCGGCATGCGTGCGCCCCGGCTGGCTGCCGGATACGGAGGGCGCGCCCCTCTGGCTGCGCGGGCATGAGTTTCATTATGCCGAACTGCTGACGCCCATCGCGCCGGAAGAGGCTCTGTGGCAAAGCTATGATGCCGCCGGGCAATGTCTGGGGCCCGAGGGCTGCCGTCACGGGCGTGTCAGCGGCACATGGCTGCATGCCTATCCTCAGGGGGCGCTGACCTTCTGGCGGGCCTGGCTTCGTCTGCTGCGCTAGAGCGTTTTCCCTTTGAAAAAAGTGAAAGGTGCGGCGGCACAGCGCCGCCCGGCCAGGAGTGAGCGGAAACACCGCGTTTTTTGTGCTGTTGAGAGAAGGAGGCGTTTTTTTATGCCCATGCCATCTGATATCGTTCTTGATGCCGCGTCTGATCCCCGGGAAATCGAAGGCCGTTCTTTTGCCCTGATTGATGCCGAAGTTTCCGAACCTCGACCGTTTTCCGGGGCGCTGTGGACGGTTGCCCGGCGCTGCATCCATACGCTGGGCGATGTGGCTGTTGCGACGGATCTCCGTTTGTCCGAGGAGGGGCTGGCGCGTGGTCTTGCCGCTTTACGGCATGGCTGCACCATCTTTACGGATACGCGCATGGCTGCGGCAGGAATGCCGCAGCGGCGTCTGGGCCCGCTGGGCGTGACGGTGGAATCCATGATGGCCCTGCCCTGTCTGGAGGAAGTTGCTGCCAATGCGGGAGTGACGCGCGCGCGGGCGGCCGTGGAGCTGCTTGCGCCGCGTATGGGCGGTCAGATCGTTGTGATCGGCAATGCGCCCACGGCGCTGCTGGCGCTGCTGGAATATCTGGACGGCATGCCGGAAGACAGTCCGTCCATTCCGGCGCTTATTGTGGGGATGCCTGTGGGCTTTGTGAACGCGGCCCAGTCCAAGGAGTGGCTGCATCGGACGTGCTGGCCGCACTTTACCCTGCTGGGGCGCAAGGGCGGGTCCGCCGTGGCGGCAGCCTGCGTGAATGCCCTGGCAGAGCTGGCTCTTGCCGGGAATGCCTCTGTCGCATCGGAAGATTAAAATAGGAAGCCCGGCAGCTATGCTGTCTGTGTTTGTTTCTCGTGAAACATGGGGGGCTAGAGCGTTTCAACTTTGAAAAAGGTGAAACGCGAGGCGGCGGCACAGCGCCGCCCGGCCCAAAGTGAGCGGAAAAAACGCGCTTTTCCCGTGAGGCGACAGGTCGTATGGTTTGAAATGCAAAGCATTTCAAACTGAAAATGCTCTAGAAAGGCGGGGTCCCGACGGACCCCGCCTTTCTTAACGATATTCCGGGGAAAGCGGCAGAAGTTCGCCTAGGTCGATGCCCTGCGGGCTGACGCGGGCCCGATAGGGATATATTTCGACGCCCGCACGGACTGCCTGAAGAAAGAGATCCGCGTATACGGGATCAATGACGGCGGCAGGAGCAAAGCAGCGGCCGTCAGGGCGCTGCACAAGGTAGAACATGGCGGCGCGTTCGCCTGCGGCAACAATAGCCATAAGCTCGCGCAAATGCTTCTGGCCGCGTTCGCTGGCGGCATCAGGAAAGAGCGCCTGATCGTCTTCCACCATAGTGACGTTTTTGCATTCCACCCAGAGCGGCGGCAGGGAGGGGCCGGTCAGGCAGGCATCCAGACGGCTGCTGCCCCGGCGGGCCTCCCGGCGGCATTCCGTATAGCCCCGGGCGAAGTCCAGACGCCCGGCCTGGAAGGCGGCTTCCAGCATGCGGTTGGGGACGGCGGTGTTGACGCCGACCCAGAAGCCGTGCAGCCCGGGAAAGGGCGCTTCCGGCGGCGGTGGCGTGCCCGTCGGCAGGGCTCGGTCTTCCAGCCAGACGGCTTCCTGCGTGTAAGGAAGCTTGCGGGCGGGATTGGCGGTCGGGGATGCCAGCAGGGGGGCGCCGGGGCGCGTCAGCCCCAGCATGCTGCCGGAATTGTTGCTGTGCACCCAGACAGGGAGTCCGTCTTTTTCCATCAGAACGCTGAAACGCTTGTGGCGCTGCCGGAACCGGCCCACAATGCAGGCGGGAGACAGAGGAAGGAGCGGGAGAGATCGGGACATGACGGGACGCGGGGCTGAAGAAAAGGGGTACGTTTACAGGCTACGGCCAAACTGCTACATGTTTTGCAGATGCAATGCAAGGCGCGTTGTACGCGCCGTCATCCAAGGAGCCCTTTTCATGCAGATTTCCGAACGCCTGCGCAGCATCAAGCCGTCGTTGACCCTGAGCGTCAACAGTCGTGCCCTGGAGTTGAAGTCGCAGGGAGTTGCCGTTACCAGTCTGGCCGTGGGGGAACCGGATTTCCCTACTCCGAAGCATATCTGCGAGGCCGCCAAGGCCGCTATTGACGACAATTTCTGTCGCTATACGGCCGTGCCCGGCATTCCCGAACTGCGCGCGGCGGCCGGCGCGTATTTTGATCGCGTCTACGGCGTCCCCGTGCCCGCTGAATCCATAGTTATCGGCGCAGGGGGCAAGCATTGCCTGTATAACTTCATGCAGGCGACCATCAACCCGGGCGACGAAGTCCTCATCCCGGCCCCCTACTGGCTGAGCTATCCCGACATGGTTATGCTGGCCGGAGGCGTGCCGGTGTCGGTGGCCGCTTCGGCGGAACAGCATTTCAAAGTGACTCCGGCCATGCTGGAGGCGCACTGCGGTCCTCATACCCGCCTGCTGATTCTCAACTCTCCCAGCAATCCCACGGGGGCTGTCTATACCCGCGAAGAGTTCGACGCCATCATGGACTGGGCCATGAAGCGCGGCCTCTTCGTGCTGTCCGATGAAATCTATGATCAGCTGGTCTTTGCTCCCGCTGTCATGAGCAGCGCCATTTCCTGGTTTGCCCGTTATCCCGAGCAGGTGGCCGTGCTGAACGGTCTGTCCAAAAGCTTTGCCATGACCGGCTGGCGCGTGGGCTTTCTGGCGGCGCATCCCGAGCTCATCAAAAAGATTTCCTCCATGCAGGGACACAGCACCTCCAATATCTGTTCCATTGCGCAGAAGGCCGCGCTGGCCGCGCTGACGGGGCCCGTGGACTGCCTGGATGAAATGCGGGCCGCCTTCCGGCGGCGGCGCGATATGGCCATGGACATCATCGCGTCGTGGCCCTGGGCGGTCTGCCCGCGGCCTGACGGCGCTTTTTATCTTTTTGTTGATGTGCACCGCTGCTATGGCGGTTCGGTGGCCAATTCCACGGAATTGTGCACGCGTCTGCTGGATGAAGCGCATGTGGCGCTGGTGCCCGGCGCTGCCTTCGGCGATGATCGCTGCATCCGCTTTTCCTATGCCGTGGCGGACGACGTGCTGCGTGATGCGCTGAAGCGCGTGGGCGCGGTGCTGAAGACGCTTGCGGCGGAAGCGCGCTAGAGCGTTTCAACTTTGAAAAAGGTGAAACGCGAGGCGGCGGCACAGCGCCGCCCGGCCCAAAGTAAGCGGAAAAACTGCGCTTTTTCCGCGAAACGACAGGCCGTATGGTTTAAAATGCAAAGCATTTCAAACTGAAATTGCTCTAGTCTATTTTGATATGAGGCAGCTGCGCCCTGCGCGCAGCTGCTCCTTCCGCCCCTGTCGGGGAAAAGCAAACAACCGGGAGTAATTTTGCTGCGAAGAGTTTTGGCGGGAGTCGGTCTTGCCCTGGGGGTGCTCGTCGGTCCCTGCGGCGTCTGTGCGGCTGTGCCGGCCGGATCGGCCGGGAATGTCGCGTCTCCTCCAACGGCCGGAGAGCCGGGCAAAGCCCCCGGCATAAATGAAAGCTCCTCTTCCCTGGGGCTGGACAATGCCCTGGGAGAACCCCGCGTCTCGCGGCGCATGACGAAAATTTACGGCGGGCCCGTGACCATCACGCCGCCGACCATCTCTACGCCTGCTGTGCAGACACCGCAGGTCAGCGCGCCGCGCGTCCCCTCGCCTGTTGTCCCGCAGGTTGCGGAGCCGGTGCCCGGCACAACCGGCGGCATCGCCGCCGTGACGGCCGCCCGCGAATGGCGGCAGCTGGAGCCGGGGCTGGAGTACGGCGAATTCCCCTTTATTGCCACTCCTTACGAAGCGCCTTCCGGCGAGGCGCGTCCTCCGCGGGCAACGCTGCGCGTCGTGCGCATTGATCCCGCCCTGTTTGAATTTGTTCTCTGCGCGGCTTCGGATGGCGGCGTTCCTCTGCCTCTGGGACGCTGGGCGGATCACGAACGCCTTGTGGCGGCCATCAATGCCAGCATGTATCTGCCGGACGGGCGTACGAGCACCGGCTATCTCCGTGAAGGCGAGCACGTAAACAATGCCCGTCACGGCGGACGGCTTGGCGCGTATTTTCTGGCCGGACCCGACGCGCTGGCGCGGGCATCCGGCGCGCCGTCGGCGCTCGTGCTGGATGGTACCCGCGTCAAAATGGATGTCTTCGAGCGGCATTATCGGTTGGTGGCGCAGAATTTCCGTATGATCGGCGAGGACAGGCGCATCGTCTGGGCTCCGGACAGCCGCCCCGTAGCCGTTGCCGCCGTGGCGCAGACCGGCGACGGGCATATCCTTTTTCTGCACTGCCGCCAGCCCGTGGAACCCTATGTGCTGGCGCAGCGCCTGCTGAATCTGCCCCTGGACGTGCGCACCGTCATGTATGTGGAGGGCGGCGCTCAGGCCGGACTGCTGCTGCGCTCGGGGGGCATGCTCATGGAACTCTACGGGCGCAGCGCCGCCGCTATTCTGCTGGGCGATCCCCCCGCTCCGTCCCTGCCCAATGTGCTGGGTATTCGTCGGCGGGCCGCGACAAGATAGCGAGAAAAATGATCGGAGCCCCTTGACTTATTGCACAGGATTCCTAATTCTGGGCAGGACCGAAAAGTTCCTGGATTTTTCTGGTCCGAGGACGGGAAACTCCCTCCTCCGAAACGCCCTTTTGGGATCATTCAGACTGACAGCCGCATGTGCGGCATGACGGCAATGTCTGCCGATAAAAAAAGAGAGGTATTCTCATGGCCGAAAAGCTCGATATCTTCAAATGCATGAAGTGCGGTAACGTGGTGGAAGTCCTGCATGGCGGTTGCGACAGCATGACCTGCTGTGGCGAAGCCATGAAGCACATGAAGGAAGGCGCGACCGACGGCGCGCTGGAAAAGCACGTGCCCGTCATTGAAAAGATTGACGGCGGCTATAAGGTGACGGTGGGCAGCGTTGCCCATCCCATGACCGAGGAACACTACATTCCGTGGATTGAGCTCATTGCCGACGGCCAGAGCCTGATGGCATTCCTCAAGCCCGGCGACAAGCCCGAAGCCGTGTTCAAGACCGATGCCGCCAAGGTGACGGCCCGCGAATACTGCAATCTGCACGGCGTGTGGAAGGCCGAAAACTAGCAGGCCTCCCCTTTTCGCGGGGAGTCCGGCCGGCAGGTCTGGCATCAGGAAGAAAAATCCTGTATATATACCGGCAGCGGTTTGTCGCTGCCCTGAAAAAATGACAGTTTCACCCCCAAGGAGTGACACATGGAAAAGTACGTATGCGGCGTGTGCGGTTATGAATATGATCCTGCGGAACACGACAATGTGCCCTTTGATCAGCTGCCTGACGACTGGACCTGCCCTGTCTGTGGCGTAGGCAAGGATCAGTTCTCTGCCGCCTAGGGATTTTCCCGCATCCATTTTTCTGCCCTGCCGATGACGTTCTTCATTGGCGGGGCAGACCATTTTTTCATGGAGACTTCAATGCAGTCTGTCGAACTCAAAAAAGATATCTACTGGGTGGGGTGCGTCGATTACGACCATCGCGATTTCCACGGCTACTCCACCTCGCCCGAAGGCACCACCTATAATGCCTATGTGATCAAGGACGAAAAGAACGTCCTTTTCGATACGGTTTCTCCGGGCTGCGTCGGGACGCTGCTGTGCCGTCTGTCCAAGATCATGGACCCCGAGAGCATTGATTATCTGGTGATCAATCACCTTGAGCTGGACCATGCCGGTTCGCTGGTCGAAGTGGTCGAGCGCTGCAAGCCCGAAAAGATTTTCTGCTCCACGCTGGGTCTCAAGTCCATGCAGGGTTACTTCCCCCAGTGCAAGGACTGGCCCGTGCAGGCTGTGAAGAGCGGCGACAGCATTTCCATCGGCAAGCGCACCATCGTCTTCCAGGAAACCCGCATGCTGCACTGGCCCGACAGCATGGTGTCCTACATCCCTGAAGACAAGCTGCTGATCAGCCAGGATGCCTTCGGCCAGAACATCGCGGGCAGCTGCCGCTTCGTGGACGAGCACGATCCCGCCGATTTCGAGTTCCGCGTGCGCGAATATTACAACAATATCGTGCTGCCCTACTCGCCGCAGGTGCTGGCCGCCCTGCCCATTGTGGAATCGCTGGATATCGACATGATTGCCCCCGATCATGGCCTGATTCATCGCGGCAAGGATTCCGTGAAGCGCATTGTGGACCTGTATCGCGAAATGGCCGAACAGAAGCCCCGCAAGCGTGCGCTGATTTTCTACGACACCATGTGGCATTCCACCGAAAAGATGGCCTATGCCGCCTGCTCCGGTCTGGAAGAGCTGGGTATCCCCACCCGCATTATGTCCGTGAAGCAGAACCATCACAGCACCATCATGACCGAACTGGGACAGTGCGGCGCGGTGCTGGCCGGTTCGCCCACGCATAACAACGGCATTCTGCCGCTGGTTGCCGCACAGCTGACCTACATCAAGGGCCTGCGTCCGAAAAACCGTGTGGCGGGCGCCTTTGGTTCCTTCGGCTGGTCCGGTGAAAGCGCCAAGTGCATTCAGAGCACCTTTGAGGAAATGGGCTGGGAACTGCCCGCGGCTCCGGTGCGCTGCTGCTGGCGGCCCGGGCATGACGGCCTGAAGGCGGCCCATGATCTCGGCCGCGCCGTAGGCGAGGCGCTGCTGAAGAAGATCGAAGGCTAATCGCTCATAGCAGCGATGATTTCCGGGGAGCGGAGGCGAAAGCCTCCGCTCCCTTTTTTGATCCGTGCGGTATTTCGGAGTCCTGTGCCTTGTGCGGTTCGCCGGATTGCCTGTTCCCCTGCCCTGGGCAGAGCCTGTTAACACTGAAGCATTTTCAGTTTGAAACGCACAGCGTTTCAAACCATACGGCCTGTCGTTTCGCGGAAAAAGCGCGGTTTTTCCGCTCACTTTGGGCCGGGCGGCGCTGGGAATCCGTATGATGCGGGAAATCTTTTTGTGTTCGTAAATAATATAATAAAATAGCTTTGTTATAAGAGTTTTGCACAAGTGTTTCCGTATTTTTACCCGCGTTGGACACAGTTCGGCCGCTCTTGTGCAGTACAGGCCGCCGCACCGGCAAAAAGAGAAAGAAAAAAATTTTTTTGTTTTTTATCTTCTTTTTTTGTGCATAAAAAATTTTTGGAAATAAGCTGGTTAGTTATGATAGAAACAATTTTTGTCCGATTTCTGCCGGAATGGGTGTGTGCGTAAAATGTTTCTTTTGTCTTTTTTTATAAAAAATTTAGAAATATTGTATAGTTAGTATAGATGAGCGTTTTTTCTCTCCCCGGGCGGGGGATGAGCCGACAGGGACAGGGGCTAACGCCGCGGTTTTGCATCCATTTTAAAAATGAGCTTCGTGGTGAGGCCGGTTAGAAGTGTTCTCATGTCTCTGTAGATAAAAAATATTGTTATTCTAGATAATTGTTAACGTTAGCTACACTGGTTTCCGTGGTGACAGCAGGGGGCGGGGAGGTCGTGTTGACAAGCTGTTGGGGCTAGGCTAGCTTTTTGCCAGACACGAATCCGGCATTGGCGCGCATCGGCGCGCTGTGCCCTTGCGGCTCCCGCGAGGAGCCGGCTGCTGATTTAAACAAGGTCAAGCTGTTTGCTTTGCAGGTGCATGGGCAGGAAGAGGATCCTGCATCGCTTGCGGCAGGATTTTTCTTCCGACGGAGCAGGGCACACGCGCCAGGGGCTTGCGTCGTTACAGGTCGAGGAGAGAGGATGAGCGCCGATACCACCATGGAAGACATCTGTCTGGCACAGGACAGCGGGAGCGATCTGCGCTTCCGTGGGCGTCTTTTTTCGGAATGTTCATGGTTTGACGAGGAGAGCGGCGTTCTGACGCGCCAGAAGCTCTACACCACCGAAGACAAAGGGCAGGTTTATTATATCGTGCGCTCCGGGGGCAAGGAACGCACGCGTCACGCCTATCAGCTGAACGTTCAGGACGACATGTGCGTCATCCATAACGGCAATACGGAAATGCGTATTCAGTTCGATATGCTGATGCTGGCCGTGCGCAGCCTGTGCGGTCTGGCGGACGGCGCGACGCCCAGCCTTGAGCAGGTGGAAGAAATGCTCAAGGCCGCCAATGCCTAGCTGACAGATACGGCGCAGCCGCAGAAATTTACAAAGCCCCGGAAGCGATGCTTCCGGGGCTTTTTGTATTTCCGTGTTCTGTTTCCTCTGGTTTGGCGGGGCCGGCAGCGGGCTCTTCTTGAAGAAAAGGACTTTCGCGTTACAGCCGCCGGAAAAAGGCGCGCTAGGGAGGGAAACACCTCTTGCGCTGGCAGAGGGGTTTCCCCTCCCCAAAAGAACTTACGAATAGTGTTAACAGTCCCTGAGGTTAAATAAGATATCATTACATGTTACAAAAAATGTCCATCTTTATCCGTCAGACTGCGCGCGGGTTTTGGGGAGGATGGGGGAGCTTGAG
>DXFI01000201.1 GCA_019114565.1 Candidatus Desulfovibrio intestinigallinarum | reverse complement strand
TTGGGGGGAAGGGAAACCCCTCGCTCTGCTGTCGATGCCCGTAAGGCTCCTGTGTCGCCTAACGGGCACGGCCCTGCGGGCCGCCCGTCGGGTCGCTGCCAGCGCGGGAGCGGGTTTCCCTTCCCCCCAAGCCCCCCATCCCTTCCCCAGCGCGCTTTTACCGGGAGGATGGAAGAACGCGGAGGGACGGCACGCGCCCCTGCCCCAGTCTCGCCCTGTCGCTACCGCTGGCAGTGCGGACAAAACACCGTGGCCCGTCCGGCGATGCGCGCCTTTTCCAGCGGTCTGCCGCAGGTATGGCACGGCTCTTCGCCGCGTCCGTAGACGGCGAAACTGTTCTGGAACGCACCCACATTGCCGTTGGCGTCCCGGTAGTCGCGGATGGAGCTGCCGCACTGGGCGATGGACAGGCGCAGCACCTCCTGCAACGCCCGGCAAAGCCGCAGCAGCGCCTGATCATCCAGCGTCTGCGCCGCCCTGCGCGGGTCGATGCCCGCGCGGAACAACGCTTCATCCGCATAGATATTGCCTATCCCCGCCAGCACGCCCTGATCCAGCAGCAGTGACTTCACCGCTCCGCGCCGGCCGGCAAAGCGGGGAGCCAGCTGCCGCGCCAGCGCATCCGGCGGCACGACCAGCGGTTCCGGCCCCAGCTCCTGCCAGAAAGGCCATGCCGCAAGCAGGGCGTCCGTGGCGGCAAAAAGCACTCCAAAAGCGCGCACATCGTCAAAAAACAGGACAGACGACCCCTGCGGCCCTTCCAGATGGAACAGACAGCGCGTGTGCGCATGCGGCGGCGTGCCCGCCGGGTGCGGCATGAGCCGTCCGGTCATGCGCAGGTGCACCACAAGAAGATCCGGGCGCTCCGGGCCGCCGTCACGTCCGCTTTCCGCCAGCATGCGCAGCAGGATCAGCTTGCCGCGCCTGTCCACGGCGCTGATGCGGCAGCCGCATAAAGATTCCAGCGGCAGGCTCTCCGGCAGGACGATGGACGGCCGCAAAAGCTCCACGCCCAGTATGCGGGCATTGAGCACCTGCGGGCGCAAGGTTCGGACGACGGTTTCCACTTCAGGCAGTTCGGGCATGGCAGCATCCTTTTTTTGATGACCTTAGCATGCAGCCCATACCAGAGAAAAGCCCCCGGCGCAGCTTTCGCAGGCTTTTTACCGCGTTTGTCCGGCTTCTTTGCCGGATACGGTCCGCCCGCTTCGCATGCTCAGGGTATACCTCTCCGGCTCGCGCCTCCCTCGCAGGACGGAACGCCGCCTCCCCGCTCATCACGAAAATGCTGAAAGCGCTTGTTTAGTTGGTATGGCTTCGCTAGATTACGGCAATACGGCGGCAGTTGCCGCGCAAAGGCAGGACATATGGACAGCATGCCGAACGGGGCGGCTCCGACGCTCCCCGCAAAAGAAGAAGCCGTGATGGCTCTGGCCTGCACGCTCTATGAACAGGGCGCGACGGCCGAGTGCTTCCACCTGTTGCAACGCCTGTCCGCGTCGGGAGCGTGGACGGCGCCGCTGTTGTATAACACGGCGCTTTGTCTGGAAGAGGCCGGACAGCCGGAGCGGGCGATCTCCTGCCTCGAAAAGGCCCTGTCCTGCCTCAAGGCTGGAAAAAAAGAGCAAGTGAAGCCCTCCGGCGAGGAGGACGTCCTGCACGTTTTGTACGAGCGACAGTGCGGACAGGCGCAATACCGCTTTCCCATGCGTGAAGAAGAGGCCCTCTGTTTGCCCGACTATGCGCGGGAGCGTATCCTGCGGCTGCTTATCGACCTCTGCGCACAGCAGGGTGACGGGGCACGTGTGCGGAGCCTGACGGCCTCGCTGCGGGGAAAATGCTTTGCCAATGTGGAAAACGCCCTGCTTCAAACAGCGGAAAAGAGGATATGACATGGATATCATGGAGATCTGGGGCGCGTATCAAAAAGACGCGGATCCCGAGGCCATCTTCCTCATGTATCAGCAGTGTGCGCTCAACGCCACGGCCAGCGGCTACGGTGACGCCAATCTGCTGTACATCGCCAGCCAGAACGCGCACCCGGAAGCGATCGCCTGGCTGCTGGAACAGGGGCTGAAGCCCAATCAGGCTTCCGGCTATGGGGCGCTCCCGCTGTTCCTTCTGGCGCAAAAGGGATTTTCCAGCAACTACGCCCCGCGGCAAGGGGACATCTACCGCTCCGCCCTGGCGCTGCTTGACGCCGGGGCCGGCACGTCGCGGCGGGATTCCTGCGGGAAGTTCTGCTACCATGTCGCTGCGGAGGCGGGCAACGTGGAGTTTCTGCGCGCTCTGTCGGAGCGCGGCGTGAAGCTGAACAGGAAAGACGAACGCGGAAATACGGGGCTGCATCTGCTCGTGGAAGCCTGCCGCAATCCGCTGGATGGGCTGAACGCTGTGGAGAGAGAGATCAGGGAGAAACGCAACGAGGCTTCCCTGCCGGTCAAGCAACGCAGCCCCATCTCTCTGGAAGAGCTGGAGCGGAGAAAACGCGGCATCGAGGAAAAGCTGGAAGACCTGTTCCGCTGTGCCGTGCTCCTGATGGAAGCCGGGGTGGACCCGGAAGCGGAAAACGACATGCTCGAGACGGCCCACACGCTGGCGGTGCGCGCCGGCGCAAAGAAGATCGCGGCCCTGCTGGACGGCAGCTTGTCCCCCACGGAAGAGAAAAGCCAGGAGGGGAAGCAAAGGATCGCGGCAGGCGGCATGACGCTCCATCAGGCCGTGCGCTACAGCGACGAGGAGGCGGTGCGCACCCTGGTGAGCATGGGCGAAGACATCAACGCCATCAGCGAAGCGAAAAGCTTTGAGGGGCTTTCTCCGCTGGCGGTCGCCTGCCGGACGTGCAACATCCCCATGACCTCCCTGCTGCTGGAGCTGGGAGCGGATCCCTCCCTGAAAAACAGCGCGGGAGAACCGCCCATCGCGGCTTTGTTCAGCCCGCAGATCAGGATGCACGCGCCGAAAAACCTTTATCGGGACCGTCTGGCGGAGCAGCTGGTGGCGCTCCTCGTGCAATATGGCTTCGACCTGGACAGCAACCTCAACGATCAGGGCGACTGCCTTCTGGGGCTGGCCTGCGCCTCGCAGGACGTCAGAGGTACAGGCACGAACAGCGTTGCCCACATGGTCGTGGAGGAAGCGGTCAGGCTTGGCGCGGACGTAGACCGAAAAAACGATGCGGGCCAAACGCCGCTGATGCTGTCCTGCACGGGGAATTTCCGGGACTGGGAAGACGTGCAGCTTGCGCTGCTGGATGGCGGGGCGGACGTGACGCTGCGGGATGTGGAGGGAAACACGGCCCTGCACTATGCGGCGCGCCATGCCTCCGCCCCCACCGCTGTGGACATGGCGAGGCTGATGCTGGATCACGGCGAGCCGGACGTCGGCGCGGTCAACCTGTCCGGGAAAACAGCCCTGGATTATGCGGTGGAGCAGGATAATGCCGCTCTGGTCAAACTTTTGCTGTCGCATATGGGATAAGCTGGCTCGGGAGGGTTCATCATGGCGATAAATCTTGACAATATGTTGCTGACGGCCTGCAAGAACGGGCAGAAAGGCATCGTGCAGACTTTCTTGAAAAAAGGCGGGATCCAGCTCGACAAACGTGACGCGCAGGGCGCCACGCCGCTGCACCATGCCAGCGCCAAAGGCTCCCGGGACATCGTGAAACTCCTGCTGGACGCTGGAGCGGATGCGACCATCGCGGACAACCAAAGCCGCACGGCGCTGCACCTGGCCGCTCAGTCGGGCAACAAGGACATCATCCGCCTGTTGCACGACAAGGGCGTGGAGCTGGACGGGACAGACCGCGAAGGCAGGACCCCGCTGATCTATGCAGCCACGTACGGGAGGAGCGAGGCTTGCCGCTTTTTGCTGGAACTGGGAGCGGACAAGACGCTGACCGATGAGGAAGGCCATACGGCGCTTGACTATGCCGCCGCAAACGGCATGCGGGATGTCGTCGCCCTGCTGGAGGACGGCCAGGGCCGGAAGGATCATGCGGGGAACACGGTGCTGCACCAGGCCTGCAGGCAAAACCAGAGCGAAGTGGTGGAGGCGCTGCTCCGCAGCGGGCAAGCGGATATCGACGCGCCCAACGACGAAGGAGAAACTCCCCTGCTGCTGGCGTGCCGGAACCAGAACGTCTATCTGGTGGAGATCCTGCTCAAGGCAGGCGCGGACCCCAACCGCAAACTGCTGGACGGCTTCTCGCCGCTGCACTATGCGGCCTCGGAAGGCAACGACGCCATCGCCAGAACATTGCTGCGGGGCGGCGCGGACTGCAACCTGCGGGATCTGGACGGCGAAACGCCGCTGATCCTGGCGGCCCGCGAAGGCTACAACGACATGACGGCCCTGCTCATCGAAAATGGCGCGGATGTCAATCTGGTGGACAACCTGCAACACAGCGCGCTGCACTACGCCACCGAAAACGGCTCCACCGTGATCGTCGAACAACTTTTGACGGCCGGTGCGGAAGTATGACCACCGCCCGAAAGAGGCTGTCAATACTATTCATTGTTTGTTTGGGGGGAAGGGAAACCCCTCGCTCTGCTGTCGATGCCCGTAAGGCTCCTGCGTCGCCTAACGGGCACGGCCTGCGGCCGCCTTTCGGTCGCCGCCGGCGCGGGAGGGCCCAGCCTTTTTGCAGCGGAGCGAGAAAA
>DXFI01000200.1 GCA_019114565.1 Candidatus Desulfovibrio intestinigallinarum | reverse complement strand
CAAATGTAAACTCTTTTGAGTAATACTATATAATTTATATAGAGATTATTTCCCATATGTAGACTTTTTTATGAAATAGGTATGATGAAGTTGAGACTGTTTCTTGTCTGGTGCGACAGCATGCCGTTCTTGAAGATTTCGTCCGGAAACTGCCGTTATTCTGCGTGTTGCGGAGGGGAACTGCTCTTTATGCATGGGCGGACATGCAGCCGGTCTTTACAGTGCTTCCGGGAGGGGCTATCATGGACGCATGAACGGGATAGTTTTTGTACGACAATTCCGGCGTATGACCGTGCTGGCTGCGCCGGGATTTCTGTCGGCGCTGCTGGCGGCCGCGATCTGGGCTGCGCCAGTCTTTTGTGCTGCCCGCTCGACGGACAAGACAGCCTTGCGGCGGCCGCAACCTGCCGCCGGAGCGACGCTGAAACCCGATGCCGCCGGCTGGACGTTCGGGGCTGATGCCCAGTCTTCCCGCTGGCGGCAGGGCATCAGCGGCGCTGAACTGCAGCACAAGGCCGTTGTCGCCAGGGGCAAAAAGGCTGCGGCTCCCGCGACGAAGGCCGGCGGCGCAAAGGCCGGCGGGGTCAGGCCCGGCGACACCGGCGGCGTGCGTTCCGCCGGTGACGGACCCGATCAGCCGACGTCCGGCGTGGCTTTGAGCTGGGAACGCGACATCACCACCTGGCAGCCGGAAACGCCCACGAAAATACGGCAGGCCGGCGAAGTCTTTTCGCTGCATCAGCGCCATATTGTGCGGGCGCAGGCCAGGGCCGGAGACAGGAATGCGTCCGTCAGCGTCGGCCCGGAGTTCATTCTTAAGGATAGCAGGGAAAATGCCCTGGCCAAGGAGCCGCACACCCCTGACTCAACCGTGGGCTTTGGTATGCAGTTTATGGTGGGCTTCTGACGCCCTTTCGGACGAACGGCTCTTTTTCCGCGCTCCCGGGGCAGGGGACCTGTCTGCGGACTTGAAAGAAAATCGCATTCGGGGTAGGGGAAAGGGTTCGTATCGAGAATTCGCGATATCCGTTCCCCGGATGTCGCCGCTTTTGTATCCAAGCGGCTTCGGCCGCCGAGAAATACGCTGAAGGAGCGCTTCTGTGGAATACACTGTCGAAGATATTTCCCCTGTGAAGAAAAAGGTCAATATCACTACCGATCCCAAGGAAGTCGAGGCCGCCATCATGGGCGCCGTGGCCTTGTACAAGACGTCCGTGCAGATGGACGGTTTCCGTAAGGGCAAGGTGCCCGCTTCGGTGGTGGAGAAGCGTTTCCGCGATCAGATTTACGGCGAAGCCCGTCAGGACCTCATCAACGTCCATATCAACGACGTGATGCAGAAGCTGGACGTGACGCCCGTGTCCGGTCTGAACCTTTCCGACGAGAGCGCGTTTGAAAAGGGCCAGCCCTTTACCTACAGCATGGAATTTGAAGTGCTGCCGACCTTTGATCTGCCTCCTTACGAAGGGCTGGAAGTGGAACAGGAAAAGGTCGTGATCAAGGACGAGGAAGTGGACGAGGTGCTCGCCCGCATTCGTCGCGATCATGCCACGCTGATTCCTGTCGACGGTGACGGCCCCGCGGTGGACGGCCAGATCGCCAATATCGATTTTTCCGCCTATGAAGACGGCAAGCCCGTGGAAGGCCTCGGCGCCAACGGCTTTGATCTGGCGCTGGGCGAACATCAGGCGCTGGAAGACTTTGAAAAGCTCGTCAAGACCGTGAAGCTCAACTGCGAAGGCGAAGGCGACATCACCTTCCCCGCCGACTTCCTGGCCAAGGACCTTGCCGGCAAGACCCTGACCATGAAGGTCAAGGTGCATGCCATCAAGGCCCGTCAGGAGCCCGAGCTGAACGACGATCTTGCCAAGAAGGTGGGCGCGGAAAGCCTGGAAAAGCTGCGTGAAGGCATCATCGAAAGCTACCGCAAGAGCCGCGAAAGCCTGAACAAGGGCGCCGCCGAAAAGAAGATGCTCGATCAGCTGCTCAAGCTGGTGGACTTCCCCCTGCCGGAAAGCCTGCTGGACGTGCAGGTGCGCAGCCTGCTGGCCGATCTGCGCGTGCGTCTGGAGCGTCAGGGCAAGAGCCTCGAATCCCTCGGCAAGAGCGAAGAGGAACTGCGCAAGGAAGTCATGCCCCAGGCCGAGGAAATCACCCGCAGCCAGGTGCTGCTGCTCGCCATCGCCAAGAAGGAAAACCTGCAGGTCAGCGAGCAGGAAGTCAATATGCAGCTGTATCAGCTCTGCCTGCGCAGCGGCGAAGACTTCAAGCAGACCCGCGAAGCCTACGAGCGCTCCGGCATGATGTTCACCCTGCGTGATCGCATGCTGGCCGACAAGGCCATGGACGCCGTCTATGCCCGCGCCAAGGTGACGGAAGTGGAACCCAGGCCCGCCGCTGCCGAAGAAAAGAAGGACTAGCATCCCCCGTTTTCGTGACTCCGGCAGAGGACACACTCCCCGTGCGGTGGGGCGCGTCCTCTGCCGGTTATCTTTTTGTGGCGCGCCGTTGTCGGCAAACGGCAAACGGCTTGCGCCTTTTTCAAGCAATGCGTATATTTCCCGCAGCTCGACGGGCTAGAGCGTGTCACCTTTGAAAAAGGTGAAACGCGAGGCGGCGCACTGCGCCGCCCGGCCAGAAGTGAGCGGAAAAATGCGTTTTTTCCGCGAAACGACAGGCCGTATGGTTTGAAGCGCAACGCGTTTCAACCTGAATATGTTCTACGGATCGCGCGGTTCCGCACGGAGCGGTCGCCGCATGCTCGCCGTGAGCATTCCGTCGTCGGCGTTTCTTACGCAAGGAGTGACGCTTCTATGTCCCTTGTCCCTATCGTCGTCGAAACCACAGGCCGCGCCGAACGCTCCTATGACATCTATTCCCGGCTGCTCAAGGATCGTATCGTCCTGCTCGGCACCGAGGTCAACGATACCGTGGCCTCGCTCATCTGCGCGCAGCTTCTTTTCCTCGAATCTCAGGACCCGGAAAAGGAAATCAGCCTGTATATCAATTCTCCCGGCGGTTCCGTAACGGCCGGTCTGGCCATTTACGACACCATGCGCTACATCACCGCCCCCGTCACGACCGTGTGCATGGGCCGCGCGGCCAGCATGGGCGCTTTCCTGCTCGCGGCCGGGGAACCCGGCATGCGTTTTGCCCTGCCCAACAGTCAGATTATGATTCATCAGCCTTCGGGCGGCTTCCAGGGGCAGGCGACGGATATTGACATCCATGCGCGCGAAGTGCTGCGCCTGAAGGAACGCCTCAACACCATTCTTTCCGAAAATACGGGAATGAGCTACGAGGATGTTGTGAAGGCCACGGAGCGCGACAACTTCCTCACTCCCGAAGAAGCCAAAGCCTGCGGCATTATTGACCGCGTGCTTGTTTCACGCCGCGATCTTGCGGAAAAGAGCTAAATCATGCCGAAAGAGAACGCTACGCAAGCCCCTCTGCGCTGTTCCTTCTGCGGGCGCAGCGAGCGCGAAGCCCGCAATCTGATCGTTCAGGGCAATGCCTGCATCTGTGATACCTGCATCAAGACCTGCAACGAAATCATCGCCCGCGATCAGCTGGAAAGTCCCGAGAGCCCGGAACGTCTTCTGGCTCCGCAGGAAATCAAGGAGAAGCTTGACGAGTACGTCATCGGCCAGAACGAGGCGAAGAAGATCCTCTCCGTGGCCGTGCACAATCATTACAAGCGCGTGTTTTATGCCGATGCGCTCGGTGATGATGTGGAGCTCGAAAAGAGCAATATCCTGCTGGTGGGTCCCTCGGGCAGCGGCAAGACCCTGCTTGCCAAGACGCTTGCCAAGATCCTCAAGGTCCCCTTTGCCATTGCCGACGCCACGACGCTGACCGAAGCGGGCTATGTGGGCGAGGATGTGGAAAATATTCTCGTGCAGCTGCTGCAGAATGCCGACTATGACATTGAGGCGGCCAGCAAGGGGATTATCTACATCGACGAAATCGACAAGATTTCCCGCAAGAGCGACGGCCCCTCCATCACGCGCGACGTGTCCGGCGAAGGCGTGCAGCAGGCCCTGCTCAAGATTATTGAAGGCACCGAGGCCAACATTCCTCCCAAGGGCGGGCGCAAGCATCCGCAGCAGGAATTCATCCGCATGAACACGTCCAATATTCTGTTCATTGTGGGTGGGGCCTTCGTGGGGCTCGACAAGATTGTGGAATCCCGCATGAGCGGCGGCAGCATGGGCTTCGGCGCCAAGGTGCGCTCCGCCAAGGAAATGTCGCTGGCCGAGCTGCTGGAAAAGATTCATCCGCAGGACCTCGTCAAATTCGGTCTGATTCCCGAATTTGTGGGCCGCATTCCGATCATCACCCATGTGGACGATCTGGACGAACCCGATCTGGTGCGCATCCTGACCGAGCCCAAAAACGCCCTTGTGCGTCAGTATCAGAAGCTCTTCGAGCTGGAGCAGGTGCAGCTGCGCTTCACCGCCGATGCGCTCAAGGCCATTGCCGCACGCGCCATCGAGCGCAAGACCGGCGCGCGCGGGCTGCGCAACGTCATGGAACGTACCATGCTGGATATCATGTACAAACTGCCTTCCATGCCCAATGTCCGCGAGTGCCTGATCAATCAGGCCGTCATCGAAAAGGGCAAGGACCCTGTTCTGCTGTATGACGACGGTACGGAGGTCAAACCGGAAGAGCAGGCGTCCTAGGGCATTTTCAGTTTGAAATGCCGCGCATTTCAAACCATCGGATGCCGCGGATATATGTCGCACGGTTGACTGAATCGTATGACCTTCACGAGGGGAGGGGGGCCTTTCCGTCAGGGAAAGAGGTTCCCTCCCCTTTTTCAAAAACGATACGGCGGTTCCTGTCCGCCTTCGAGGATTCTTATGCCGGATATCGCCAGCACTTCCCTTGTCCCGGTCATGCCCCTGCGGGAAGTGGTCATGTTCCCGCGTTCCATCATGCCGCTCTTTGTCGGGCGCGAAGCCTCCATGAAGGCCATTGAGGCCGCGCAGGCCTGCGCCGGCAAGCAGATCTACCTTGTGACACAGAAGGAGCCGGAGCTGGAAAAGCCCTCTCCCGAGCAGCTTTTCCCCGTGGGGGTCATCTGTCGTGTCCTGCAGGTGCTGCGCCTGCCCGACGGCACCATCAAGGTCCTGTTCGAGGGCGTGCGGCGCGCCCGCTGGACGGCGCTGGAAGACGGACCGACCTGTCTTATGGCGGCTGTCGAAGACATGCCCCAGCACGAAGGCCGTCCCGAGGAACGTTCCGCGCTGGTGCGCGCCGTGCACGAGGCTCTGGAAGAGTACGGTAAAATCAACAAGAAGATTTCCCAGGACGCCATGCTCTCCATGCAGGCGCTGGAAGATCCCGGGGCGCTGGCTGACGCGGTGCTGCCGCATCTGAAGGTCGATTACGTCAAAAAGCAGCAGGCGCTGGAAATGGGCGACGTTTCCGAGCGTCTGGAACTGGTGTTCGAGCTGCTTCAGAGCGAGGTTTCGCTGGCCTCTGTGGAAAAGCGCATCAAGACGCGCGTGCGTCAGCAGATGGAGCGCAATCAGCGGGAATATTATCTGACCGAGCAGATCAAGGCCATCAACAAGGAAATGGGTCGGGACGACGATCCCCAGGCCGAGGTGGACGAGCTCGAGCAGAAATTGCGGGCGCTGAACATGCCCGAGGAAGCGCGCGAAAAGGCGCTTGCCGAAGTGAAGAAGCTGCGCACCATGCCGCCTTCCGCAGCCGAATATACGGTGGTGCGCAACTATGTGGACTGGTTCCTTGATCTGCCCTGGAACGAGCTCAAGGAAATAGACATCAATATCGAGACGGCCCGGCAGGTGCTGGACGGCGACCATTACGGCCTTGAGAAACCCAAGGAACGCATTCTCGAATATCTGGCCGTGCAGAAGCTCTCCAAGGGCCTTAAAGGCCCCATTCTCTGCTTTGTCGGCCCTCCCGGGGTGGGCAAGACGTCGCTGGCCAAGTCCGTGGCCCGGGCAACGGGGCGCGATTTTGTGCGTCTTTCTCTGGGCGGCGTGCGTGACGAGGCCGAAATCCGCGGCCATCGCCGCACCTATGTGGGGGCCCTGCCCGGAAAGATTATTCAGTCGCTCAAGCGCGTCAAATACAACAATCCGCTTTTCTGCCTTGACGAAATCGACAAGATGACGGCCGATTACCGTGGCGATCCGGCCGCCGCCCTGCTGGAAGTCCTCGATCCGGAGCAGAATGACACCTTCATGGATCATTATCTCGATATCGAGTATGATCTTTCGAAAATTTTTTTCATCACCACGGCCAACTCGCTGCACAGCATCCCCATGCCCTTGCTGGACCGCATGGAAATCATCGAGCTGAACAGCTATCTGGAAACGGAGAAGCGCCATATTGCGCGTAACTTCCTGCTGCCGCGGCAGATTGAAGCCCACGGCCTCAAGCCGGAAAATATCCGCCTTTCTGAAAACGCGCTGCTGGACATCATCCGTTCCTACACGCGGGAGGCCGGCGTGCGCAATCTGGAGCGGGAAATCGGCGCTCTGTGCCGCAAGACGGCTATCAAGCTGGTGGAAGACGAGGACCTGGACAAGTGCATCAATGTGACCTGCCAGAGTCTGCCTTCCATGCTCGGCATCAAGAAGTACCGTCATGAGGAGCGGGAGAGCGAGCCGCAGGTGGGCGTGTGCGCGGGCATGGCCTACAATCAGCGCGGCGGGGAAATCCTGCTGGTGGAAACGAGCCTCATGTCCGGTTCCGGTCATGTGGTGACCACGGGCCAGCTGGGCGAGGTCATGACCGAGTCGGCCAAGGCCGCCCTGTCCTATGTGCGTTCGCGCGCGGACGTGCTGGGTCTTGATCCCCGTTTCTACCGCAAGGTCGATATCCATGTACATGTGCCGTCCGGCGCGACGCCCAAGGATGGCCCCTCGGCGGGCATTACGCTGGCGACGTCCATCACGTCGGCTCTGCTCGGTATTCCCGTGCGCAACGACGTGGCCATGACCGGGGAAATCTCCCTGCGCGGGCGCGTGCTGCCCATCGGCGGTCTGCGTGAAAAGCTGCTGGCCGCGCGGCGCAGCGGCATGAAGCGCATCATCATGCCGCATGACAATGAAAAGGACCTCAAGGAAGTTCCGGACGAGGTGCTGCGCGATCTGGAAATCATCTTTGTGGATCACGTGGACGAAGTGCTGCCGCTGGCACTGGATGCCACGCCGGAGGAAATCTTTTCCGGGCGCGCCACGGCAACGCCACTGTATCTTGCCCTGCGTGCCGGCAAGAGCGACAAGGGCGAAGACAGCAACCACCAGAATCAGTAACGCGGCAGGCCCGGAAGCCGGGCCGGAACAGGCCAGAAAGCATATCCGCCCGCGCAGAATGGAAATATGGTTTTCCGTCCTGCGCGGGCGGTTTGTCTTTCGGGCGTACGCTTTTCAAACAAATAGAAATGTCTGACGCTTCTGTCCCCTCTGAAAAAGCGCGCTGGGGAAGGGATGGGGGGCT
>DXFI01000199.1 GCA_019114565.1 Candidatus Desulfovibrio intestinigallinarum | reverse complement strand
GAAACACCTCTCGCGCCAGCAGAGGGGTTTCCTTTCCCCCCAAACAACTTACGAATAGTGTTAACAGGCCCTAGGATGCATCTACAGCGCGTTTTTACTAAGACGACTACCGTATGCTTCCGCATCCGTCTGAAAAAGCGCGCTGGGGAAGGGATGGGGGCCTCTGGGGGAAGGGAAACACCTCTCGCGCGAGCAGAGGGGGCCCTTCCCCCAGAACAGGTTATGAATGGCGTTAGCCCCGTTCGGTCCATTCCGTCTGGACGCGCATGATGACGTCCTGAATGGCGGGGAGCTGATCCTGCGGGCAGACGCCGAGCAGGGGAGCGCCGGCGTCCATGTTTTCATTGATGGTGAAGTAGATGGCGTAGATGACGCCGTCAGGCCCCGAGTAGTTGAGAGGCACTTCACGCTTCATGCGGGACATGATGAGCAGTTCCATGCCGTCGCGCACCTGCACGGAATGGGCGTCGGAAGCGCGGATTTTTTTCTCCACTTCGGGGATGAAGTAGTATTTTGCGCGTTCGGGAGCGCAGAAGAGGTGCAGAGCCTTCTTGAGAATGGCATGTTCCACTTCGGCGCGGGTCAGCATGTGGCGCAGGATCATGAGCGGGGTTCCGGCTTCCACGAACTGACCTTCAAGCTCGCTGTGAATGCGGCAGATCTCGCCCTTTTCCGGAGCAAGGATAGGTTTGGGATTGCGCTCGCGTTCCAGCGTGGCAAGCCGGGTGCCGGGTTTTTCCTTCCACTGGCCCTGCGGACCCATGACGGTATCGCCGACCTTGAGATCGCCGAAGGTGACCACGCCGGTGTGGGGCGTGGAGATGACTATTTCACGATAGGGGGACGCCTTGATTTCGTCCAGCAGCTTCGAGATGTCGATCATGGGCGGCCTTCCTTAGCGGTAATAGAGGTTGCGGCCGCCGATGGTCAGCAGGGCCTGCTTGAGATTGGCGCGGATCTGGCGACGATCCCAGATGGCCTGAATATGCCCGCGCGACAGCGCACGGTAGGAGCGGTGGTACTTGGGCGGAATATCCATGCCGGTGGTTTCCTTGATAACGCCGGGACCGGCAAAGCCGATATTGGAAGAGCGCACCGCGAACTGATAGGGCGAGCAGCCGAGGAAGCTCGCCACGGGACCGGCGAAGGAGTTGGTGTCGTAAAGCACCATGTACAGGCCGCCGGCCTGAATGTAGCGGCGCACGGCAACGGTGCAGCGGGGCATCTGAATAACGCCGTGCGTGCCTTCCTGAATGCGTATGCCCGCCGTGCCGTGTACGTAGGCCAGGAAGGGATAGCGCTTCTTGGCGGCGCGTTCGGCGGCCTCGACGAACTTGTAGCCTTCGGCCGCGCCCACGGAGCCGCCGCGGAACGTGCCCATGAGCATGGCCACCACCATCTTGATGCCGTCGATGCGGGCTTCAAAGGTCATGCAGCCGCTCTTGACGCCGGTTTTGGCCTTGGCCTGCGCGATGCGCTCGTCAAAGCCGGGGAACTCCAGCGGGTTGCCCGCTTCGATTTCGGCGTTGAATTCAAAGACGGAGTCCACGTCAAAGACGTTCTTGACGTACCATTCCGGTTCCATGGGGAAGTGGTAGCCGCAATGGCTGCACACGCCCGCAAATTCCGCGAACAGATCCGGGCCCCAGAGATCGAGGCAGCCGTAGGTGGCGCTGTTGGGGCAGGTCAGGGTCCGGTCGATTTTGTAGCGCGGCGAGAGGTAGTTCCACTTGCTGCGGCGCTGATCGTCCACCCAGTTGGAAAGCGAGGTCAGTTCCGCGGCCTGCGTCTTCTTGGCGGGCAGGCGGGCAATCTTGCGCCACGGGCTGAACAGGCGGGACTTGATCAGATCAATTTCGCTGCCCACTTCCTCGACCATGCTCTTGATGCGGCGCTGATGCTTGCGGTAGAAATCGTACTTGAGATGCACCCAGGGCTTGCTCAGCCAGTCGCGCAGGGCAGCGGCGTTCTTTGTCAGGAAGGGGCGCTTGTCGAGCGCGGCCTCGCGGGCAAAGTGCAGGTATTTCTGCTGGCGGCGCTCCACAAGACGATCCTTGTTGCTGCTGGAGAGGCCCCAGCGCAGATGCGTTTCGTCCAGATTGATGTCGGGACGACGCAGGCGGGACAGGGCCAGCTTGCGGAAGCCGGGCAGGCCGCGGCTCTGGATGACGACCTCGTCGGTGGCGCGGATCACTTCCTGCCGCAGCTGGCGGAAGAATTCAAAGTGATTGGGGCGCGCGCCGAGGGGCGGTTCCTGAATGATGCGGTCGATGTAGCCGAAACGCAGATTGTCCTGCGCAGTGATGTGCAGATGCTCGGCGCAGTGCTCGATGAGATCCGGGGTGGCGCGTTCTCCGGCCTTGAGATGGCCTTCGATGGCGGCGGCGCCTTCGGGCGAGATGACCGAATAGTAACCGTGCGACAGCATGAGGCGCTTGTCCGCAAGGCCGATGGCTTCCGCGCCGCCGGAGCCGCCTTCGGAGATGACGGCAATGACGGGAACGCGCAGACCGGCCATGCAGTAGATGTTGCGGGCAATCTGCTGGGCCGCGCCGGGGTAGTCTTCCACCGGATAGGAACCGGGGGTGAAGATGTAGGCGTGAATGGGAATGCCTTCGGTTTCGGCCACACGCATGTACTGCTGGGCCTTGGCATTACCCCAGGGCTTGACGGAGCCGCCATTGCGGAATTCCGCGCCGTGCCCCTTTTCCTGCCCGATGATCATGACGGACTGGGTGTGACTCTTCTTGCCGTGGCGGCGCGTGATGACGGCGCGGGCGATGAGCATGCTCGGATCAAGGCTGTGCTCGTCCTGCCCGCCCACTTCGGTAAAGTTGTCGTAGACGTTTTCCAGAATGTCGCGCAGGCAGATACGCTGGGGATGGCGCACGATGCGCACCTTGTCCATGGGCGTGATCAGGCCTTCGAGGCGGCTTTCCACATAGGAGAACAGATCTTCCAGCGTGACGATGTCGGTATAGGGGTCCTGAATTTCACCCATGCTGGCGCGCGCGTTGAATTCGGCGAGCTTTTCCTCCAGCATGGACAGGCTGTCGTCATGCTTGCCCGCGAAAATGTCCCGGGCGTAGGAAAGGCGATCCTTCAGGCTTTGCAGGCGTTTTTCAATATTGTTGTCCATAGGTTCGTATATCCCGGTCAGGCCCGTTAGAAGCGCAGGATGCGCTCGGTATTGGCACGAAGGAAGTTGACGTTGGATTTGAGGCTGTCGCCTGCGGCGTTATGCCCTTCAAGCACCAGCCCGTCGAGGAATTCCCGGCCGCGGGCCTTGGCCTCGTCCAGATCCTTGCCCCAGACAATGGCCAGCGCCAGGTTGGGATCGAATTCCGTCGGGATTTCGTAGGGTTCGTCGGTCGGCACATGGGTCAGCATGGTCAGCCAGGGCTGTTCCTGCCAGCTGAAGCGTTCGATGCGGCCGACCCACGGCGTAAAGCGGTTGTCCGGGTCTTCGGCAATGAGGCGGTATTCGATGCCCACGCCGTCAAAGGCAATGGCCTCCTGACCGTAGCCCAGCGGCTGCCCCAGACCGGTGCGGATCTGTTCGGCAATGAGATCCACGCCGCCTTCGTTGTTGACCGTGGAAATACGCGCGGAAACGCCGTTTTCCACTTGAATGCGGGTGTTCACCTCCATGAGGAAGGGCTCGCCGTTGCGGGTGACGATCCATTCCCAGGTGCCCACGTTGTCGTAGCCGACCTTGCGGGCCATGGTCAGCGAATAGTGGACGATGTCCACCAGCACCTTTTCGGCATTGAAGCTGTAGCTGATGTTGTGGGGCGCGAAGCCCGGCGCAACTTCAATGCGCTTCTGCAGGCCGGTGGACTGGATGGAGCAGTTGCGCGTGCCGAAATGCACGGGATGCTGCCCGGAACGATCCGACACGATCTGCACTTCAAGGTGATTGAAGTCGGTGATGCGCTGCTCGATGAGCACGCCTTCGTCCTTGAACTGGCGCAGCGCATAGTTGCGGATGCGGCGATAGACCGAACGGAACATGTCGATATCGTAGACTTCCTCGATACCCATGCCGCCGCCGCCCGCCGAGGCCTTGACCAGCACCAGCGGGCGCTTGATGCCCTGCTGCTCCTGAAATTCAAAGACGCTGCGCGCAATGCGCTCGGCTTCCACTTCGTCATAAATGGGACGGTCGGAACCCGGCACCGTGGGCACGCCGAGGCTGCGGGCCAGACGCTTGGTATTAATCTTGTCGCCCAGTTCGCGGATGATCTTCCACGAGGGGCCTATGAAAATCATTTTCCGGTCGCGCTTGGTCACGCGGCGGGCAAAGCGGAAATCTTCGGCAAAGAAGCCGTAGCCCGGATGCACGGCCGTGCATTCCGCCACGTCCGCCACGGCCATGAGCTCGTTGGCGTCATGGTAGGACGAAACGCGGTACAGGCTTTTTTCGCCGCCGTGTTCGCGGGCATGGCGCACATGGCCGGAGGCGGCGTCTTCCGCCGTGTAGATGGCGCAGAAGGGCAGGCCAAGCTTGGCGCAGGCCCGCATGATACGAATGGCGATTTCGCCGCGGTTTGCCACCAGAACCTTGTGCTGGTTCAGCGGCAGCTTGTACAGGTCTTGCAATGTGCTCATAGGTCTCCTGCCGACGGCGCGGATGAACTGCGGGCCGATGCTTGTGAACCGCGCCGCGCCGGGCTATAGTGCGCGGGGCAGATTTGCTCCACGACAAAAGGCCTCCGCCGCGACAGGCACGCCGGAGGGCGAAGGAAAGCGAGTATTTCAGGAGGCATTTTGATGCAAAATTTCCCAGAAGTCCAGCTTGCCGTTACGGCGCTGAAGGCCCGTTTCGACGCGGAGAGCGGTTTTGCAAGCGGAGACGAACCCATAGGGCTGATACTCGGCACGGGACTTTCCGGCCTTGGCGCGTCCCTGGAGGATGCCGTCCGCGTTCCCTGGGAGGAACTGCCCGGTTTTCGCGCCTCCACGGTGCAGAGTCATTCCGGCTGTTTTGCGCTCGGCCGTCTGGGCCCCGGACGGCGGCTTGTGCTGGCTCAGGAAGGACGCCGCCATCTTTATGAAGGCGCAAGCCCGGCGGAAGTCTGCATGGGCGTGCGCGTCATGGCCGGTCTGGGCGTGCGCCGTCTGATCATCACCAATGCCTCGGGGGCCATCAATCCCCAGTTCGACGCGGGCGGCCTGCTCTGCATGACCGATCAGATCAACGCCACGGGGCGTTCCCCCCTCGTTGGCCCCAACGACGATGCCGCGGGGCCGCGCTTTCCCGACATGAGCGCACCCTTTGACGCCGAGTTGCGCGCGCTGGCGCTCGAATGCGCCCGCAGGGAAGGCATTCGTCTGGAGCGCGGTGTCTATATCGGCGTGCTGGGGCCGCAGCTGGAAACGCCCGCCGAAACCCGCATGTACCGGCAGTGGGGCGCGGATGCCGTGGGCATGAGCACGGTGCTGGAAGTCATTGCCGCCCGTCATCTCGGCATGCGCGTGCTGGGGCTTTCGTGCATGACAAACAAGAATCTGCCGGACTGCATGGCTCCCGCCACCATTGAGGAAATCGTGGCCACGGCCGAAAAAAGCGGCGTCGCGCTGGCCCGCCTCCTGACGGCGGTGGTGACAAGCATGTAAAAAAGGGCTATTCTTACCGCCTTCCAAAACCGCAATCCGCCCCGCAGTTCCGGGTAACGTCTTTTACAAGGTCAGAGAGGATGCAGCAGAATAATCACCTTCGCAACGTGGCGATCATCGCTCACGTCGATCACGGCAAAACCACTCTCGTGGATGGTCTTTTCAAGCAGGCGGGCGTCTTTCGCGACGATCAGCAGGTGGATGACCGCGTCATGGACAGCATGGATCTGGAACGTGAACGCGGTATCACCATTGCGGCCAAGAACTGCGCCGTCAACTGGAAGGGCGTAAAAATCAACATTATCGATACTCCCGGCCACGCCGACTTCGGCGGCGAAGTGGAGCGCTCCCTTTCCATGGCCAGCGGCGCGATCCTGCTGGTGGACTCTTCCGAAGGGCCTCTGCCTCAGACCCGTTTCGTGCTGCGCAAGACCCTTGAGGCCGGCCTGCCCGTGGTGGTCATCATCAACAAGATTGACCGCAAGGACGCCCGCCCCGACGAAGTGCTCAACGAAATTTACGATCTGTTCATCGACCTCGGCGCCACCGACGAGCAGCTGGAATTCCCTGTGCTCTACGCCATCGGGCGCGAGGGCGTGGCCATGCGCAATCTTGACGACGAGCGCAAGGACTTCACGCCGCTTTTCGAGACCATTCTCGAAAAAATCCCCGGTCCTGCCTATGATCCCGACCAGCCCTTCCAGATGCTGGTGGCCGATCTCGACTACTCCGACTATCTCGGCCGTCTGGCCGTGGGCCGCATCATGCACGGCAAGGTCTATGCTAAGGAAGCTCTCGCCTGCATCGGCGAGGACGGCGAACCTCGTCCCCTGCGCGCCACCAAGCTGCAGGTCTATGACGGTCTGCAGCTGTCGGAAGTGGAAGAGGCCGAACCCGGCGACATCGTTGTGCTTGCCGGTATCGAGGATGTGACCATCGGCGACACCATCTGCACGCGCGAAGCTCCGGCCGCTCTGCCGCGTATCCGCGTGGACGAGCCGACCGTGGCCATGCGCTTCGGCATCAATACTTCTCCTCTGGCCGGGCGCGAGGGCAAGCTCGTGCAGAGCCGCGCCATCCGTGACCGTCTGGTCAAGGAATGCCTGCGCAACGTGGCCGTGCGTCTGGAAGATACCGCGGACAAGGACGCCTTCCTCGTCAAGGGGCGCGGCGAGTTCCAGATGGCCATTCTCATTGAAACCATGCGCCGCGAAGGTTTCGAGCTGTCCGTCGGCCGTCCCGAAGTCATTCTCAAGAAGGATGAAAACGGCACGACCCTTGAACCCATCGAGCATCTCTACGTGGACTGCGACGAAGTGTTCATGGGCGTCGTGACCGACAAGCTCAATCAGCGCAAGGGCCGTATGCTCAACTGCATCAACAACGGCACCGGCCGCGTGCGTCTTGAGTTCACCGTGCCCTCCCGCGGCCTCATCGGCTATCGCGACGAGTTCCTGACCGATACCAAGGGGACCGGCATCATGAACTCGTATCTCGAAGGCTATGAGGAATGGCGCGGCGATTTCCCCACCCGCTATTCGGGCTCCATCGTGGCCGACCGTCCCGGCAACGCCGTGGCCTACGCCCTGTTCAACCTCGAGCCGCGCGGCGTCCTTTTCGTGGAGCCCGGCGATCCCGTCTATGAAGGCATGATCGTGGGCGAGCACAACCGCGACAACGACATTGACGTGAACGCCACCAAGGAAAAGAAGCTGACCAACCTGCGCGCCGCAGGCAAGGATGAAAACGTCATCCTTACTCCGGTCAAGAAGATGACCCTTGAACACGCTCTCCACTTCGTCCGCGAAGACGAACTTGTGGAAGTCACGCCCCTCTCCATCCGTCTGCGCAAGGTCGAGCTTTCGGCCCAGAAGCGCTACCAGATGGCCGGGGCCAAGAAGAAAGGGTAGGGTTGTTATTGAGGGGGGAAGGGAACCCCTTGGCTGGCGCGCAAGGGGTTCCCTTC
>DXFI01000198.1 GCA_019114565.1 Candidatus Desulfovibrio intestinigallinarum | reverse complement strand
CAGGGAAAGCGGCGGCGTGTCCGCGGCGTTTGAGTGTTCTGAAGAAAGCGCGTTTGGGGAGGGGATGGGGGCTTGGGGGAAGGGGGCCCCTTTGTGCGCCAGCCAAAGGGGTTCCCCTTCCCCCAAAATATCCTACACTTGGCCTAGCCGATAAGCTGCATGGCCATCTGCGGCATGGAATTGGCCTGCGAGAGCATGGCCACGGCCGACTGTGTGAGCACCTGATTGCGCACGAAGTTGGTCATTTCGGTGGCGACATTGATATCGCGGATGCGGGATTCGGAGTTTTGCAGGTTTTCGGCCTGAACGGTGAGGTTGGTCACGGTATTTTCAAGCCGGTTCTGCATGGTGCCGAGGTAGCTGCGGATTTCGGCGTGCCGGGCCTGCGCGTCTCCGATGCGGTTCAGGGTGGTCTGGGCGCGTTCCTGCGTCTGTATATTCACGCCTGCCAGCCCGAGCCCTGTCAGAGTGGCATCGGAAGATTTGATGATGTAGTAATCCTCGGCGGAGTCGTTGCTGGGGCCGAAGTGAATCAGAACGCCCGCCGGACGGCCTGCGGCCCGCTGCGGCTTGCCTTCCGTGACTGTGAAGGAATCAAAGCTGGTGGCATAGCCGAAATTGGTGGTATTGCCGATGACAAGCTGTCCCTGCCCGCCGAGATTCGCATTGGCAATGCTGCCGATATCCGTGCCGTTGAGAATGACGTGCAGGGCCTTGTCTTCCTCTATGCGGACTTCCAGCGTGTTGGTGCCGCCGTCGCTGACGGCGCCGACGGCGCTGCCGACGCTTTGCCCGTTGAGCGTCACTTCCAGCTCGCCGGTGGTATAGGCAACGGCGGTCAGACCGCCGAAGCTGAACAGCTCCGTCTGCGCGCCCGCGCCGGTGCCCGCAGCGCGAATGGTGCTGAAGGACAGGGCAAACCCCAGTCCCGGGTTGTTGGAAAGATCAAGATTGACGGAAGCGTTGCCGATGACGCCCTCCTGCGTTTCCAGACGGCCGCCGTTGAAGGAGACAACGCCGCTGGTCGTGAGGGTATGCCCGTTGCCGGAGCTGTCGCCGGTATCGTTGAAATCCCACTGGGCCGTGGTCGTGGTGGTGACGGGGCCGGTTGCGCCGCCTGCGCCGCCGGACAGGGAACCGTCCAGCAGCTTGATGCCGTTAAAATCCGTGGCGTGGGCAATACGGGTGATTTCCGAGCCCATGGCCTGAAACTCGCTGTCGATCATCAGGCGCTGGGTGGAGTCGTAGGTCCCCGTGGAGGCCTGTTCGGCCAGTTCTTTCATGCGAATCAGCTTTTCCTCGATGATCCCCAGCGCGCCGTCGGCTGTCTGAATCATGGAAATAGCATCGTTGGCATTGCGCACGCCCTGATGCAGGGCGGCAATATCAACGCGCATCAGCTCGGAGACGGCAAGACCGGCGGCATCGTCCGCCGCGTGGTTGATGCGCATGCCCGAAGACAGGCGTTCGGTGGAGGTCGCCAGTCGGGCATAATGGCCGGTCAGGGTTGTTGCGGCATTCTGTGCCATGCCGTTGTGATTGATGTACATGCGTCTCCTCCATGAGCGGCATGCCGGGAACCGGCCGGGGCGTCCTGGTGAAAAATGTCGGAAAAGCTGACATTCATCTCGTTCCTGTATAGGAATGACAGATCTGCTTTTAGCGGAATTGTCTTAATATCGTCAAGATAGTTACGTGGTTAGATGGTAAATAGAAGATATTACTGTTTTGTCAAGTTGCCCTTGAAAAGAAAAAGCGCGAGGCGGCGGCTTAGCCGCCCGGCTCGAAGTGAGCGGAAAAAACGCGCTTTTTTCGCGAAACGACAGGCCGTATGGTTTGAAACGCAACGCGTTTCAAACTGAAAATGTTCCGGGAGCATGTTTGGGGACTATGTCGGAATGTGAGGAGTGCGGAAGGAAAGAGGGGCGGAAGTGCCGGGGGGAACGACGGAGGCGGAAAGGGCGGCTGTTTTTTCGCGGCAGCCTTATGAACTCTCATCGTGTGCAAAAGACGCCGCCCCGGGGATCGGGCGGCGTCTCTGGTTTCTGGCTGCATGAGAACTCCGCAAGCGGCAGAGGGCTGCTGATGGCGCGGGCGTATCTTTGGCCGGTTCGGGAGAGAACGGCAAAATTGTTTCGATACAACGCCAGATGCCCCGGATTCCGCCATTGCGTGGGCCGGGAGAAAGGCGACTTCCTTTCGGAGGACAGCATATTTATGTCGTCTGTTGCCACATGGCGGCCATTTTCAGAAGCGCGTCATTGCTGACGTCGAGGGCCTTCTGGTTCTGTTCCCGGATGCGGTTGTAGACCTCCTCTCGATACACGCCGACATTTTCCGGTACTTCAAAGCCGAGTTTAATCTGGCTGCCCTGTATCTTGAGGACGCTGACACGAATATTGTCGCCAATGTAGATGCTTTCGCCTGCACGTCGGCTCAGTATTAGCATAAGCTTTTCCCTTACTTATGAGACGTCGGGTCTCGTGAGGGGTATACGCCCTGCAAGCGGGAAAGGCAAGAATCCCCTTCTCTCCTTCCTGTTGTCCGGAGGGAGAAAAGGGGCAAAAGCATAAACGCGGCGGGCTTTCGTCTTTCTTCCTCCCTGGAGAGAGAAAGGGCGTTCGCCTGGCCGAGGAACTCTGTAAGACCCTTTCTCGGTATGAAATCCGGCGCACGGCCTCGTCGGCATAAAGGCATGCGCGCCCAATTGCATAGTCGCTGGTTCGGTGGAGTTGTTCCGGCTGAGGGCGTTTGCAAGTGGGAAAGGCGGCGTGCCGCCGCCGGAGCAGCGGCACGCCTGAACTTGTGCTTTTGTACTAGCCGATGAGCTGCATGGCCATCTGCGGCATGGAGTTGGCCTGCGAGAGCATGGCCACGGCCGACTGCGTGAGCACCTGATTGCGCACGAAGTTGGTCATTTCGGTGGCCACGTCGACGTCGCGGATGCGGGATTCGGCGTTCTGCAGGTTTTCCGACTGGATGGTGAGGTTGGTCACCGTGTTTTCCAG
>DXFI01000197.1 GCA_019114565.1 Candidatus Desulfovibrio intestinigallinarum | reverse complement strand
CGAAATTTCTTTGGTGGCCATAGAGGAGAGGGTACACCCGACCCCATTCCGAACTCGGAAGTTAAGCTCTCCATCGCCGATGATACTGCATAACGTCATGTGGGAAAGTAGGCCGCTGCCAAAGATTGCTCAAAAGCCCCTCGCCGCTCCAAGCGCGAGGGGCTTTTTTTGTGTTTTACGGTTCTGGTTAAGGGTTGGAATTGAGGGGGGAGGAAACCCCTTTTAGCTTGCGCGTAAAGGGGGGTTCCTCCCCCCTCAAACTCCCCCCTCCTTCCCCAAAGCGCGCTCATCTGGAGGATGAGACGGCGCGGGGCCGTCGTCGCTTTTCTGCTGTCAGACGTCCCCCGGAGGGGGCTTTGGGTCGTCCGGCGGTTGATGCCGCTGGGGAACTGTCTCTGGCAGGATCTGGCGCCATCTCTCTTCCCCCGGGACGGTGGACAGTGTTTCTTTGCTCTATCGCGGGAACAGCTCTTAAAATTTGTCAGAGCGTATAGCGTATCATGCCGGATGACTTGATGAGTCATCATCAAGAGCCGATAAACTGCACTTCTGTCCTTTCCAAACACAAAAAAGCCCGCCGATATGGCGAGCTTTTTTGCTTCATACGCTGTTGATTTGAAAAAGGTGAAACGCGAGGCGGCGGCATAGCGCCGCCTCGCCTGAAATGAGCGGAAAAACGCGCTTTTCCGCGAAACGACAGATCGTGTGGTTTGGACGCAGCGCGTTGCAACCTGAAAATGCTCTAGAACAGGACCGATGCGTCCGGGAATCTGGGGCCGGATTTGACAACATAACTGTCTTCAAGAGCACGCTGCCGTTGCTGTCTTTTACGCAGAGCCGCCTTTCCGGGCATCTTTTCGGGCATGACAGGGGGGAGAGGTATATCCTGAACAGCAGCAAGCTTCTGCTGCGTTTCATTGTACATATCCTGTACGCTGGCAGTCGCATACTGATGCGAACGCCGGAATGTATTGAATTTTGCAAGAACAACTTCTCCGGGTTGCAGTTCCTCAAGGGGCTTTTGTCTGCAAATATTTGAGAGTTCGCGTGTTCTCATATCGTCAGAATAGAGGAAAAGGCGAACATTGCAATTGGAGACGATGGTTCTTATGGCTTCTTCATCATGCGTGCGCGCATAGAGCGAAGACAGCGATTGTGTTCCGAGGATGTTGATATTACGGCTTTCCCGTGCCACGGCAATGAATTGATTATCGTTGAGTGCCTCTGTTCTGTCTGTGGAAAGAAAGTGCTGCGCTTCGTCGGCTATGCAGAAGGTATATTCGTTTTCCGGCAGTTTGCTGCCATGGCGGAGAACAGCCGTATAAAACTCCTGCAACAGGATGCGCACCAGTCCGGCCCCGACAACTCCGGTCTCTGGAGCCAGACGCAGCACGACAATCTGCTTTTTGTGATAAATACGATCTGCAATATCGATATTTTCTTTTCGGGAAGATATAAAATTCTCCTTTATTCCCGGTGCATTGCACAGATTTTCAACTGCGGAGCGAATGACGCTGAGCCGGTAGGCAACCTGTTCGTTCCATGTGTTATCGCGAAGCTGCTTTTTTTCGTCATGCGGAATAATGTGCATTTTGTCCCCCTCAATGGCGAGCATGAGTTCCTCCGCCTCTGGAATATTTGTTTTTTCAAATTCCTTTTTAAAATTATGATAAACGCGCAGCGCGTAGTAATGGTCATTGATCAGGCGGCGCAGAATATCGAAATTCAGCCTGAGTTTTTGCGCCCGGCTGAGCAGTAACAGCATCTGATAGGCTTGGGTGAGGCAGCGCAATCCGGACATCGCAAAGGCTATATTGCGATCGTCTCTGTTTGCGGAGTCCAGCAGCAGAGAGCGCAGCAGATCTCGGAAGCGGAAGCTGTCAACGCCATGAAACAAATTAATTTTTCGCGCGCCCGGCCCGGGGCCAAATTCGACCACGTCTCCCAGTCGTCCATGACGAGCAGCCAGCTTGCGGACGGAATCGGCCAGCGAGCCTTTCACATCCACAATGACGCCGCCAAATCCGGCGCCGATCAGCCGATCCATTGCCGGGAGAATGATGGATGTCGTTTTGCCCGCGCCGGTTGTCCCCGTCACCAGCATGTTGTGGCAACCTTCGGCAAAGGTGACGCGCAGGCCGTTATCAAAGCGCAGCAGTTCCCCGGAAGTATCTGTTTCCTTCAGGGGAAGAGAAGAAGCCTTGTCCGCAGCCAAAAATCCCATAGCACTCATTACGAATCTCCATGTTATTTTATGGAGTACATGCAGAAACGTAGTTACTGCATGTGCTCGTGTAAAAAAGTTGTCTGGTGGCGTCGAAGACATCACCGCCTGGAAGAAACTTTTCTACAAATCGTCCGGAAAGTAAAGTAGAAACATCGTTACTGTTTAAAGGCGCTTTCCATAAAATGACATATTCTTTTATTATATCAATATATTATCTAAAAAAATTTTTCTGTGTGCTGTCGGGGAGGGAATATAAAAAGCCCCGCCCCGGGGGCTTCATACTCCAGCATGAGCCCCCGGGGCGGGGAATGATACGGCGAATTGCTGCCGACGCAGCGCGAAAGGATGTTTATGCCATCTTCCGCAAGCATCCCGGCGAATCAGGATGCGGCATCGTCATCGCGCTTGCGTTGTTCGCCTATTTTTAAGAAGTCATGTTCGAGGGAATCCAGCAGAGACGTCAGCCTTCGGGAAAGGGCCGGCAGAGAGCTTTCCAGATTCTGATATTCGGCTCGTTCCGCCCGCCAGTTATAGGCGGCATTATGGAGAAAGCGCGAAGGCAACCAGACGTTTTCCGCGATCAGCCGTTCACAGGGTGTGTGACGGCTTATTCCGGCCTGCTCTTTGCGCTCCTGCATCAGGGTGCAGATTTTTTGGATATGCTGCGTTTCAAAGTAGTTGAGATTCTTGCTCTGCTGCCAGAAACAGTCCTGAGTATCCGAGTCCGCAAACGCGGCAAGGTCCAGCATGAAAACGTCTTTTTTCCGGCTGCGCGGGCCGCCGGTCTCGCGTCCGCGATCGAAAACAAGCAGGGCAAACTGGGCATTGCTGCCATAAAATGCATTGCCCGGCAGCAGCAGAACGGCATCCAGCACGTTACGTTCCATAATTGTTGTACGCAGACTGGAGGCCTCTCCCTGGCGAAACAGCAGAGAAGGAGACGCCAGCAGTACGGCGCGCCCCTGAAGGGGGGCAAGGCCTGTAAGATGTCGTTGCAGGCATTCCGCCTCCCTCTGTCCGTTATCTCCGGCAGAGAGCGCCGCCCCCATGCTGCACGCCACATCCGCTTCCATGACAGGCTGTTTTTTTGTCTCCGGGGCATCGGAGCGGGGCAAAAATTTGTCGGATGGCAACGCGCAGAGACGCAGCAACTGTTCCGCAAAGACACCGGCCATGACGCAGGGCTGCGCGGTCTCCCCCTGTGATGCCAGAAGCGCTTCGGCGGGGAGTACCCCCAGTCCGGGACAAAGATCGAGAAAGCGTTCTTTGGGGGAAGCCTGCGCCAGTCCGAGCATGAGCCGGGCAACGCCGGAAGGCAGAAGGGGCACGCTCAGGGCCTGACCGCGGGCAATGGCCCGATCCTGCAGAACGTCCAGCACCAGACGTGCCGCCTTATGATGTGACAGGGAAATCTCATAACACTGTCTGAAAGGGGCAACAACCTTTTCCCACAGTCTGTGCAGCGCGTCGGCATCCGGCTCGGAAACGGCGGCACCGGAGAGTCCGGCAAACAGCAAAGCCGGAAAGGGGACGTCATCCTGCCCGGGCCGGGCCTCGTCCTGAAAGCCCTGCCGGATATACATGAAAGCAGACAGACAGAGCAGCGTTTTTGCCGTGTAGCGGTAATTCGCTTCGGAAGGGAAGCCGTCGTTCCGCGATACCCTGAAGATGTTTGCAAGGCTGCTGTCCAGATAGGGATCAAGCTGCCGGCAGATGGTTTCAAAATCCTGCAAGGTTTTTCCTCTCATAGCATTCGCAGCCATTCGGCTGCGCCGCTCCGCTGCCCGCTTTCTGTTTCGGCATGTTCGGACAGCCGCTTTTCAGGTTCAGGGCGTTTTGCCATTTCTGAGGCCAGAGCAATTTCCTGTAGCCAGGCGCACATCTTCGCGTGTTCCTCAAGAGGATTCCGGCAACGCAGCTCCTTCGGGACGGGAATCTTCCGCTCCGGTGTGTCCCCCCTCCCCTGTGCGATATCGGAAGCGCCGCAGCTGTCGTACGTTCTCAGAGCAGCGGAGCGGGAGTTTTCGGGCGAGCCTTCATAAAAATCCGTGTCGATTCTGCCGGCCTGCTCAAGGAGAAAGCCGTTCACATACCTGTACCGCAAAGCCAGCATCCTCTGTATTGTCTGCTGTTCTTCCTCCAGCCGGCGGGAAATTTCGACAATCTGTTCCTGCACCCTCCAGGGGGGGAGGGGTATCGTCAGGGATTCCACGACGCTCTTACGCAGAATGCTGCCCCTGCTCCCTGTATGCATGGCGCTCAGGCTTGCGACTGTTTGCGGATGATTGAGAAACCACTGCAAATAGGGGGGATACAGGCCCGGCGTCGTAGGGGGCAGCGACCCGAAACTCTTCTGGGTGGCGAAGGTGCGGGGGCGCAGAATCAGCAGAGGAGCCGCCACAACAGTATAGATTTTCGGGGGAGAAGCCACCAGAACGGCCTTGGGCTGTCCGCGCGTACGCAGCAGGACGTCACCCTCCCGCAGGTAAGCATGGCGCGGCGGCGGGTTGTCCGGCTCAATGCGCAGCAACGAAGCGGTATTCAGGGTCGCCCCTTCGAGATCGGCAAGCTGTGCCACGGCACAGGAACCGTTCTCCCGTGGCTGAAGACGCGTGCGAAAGGAATAACCCAGCACGATATGGGCAAGAGATGCGAGCGGCAGAGCGTTGGTAGCTGTCATAGGCATACGGTATACGACGGAGATTGGAAACTGAGCTGTTTACTGTATGGGGGGAACCGCGGGGCGTCAAGAAAGCCCCGGTTCACAGCAGTAAGGTTGCCAGACCGAGAAATGTCCAGCCCGCGATATCGAGCCAGTCGGGGATCTGACGCATGGGAACAGCCTGCTCCAGACGGCGGTGCAGCCTCCGGCGAAGCAGTACCGCACACGGCCATGCCGCAAGACTCCATAGAGCGGCATCCGCTCCGGCGAGACGAAGCAGGAAAACAAGGCCCACCGCCAGAAAAAGACAGCAGATAAAGGAAGGTGTCCACAGCCAGAAGCAGGATACGGCATCCAGCTCGTTTATGGCTTCCCGTTCCGCTGCGGACCAGAGGCGTTCATTTACGGAAAATCTTTCGAGAAGCTGCTTCCACTGGCGCGCCTGCCGTTCGTAACGCGGCGTAAGCGGCGGGGCGTCGGGACGGGTCTGCAGCAGTCGGGCGGCGCTGTGTCTGCGAAAATCCGCAAAAATGTGTTCATGGTCAGCGAGAGAAAGAGTTTCTCCCGGCGCCATGAACAGCTGGTGTTCCTTACCGCAGAGGAGAAAGTGAACTACCAGAAACGGCACGATGCTTTTGTAATGCCATTGACGTTCCGTCGATTCGGAAGCTGTCGTTTGCAGTATCCAGCGGCGCTGCGCGCTCAATCTGATCGGCAGGGTCTCCGGCGGCGGAGTTATCCAGGTTTCGCTGATGCTGGTATCCAGCAGAAGGATGACGCTTCCGGCTCCATACGCGGCCCCTTTCCCCCGGCATTCCGTACAGGAAATAAAACCGGAATTGCCGCAGGTGGAGCAAATGGCAAAACCCCCGCCTTCGCAGGCTGTGCAGATCTCATGGCCGCTGCCCCCGCAGCCGGCACAGGTAATCTTTCCGCTGCCGGAACAGCTTCTGCATGTGAATTCTCCTCTGCCGTGACAGACAAAGCAGATAGCGGTGCCGCTTCCTCCGCAGTTATAGCAGCGTCTTTCTCTCGTACTGGGATAAAAATCAGATACACTTCCATATCCGCCGCATACATGGCATAGATCTATGCCGCGTCCGCCACAGCGGGAACAATTCGTATATCCACTGCCATAACAGTCTTTACAGTCTTTATGGCCTCTTCCGCCGCAGTATCTGCAGCGTATCTTCCCAGTTCCGTCACAGGTAGTACAGCGATAGGTGCGCCCGCCGCAGGAAGGGCATATATGCCGCCCCGTGCCGCTGCACGACGTGCACTGCTTCTCCCAGAACCAGACCGGGGAAAGGGAGATCTCCCGCTGGAAGGAGCCCTTGACGAGCCTTGCCGGGGGCTGCAGGGTTTCGCCGTATCTGGAGAGATCGCAGGCTGCCCGGAACCCATCGATATTTTTTTGAAGCGCGGCTGCGTCATTCACACGGCAGTCAGGCGCGAGACCGGGGGCGCCGAAGCCCTGACGGAGTCTGTCCCGCAGCTGCCAGCGCATACGCACACTGGCTGCGGCAGAAAACTCCCGTATCTCGACCTTTTCCAGATGCACGTCATCCGCGGCATCGGCATCCAGCCGGCATACAATATCCCGCAGCATCCGCTCAATCCGCTGCCTCTCTTCGTCCGAAACAGAAGTCGTATCCGTACGCGTCTGGCCACATTCCGTCATTGCAGTTTTCCTTCCCAAAGCATGCGCCACTGTTCCGCACGGCGCGTTACATGGAGCAGCACAGCCTTGTTGACGGGATACAGCAGGCGCTGCGCCTGAATAATCCAGCGGATGCCGTACGCCAGTTTCGGGCGTGTTGCCGTGATGCGCGTTTCCACACGCTCATAAACCAGCGAACCGGTAATGCTGCCCGGAAGCGCCAGAGGCAGGGCCAGCAGAGCGAGAAACAGACCTGCCGGCAGCAGCAGCGCCCGGCGCAGAGGAAGCGTCAGGCGCGACAGGTAGTAGGTGAACTTGCAAAGATGCAGTATCGCGCCCAGAAGGGAAAAGGCCAGCGCCAGCGGCGGCACAACCAGCGCTTCCACGGCCTGCCGTCCTGTCTCCTCCAGACGGCCGCCCGGGGCGAAGGCGCCCGGCAGGGAGCGCAGCTCCCGCATTTTTTCCTTGCAGAGGCGATCAAGAAACGGCGTAAAAACCTGCGCTTCGTATTCTTCATAGGAAAGACGCGACGACAACGGCACATGATCCGGCATGGACATTTCCCTGCGCCATTCCGCCTGTATAGGGGGATGCTGCAAAAACACCTCAAAGGAATGCAGTGTAAGCGGCAGAGCAAGATGCTCCAGCCCTTCGCGGAGCATGGCGCTTTTCCAGGTCGTATCCACCTGCCGCCGTACCTTCCCCAGAAATGCACGAACAAAACCGGCCTTGTCCGAAGGTCGCCAGTTGTCGGCCACGGGGACGCCCTCGTCGCGAATCTGCCGCCGTATACGGGCGTGAAAGCGCTGCGGCACGCCCGCAGGCGTCCAGCCGCGCCGTCGCAGCGACGTTGTATAGTTCTGCCATGCCTGTTCCGCTTCGGCATCGGCCTGACGCAGCACGTCAATGCACTTGTTGGCTTCCGTGGCATAGCGCAGAAAACGCTGATGCAGACGTTCCAGCGACTCCTTGTAGGGCCCCTGATAAAAGCCTTTCGGCCCGTTGACCTCGTCAAGATACATGTGGCGGACCATGACCGGCGCTTCTCGCATGATGATGTCGTCCACTTCCGGCAGGGCGGCCAGAAAAGGGCTGAACAGGGAAACAAAGGCCTTGCCTTCCGCGCCGGCAAGCACGTCGGCATCAAGACGCAGGCCGCGGATATTGACGCCTTCCCGCTTGAGCTGATGCGACGCCACCGCCAGCAGGGCCGCATTGCGTCGCGCAACGGGATCGGCGCTGTCCACCAGCCAGTCCACAAGCCGCCTTTCTCCCTCATAGACGCCGAAGATCAGCAGTCCCCCCACGAGCAGCGACAGCGGCAGACTTTTCTGCATCACCTTCCGCCGCCTGCACAGGGGGCAGATAATGCTGCCGCATACGGCAAGCGCAACCGCCACGCCGGAAATGATGCGTCCCCAGTGTTCCGTCCTGTCCAGTTCCTCACGGGAAGATATGCCGCCGGCAATGTCCAGCAAATGCGCGCTGAAGCACAGCTCCACTCCCAGATAGAGAATGGTCAGCATGAGGATGAAGAAGATATACGGCGGAACGGGCTGCCGCATCTCTGCCTTTTCCATGAGAACAAGTCCTTGTGTCGAGCGAATGGCGCATGAAAAAGGAGGAAAGGCCTTCGCTGCGAAGCGCGCCTTTCCTCCGGAAGCCTGGGCGGCCCTGCCGCGGGGCGGCATGTTCCCGCACGGGGCGTTACCGGAAAAACAGAACTGAAAATGCCCTGGAGCGTTTCAACTTTGAAAAAGGTGAAACGCGAGGCGGCGGCACAGCGCCGCCCGGCCAAAAGTGAGCGGAAAAAACGCGTTTTTTCCGCGAAACGACAGGCCGTATGGTTTGAAATGCAAAGCATTTCAAACTGAAAATGCTCTAGGTGTTTTCGAGTCTGCCTTTCAGCGGCGGAATCTCCTCATCAGGAATGCCCGCGGTTTTCAGAAATGCCGCGCACTCGCCATAACGCTGCACAATATCCCGATATTGCTGCATGACGGCGGCCCCGAGCTTCCGTATCCCGGCAAGCGCTTCCTCGGCCTCTTCGGGCGTTTTGAACGTCAGGTATGCGCCGTAGGTGATAATACTTGCGATATCGATGACATATGTCTGCTTGAAAAGACCTTTCCGCTCCTCGACGGAAAGTTCCTGCGACATCAGCGTGAAGATTTCGGACAGGGATTTAACGCCCGTCATCTCATGAATGGCTGTGATGTCGATTTCATCAAGCTGCTGCGGAGCATTTTTGATATATTGTTTTGCCGCTTCTATTTCTTCAGAAAGATATACAAGACCCATTCTTTTACTGTAGGTTTCTTCATCAATTTGTTCCCTGCGCTCCAGTATGGAATAGAAGCCCGTCGTGCAATGCAGCGAAAGTCCGGTTCCCTTCTCCTCCCATTGGACAGGTTCCACAATCGGGATAACGCCGACTACGGAATACTGGTGCGCATCAAGATAGGCGACCAAATTGGCAATATACCTTTGGGCGGAGGTGTTGTTGACGCCGGAGAAGCTTCCCGGAGTAAAAAAGCCGGGCCGGTATTTGCCTCCCCAATAAATGCTGTACCAGTTATGTTTCAGCCATGTGGGCATGAGAACTTCCCCTTTCGTTTGGTCGTGGCGGCGCAGCTCCGGCAAAGGCCGGTAAGGCGCCGAAAAATGGATGAGGCGAGGGGCCACGGCAGGAGAACGCCTCCTGCCGTGCCTGCCACAATGTTTTTCCAGAGCGTGTCGCCTTTGAAAAAGGCAGAACGCGAGGCGGCGGCACAGCGCCGCCCGGCCAAAAGTGAGCGGAAAAACCGCATTGTTTTTGCGAAACGACGGATCGCAGGGTTTGAAACGCAACGCGTTGCAAACCGAAATAGCTCTAGAACTCGTCAATAATCAGGGTCGGCCTGGACTTGTCCTGCGCGGGCGTCGGCGCGGGCGTGTCCAGCTGCGGCGCATTACCGGTCTTGACGGGCAGCGGCGTTTCCATTCTCGGTATGGCCTGCTGCTTTTCCGCCCGCGCCGTGCCGGCGGAGCCGCGGGATACCGTCGTGCGCGTTTTGCCGCGCTTTTTCCGGGAGGGCTGGTAAAGGGTGCCCACGACGATTCTCGAAGGATCGCTGCGGTCCCAGTGCCAGCCCTTGCGCTTTCCGTCCACGGTCTGCTGCAGGAAGAAATCCCCCTTGTACATGCCGGAAGTATAGGGACTGGAGGAGACAGGAAGCTCAAACAGATACAGCGCGTCCGTGTCGGAGGAACTCATCACAAGCAGACGCTTTTCGCTGCCGTCCTTGCGCAGATGTCCCTGAAGAACGCTGTAGTCGATGTCTTTATCGGCGCACTGATACAGCACGTGCATATCGCTGTATTCTTCCAGGCGGATGACGCGCCAGCGCTTTTCCATGATGATGCCGAAATCTTCCGAAAGGGAATAGCGCCCAAGATATATCTGCTTGCTTTTGTCGCCCAGCGGCGTTTCCGAATTGAAGACCATAGGACTGAAAACATCTTCCACCACCCCGGCGCAACCGGACGCCAGCAGAACGCAGAATGTCAGCAGCAGGGCTCCGCACCGGGCCGGGATTTTATTTTTCTGTTGCATTGTGTTCTCCGCCGCAGAGGTTACTTTGCCGCTTCCACGTCAACAATTTCCACCAGCATCTGCACCCTGCCTTCCCGCATGCGTCTGCCGATATCGACAATATCCGGCTTGTTTGAGCCAAGGTGCAGCACCTGCTCGCTTTGGGCGGGCACACGAATGGTCATCTTGCTTTCACGCCGTCCGAACATTTTTCCCGATTCAAAAAAGAAGGTGCGGTAACTGACCTGAGCATCCTGACCGGAGGTGTTGCGGAACCGGATGGCAAACACAACCTTGTGCGCCGCGGTACTGTCCGCCAGAGAAACCTCGGCCATGATGGATTCCCGCGACAGGGGAGAGGCGGCGGCCTGCGGCTTGTCGCCGGGTGTGCTGGGAGCAATGACTGCTTCGGCAACAACGGGGGACGCGGCGGGACTGTCGTTTTTACCGGCGGGTGCCGCTTCCGGCGTCAGCCCGTCGTCTGCGGCCGTAGTCGCCGTTGTCGTCGCGGTCGGCGCGGCAGCGTCGGCGGTTGCGGCAGCGGGAGAGGGGTTCGTGGAAGCGCTGTCTGTTTCCGTGCTGCCCTTGCGGGCTTCATTACGCGGCCAGGCCTCCAGTCCGGCAGCCTGCACGATGGCGTCAGGAATCCGCTTGTTCTCCAGCATCCAGACATCGCTGTCGCCGGTCGTATCGATCCAGAGCCCATCCTGTACGCGCTCCACAGAGCGATACCAGGAAGTATGGATGTGCGGCACAAAGCGGCTGAAAACCAGCGGAGCCAGCCGCTTGCGTTGCTCCTTGAACCAGCTCTGGTGGCGGGCGTAGCGGGCCTTGAGGTCTTCTTCATCTTCAGGAGAAACATCCGGTTCGAGCAGCGGCGTTTCCGTACATTCCGCCGCCTCGGCGGGCAGAGCCGTCCCGTTGTAATACCAGACGCCGTTACGCTGATAAAAGGCAGAGAAATCCGCCTCCAGTTTTCCGTCTTTCCGTTCCAGTACGCTGGCGGGATACAGGTCGTAATAGGATATGTCGCATGCAAAAATAGAAAGATTGCAGTTTCCCCGCTGCACTTCCTGCAGGAGGAAATACGGCAAACTGTCAGAAACATTCAGAGACAGTTCCTTTTTGTCTCCGGATTCCATGCCGTTGACACCGAAACGCATAACCTGACAGGGGTAGTCTTCCGCATTGGCAAAAGCGAGGATAAGCCTCGCCTCAAACTGCGTGTGCGCGTTTGTATTAGTCAGCGTCAGGTTCAGGATGGACTGATTCGCTTTGGGGAACGTTATTTGGGGGACGCCTGCGACAAGGCTTCGCATTGCTGTATTGTGCACCCATGTCGCCAGCCGGAGAATCGTTGGCCGGCGGGCTTCCATTTCCGCCTTCAGGCGCTCGGCGTCGGCTGTGGCGTACTTCCGGTTGACTGTGAGGAGCGGCGAAACATCCTTCAAAGAAAGCGGCGCGTTATTGTATCTCCATGCGCCATTTTGAAAGATAATGCCCTCCGGCAGACTTCCGCTGCTCAGCTCGCGGGTCTCCTTACCGTCAAGGCGACGGGCGTAGGGGACGATCTTCAGCTGATAGCTGCCTTCCAGCAGTTTGATCAGCCGTCTGCTCTGGTCGTCGCCGATTCCTTCCAGCTTGAATGTATACGTGCGGGGACGCCGGCCGGCGCTGATGCGCTGCCGCTCATTGCCCGGGATGTAAATATGTTCCACCGGCTTTCCGTGAGTATCGAGGATGTAGCAGTGGAAATCGATGCCTTCCACATCGCGCTGTCCGGGGTCGGTATTGGCCACCGTTACATCGACGAGGCAGGCCGGCGCGCGTTCTTTCTCGTTGCGCCGCAGCTCCATTTTTTCCATGCTGACGGCCCGCAGGCCTTCCTGTGCCAGCGCCGCCAGTACCTGCGGCAGTTCGTCCCGCAGATGTCTGTAAAGCGCGATTTCCTGCCGGGCGCTGTCCTTGCTGCTGGTGGCGGCGATGAACTTATAGTCCGGCTTGAGCGAGGCGTTGCCTTTGGCCTGTTTCTGGTAATTGCTGTCCAGAAAGGCAAGGCAGACTTCCCCCTCGCGACTGTCGCCGCAGATCAGCATGCTGCCGTCGTCGTCCATTTCCGGATCGATATCTTCCATAAACTCTCTGTCCAGCCAGATGGTGCCGTTCTGGCTGCCGACCTCAAGCAGTTTGTTCATGGACATGCCGTCAGCCAGCCTGACAAAGGTACGGTATGCCGTCCCGGTATTGTAGCGGTCGTTCGGAATGAGGTAGTCCGGCGATTCGGGGCGCAGCTTTGTCAGCAGCGCGGGGGGATCCAGACGGAGAGACCGCAGAATGTCGAGATAGTCGCCGGGACCGACGAACTTCTCGGCGCTTTTCCCGTCGGACATGAGCTGCAGGGGCACGTCATGCAAGGCCGCCTGATAGAACAATTTCAGTCCTGCCCAGTCTGCAACCGGCGATTTTTTCAGCTGCTCCTCATCGATGATAATCCGTTCGGGCTTGCGCTCATCCAGAAAGAACCAGCCCACCCCGGCCAGCAGCCCCAGCCAGAGAAAACCGACTCCCGCCATTACGGGCAGACGCCATTTTTCGGGGATGCGACGCAGCAATGCGCCAGGATCATAGTATTTCATGGTCTGACCTTATTACAATTTGAAGTGCTGTTATGTGGGAGCAGAGCGTTCTGCCTTTGAAAAAAGCAAAACAGGGGGCGGCAGCGCAGCTCCGCCCGGCCCGACTTGCGCGGAAAACAGCGTTTTTTCCGCGCAAGTCGGGCCGTATGGTTTGAAACGCTCTGCGGTTCAAACTGAAAATGCTCTACTGTACGGTCCATTCCGTCAGCTGCTTTCCCTCCGCATCCCGAAAAGCGCCGCAGGCAATGAAGATACAATCAATGAAAGTCCAGATACAAAGTCCCCCGAGCGTCAGGAGCTGCAGGATGCCTGTGCCGAACTTGCCGACATAAAAACGGTGTATGCCGAGGTAGCCCAGAAAAAGGCAGAACAGGAGCGCCGCAAGACGGCTGCGTCTGCTGGCCTGCTCATTGCGGAAAGGCTGGCCGCAATGGGGGCACTGTCTGGCCTGTGAAGAAACGGTGTTCCGGCAGCTGGGGCAAATGATGGCGGGCACTCTGGCGGTCGCCTGCGCCGTGCCGTCCGTGTGAGGGGGCGTTTCGCCGCCGCCGACAGGCTCCGCGGCAGCGGCGCCGGCCTCTGCCGTACCGGCTGTTCCGGGCTGCATGGCGGGAGCGGTCGCCGCAACAGGAGCGTGCGGCTTTGGCCTCTGTTGCAGAAGCTGACCGACTGTCGGCATGGCAATCTGTGGCCAGACAATCAGCAATACCCCTGCGGCAAGAAACAGCATAAAGGCAAAGCCGAGCATAGAGCCGGGCTTCAATATATAGAGCAGGGCTATGACTACCGCAGCGGCAAAGGACAGAATGATGGTAAGTTTTCTGGAGTCGTCTTTGAGCAGATTAAGCGCGACTGTCGTAATCCCCAGACCTGTCGGCAGTATGCAGAAGATCAGCGCCGTAATCTGCGAGCTGTGTATGCCAAAAGTGCTGAAGGCAAGAAACGTCCTTATTTCCTGCAGCAGGTCCATGAAGCATAAAAGCGTGCCGATACCGTTACAAATCAGCGCTGCAAGACGCAGCGGATGCCAGGTGTTCATGGTCAATTCTCCTTTAGCGTTCGTAGAATGTTGTTGTCCGTAGCCTGCCTGATACCGGCAGCCGGCAGACGGCGCCGGTCGGGCACACAGCCTGTTGCTCAGGGGAGAGGGGCGCGCTTTACGGGGGATGTTTGCCGGATGCATTCATCGGGTAACGGGATATTATATGCCATGCGGGCATGCTTACTGCTTTGTTTTTTGTAATAGAGTAAATATATTGTGCCGTTGTATTGCTCAGCGCATGTGGCGTTATATGCTGCTGCTTCTTTCACCTGTAAAGTGAGATTAAATATGTTTTCTCCTTTGTTTGTGTGTATTATATATTGGGAGAGTATAAATGTGGTGTGCTCTCCTGAAATGTATGAGTGAGAAAAGCTTTTGAGTATATGAAAAGAATAAAGTGTATATTATGTTGCTGTGTGACATATATGTATAAAATGTATTTATTTAAAGCGTGTTCTGTTCTGTATATAATGAATTATTTATCTGGACAGTTGAATGCGAAAACAGAATTTAAAAATGTATGCTGCAAGGTGTAAGCGCGTTTGCAGTGCTAAAAAACTGTCGATTGCACCGCGAACAACGCCCGGCAGCATGTTGGATTGGATTTTGATATTTTATAAAATAATTTTAACTAGTTATGAAAGCTTTGCATGTTCCTTTTCTTTCTGGCGAAGGCAGCGGAAGATACCTGATGTATTCATCAGGTATCAAATTTATGGTTTGCACGTCAACTACATTGTAATTATTGGATGTTTTTTCAAAAAAAACGGAAGTAATCAGCGGGTAATAATGCGCATGCGGGCACGATATAGTGCCGCTCATGAGCAAAAAATCCTCTCCCTGCCCCTTTGGCGAACTGCTGCTGTCCCTGCGCAAGACGCGCGGCATCAGCCAGTATGCCCTTTCCCGCCGCAGCGGGATAAGCGAGCGTTATTTGAGCTACCTGGAGCATGGGGTTTTCGAGCCGCGTGCGCGCATGCTGATTCGTATTGCCGATGCTCTCGAAATACCGCCCGGCGAACTTTTTGCCCTCTATGCCGAACGTCTGCGTGCGCTGGGGCTGATGGAAACCGAGGAAGAAAGCCCGCGTCCACGGCCCTGAACAAAATCCTGTTGCGAAAGAAAAGGGAGGAACCATTATGGTTCCTCCCTTTCGTTTACTGCCCTCTGCCGGGGAACGGCGGGATGCCGGAACAGGATGGAAGGCGGCGCTCGTTACACCTCGGGATAGAGCGGTTCGGCGATGGCCCGCAGACGTGCGGGCAGGGGAAAATCCTGCTGCGTTTCATCTTGATTTTGCTATCTCACTGAACACTCCTGCTCTGCAAGAAGGGGCAGTGCAGCTTCTGCCGACGGGCAGGCTGCACTGCGCGGCAGACGCGGGACTCCGAGGCTCAATATCCCTTTGCCCTTCAACGGCCGCACAGAGCCGAAAGGCAGCGTGCGGCGAGACCTTGCGGGCGGCAGCGCGGCCTTCCGGGCTTCCAGCGAGGTCTGCCGGTCAAAGGGATGCGCGCCTTCCATGACTTCGACAATGGTGCAGCAGGCGGCGAAAATGTCGTCGGCAAACGACGGCGGCCGCCCTCAAGACGTTCCGGCGAGGCGTGCAGCAGACGGTACGCCGCAAGACCAAGGCCGGAGCGCAGCCCCTGACTCACATGGTACGCGGCGCATCGTGCTGCTTTTTCCCCTGCTCATAGCTTCCTCTCAGAGCATGGTATAAATACCAATTGGCAGTTTTGGGGGGAAGGGAACCCCCTCCGCTCGCGCGAGAGGGCCCAGCCTTTCCGAAGGAAAGGCGTTTTTGTAATCCTTCCCCCCCAAGCCATCCATCCCTTCCCCAGCGCGCTTTTATCGGGGAAGTGTCAGGAATACGAGGCGGCCCCGCCACCAAAGATAAGTGGCGTGTGTACAGTCTGTTTATTCTATCTATTGAAATTATTTATAAAGTTTGTGTTGGCAGGCCCTGGAGCGTTTCACCTTTGAAAAAGGTGAAACGCGAGGCGTTCAGCGCCGCTCGGCCTGTCGTTTTGTGGAAAACCGCGTTTTTCCTCGAAACGACAGGCCGTATGGTTTGAAACGCGAAGCATTTCAAACTGAAAATGCTCTAGTGTTTGTCAGAATGGGTAAATTCAATTCGAAATGTCCTGTGATTGGATTCTATGTCGCCAAGCCGGACCCATAGTTCATAGGTTGCGCTGCGCCGGGGAAGAGATTTGTAAAAATAAAAGATGTTATAGATAGTGTCGTCAAATTAAAAACATGTTATAATCTCTTCACGTACAATGAGGAGAGAGCATATGGCGGCACATCGAAGACATGATATTTCCGACAGGGCATGGGCAAACATTGAAAAACTTCTTCCCGG
>DXFI01000196.1 GCA_019114565.1 Candidatus Desulfovibrio intestinigallinarum | reverse complement strand
CTCTCCCTCCCCAGCGCGCTTTTTTATGGAAGATGCACCGCTCCGGCAACGCCGCCGCTTTCCTTCAACAACCGTCCCCCGGAGACACGGATAAAAACAGCCGGAAACACTCGTTTTTCCACAGTACCGATGCCCGGCACGGCCTTTTACTGGAGGTTTCCCTTTTACCACCGCCCGGCACAGCCGCGCCCGTCATTTCCCCGCTGCAGCGGATTTCCGGCAGGGCCGCACCCGCAACTTTTCCGCTGTGACTGCCTTCCGGCAGGGGCACACCTTCCGCCCTTACCGCTGATGCAGCGATGGCGCGGGCGCGAAGGCGATCCCGGACGCCCGAAGGGCGGGCGGAGCGCCGCAGCAGGCGCGGACATCACCCGGCCACAGGCCGGGAAGGTTCGCGCCGATGCCCCAGGCGACACGCGGCGGACGGGGTACAGCCCAATTAAAAAGACCGCTTTCGCGTTACCGCCAAGCGGGGAGTACGGGGGTGCAGGGGGTGTAGAGGGGCTGCGGCCCCTCTCACCCCATGCCCCGCGCCGGGCAGGCGACCCGCCGCCCGTGTCGGGCAGCAGCCGCAATTCAGGGAAGAACAAAACTAACGGCAGAGCAAAAAAGCCTCCCTCTCACCCATGCCCCGCGCCGGGCAGGCGACCCGCCGCCCGTGTCGGGCAGCAGCCGCAATTCAAGGAAGAACAATAAATAACATCAAAAATACCACGGGCCCTCATGAACCATCTCGCTGTTATTGAAAATCTCTCGGTATCCTTTGACGGGCGCACGGTGCTTGAACCGCTTTCCGGCGCACTGCCCGCCGAAGGCCTGACCGCCATCATCGGCCGTTCGGGCTCCGGCAAGACCACGTTGCTGCGGGCCTTCAACCGCCTGAACGAGGAGTTCCCCGGCTGCGAAACGCGCGGCCAGATACGCCTGTATCTGGACGACGCCGCGCCCCTGCCGGTCTATCCCCGGGCCGGAGAATCTGCCGCGCCGCCCATTGCGGCCCTGCGACAGCGGGTGGGCATGGTCTTTCAAAGCCCCAATGTCTTCCCCTGTTCGATTCTGGAAAATCTGCTGCTGCCGCTGCGGGCTCTGGGCATCTGCCCCGCGCCGCAGGCGGAGGAACGCGCCCGGCAGGCCCTGCGCGATGTGGGACTCTGGGAGGAGGTTCGTCGGCGCCTGCGCGAACCGGCGACGGCGCTTTCCGGCGGCCAGCAGCAGCGGCTGTGCCTTGCGCGCGCTCTGGTGCTTGATCCGGCGCTTCTGCTGCTGGACGAACCCACGGCCTCGCTGGATTTGCGTTCCGCCGGACATATCGAAACCCTGATTCAGTCGCTGGCGACCACGCGCCGCCTGCTGCTGGTTTCCCATAATCTGCCGCAGGCACTGCGCCTTGCCTCGCACCTCTGGCTGTTTGCCCACGGAAAACTGACGCACGTCTTTTCGCGCCCCTTTCCCCCGGAAGAGGAAATCGCCGCGCTTCTGTAACACCCAAAGAGCACTAGAGCGTTTCACCTTTGAAAAAGGTAAAACGCCCCGGTCGTGTTGAGCCGGAGTCCCTCTGTGCATCGCGGCTGCTGCCCGGCATGGGCGGCAGGTCGCCTGCCCGGCGAGGGGCATGGGGTGAGAGGGGCAGCTGCCCCTCTACACCCCCTGCACCCCCGTACTCCCCTTTGTGCGGGAACGCGAAATTTGTCTCTTGAGCCGGGCTGTACCCCGTCCGCCGCGTGTCGCGTGGGGCGTCGGCGCGAACCTTCCCGGCCGTTCCGGCCGGGTGATGTCCGCGCCTGCTGCGGCGCTCCGTCCGCCCTGCGGGCGTACGGGATCGCCTTCGCGCCCGCGACACGCTGCATCAGCGGCAAGAGGCGGAAGGGGGAACCTTGCCGGACGGCAGTGAAGACGGAAAATTGGTGGACAGGAGAGCTGTGCTTTTTCCACGAAACGACAAGCCGTATGGTTTGAAACGCATAGCGTTTCAAACTGAAACTGCTCTGACGTAACTCTGCAAAAAGCCCCAGACGCAAACAGGCCGGAGAAAAAAGACGTTTTCCACACTTCGTCTTCTTTCTCCGGCCTGACACTGACGGAATGCCCGCCCTTTAGAACGTTTCAACGTTGAAAAAGGTGAAACGCGAGGCGGCGGCACAGCGCCGCCCGGCCCAAAGTGAGCGGAAAAACCGCGCTTTTTCCGTGAAACGACAGGCCGTATGGTTTGAAATGCAAAGCATTTCAAACTGAAATTGCTCTAAACAAAAAGGCCCCTTCCTCAGGAAGGGGCCTTTCTGTTTACCAGCGGATGGCGTGGACTGTCGCGGGGCCGCGTTCCACCGTGCGGGCATAGTGAATTGCGGGCTGTCCAAGCAGCATGGCGTAGCTGAACACATGCGTTTCCGGCAGACCGAGGCGGGGCAGGAAATCAGGCAGAACGAGCGTCAGACACCAGTAGGCAAGCCCGCACCAGCAGGTTCCCAGACCGCGGGACTGCGCCAGCAGTTCCAGATAGGAAAGATAGATGAAGGGGTCCTGATCCCGGCAGGGAGCATCTTTGTGGTTGCCCACCAGCAGGCAGTGGGGCGCGCCCCGGAAGATGGCGTCCTCTCCCTTTTCCTGCCAGAGCTGGGCGGAACGGATGAAGAAGGCCGAGCGGCGGGAGGGGGGCACGGCGTTCTGTGCTGCAAGGCGGCTGATGGCGGCATAGACCTCTGAGCGAAAGGCCTGCATCACGGACGCATCGTCAATGACGCCCACCCAGAGCTGCCGGGCATTGACGCCTGTGGGCGCATGGGCGGCGGCATCAAGCAGTTCCCGCATGTCGGCGGCGGGAATATTGTCGGGCTTGTACCGGCGCACGCTGCGTCGTCCCTTGACCAGACGGCACAAATCCGAAAAGGCGGGCAGTTTTTCAAGAGCGGCGCTTTCTCCGGGCCCGTGCCCGTTGATGGTGAGCGCGCCGACAGGACAGACGGCCAGACAATGGTGGCAGTCCATACAGCTTTCTTCCTTGACCATTGCGGGGCTGCCGTCGCGCATTTGCAGGGCCTGCGGCAGGCAGTCCGCGGCGCACTGGCCGCAACCGATGCAACGATCCTTGTCAATGACGAGTGTGGGCATGTGTCTGTATCCTTTGCATTGTCCCCGGGCGGGGATCTGTCCGGCTTTTCAGCATGAGAAGGCCGGAGTTTGCACGAGTTCAGAAGAAAAGTTTTGTCTGTGCGATTTGAGAGGTCCAGAGCATTTTCAGTTTGAAACGAGTTACGTTTCAAACCATACGGCCTGTCGTTTCGCGGGAAAAACGCGGTTATATGCACCGGGGGACGATTGCCACGGGGAAAGCGGCAGTATTCCCGCTCTGTCCATCTTCCAGATAAAAGCGCGCTGGGGAAGGGATGGGGGCTTGGGGGAAGGGAAACACCTCTCGCGCCAGCAGAGGGGTTTCCCTTTCCCCAAAAAATACGCTTTAACGGGAATTGCGGCGATAGGCGCGCAGGGCGGCTTCCTGTTCCGCGGCTTCGGCGATCTGGACGGGAACAATGGTCTTGCCGATGGGGCAGAGGGCGAGGGCCGCGAGCTTGACGTGCTGCCAGGCAAAGGGGATGCCGATGATGGTCACGGCGCAGGCAAGGGCGCAGCAGAGATGCCCCAGAGCGATCCAGAGTCCCGCGACGAGCAGCCAGATGATGTTTCCTATGCTGCCGAAGATGCTTGTGCCGATATCGCCTCTGCCTGTCAGCACATCGCGGGAAACGGGCATGGAACCGAAGGGGAAAAAGGCAAAGTTGCCCATGACGAAGCAGGCGCGTCCCCAGGGAATGCCGATGATGCTGATGAAGCAGAGGACGCCCGCCAGCCACCAGGCGATCCCCATGAAGATGCCGCCAGAGATAAACCAGAGCACATTGCCGAGACAGCCGAGGGCTTGCATGGGGGGAGTCCTCCTGGGCAAAGGTGAAAAAAAGCCCGCGTAGAAGAACGCGGGCCGGAGATTCGTTGAGGGTACAGGGGGACCTGGCCCTAGAATTCGACAACAACCTGCTCGCCGTCGCCGGAGCGTTTGGCGATGGTGCCGATTTCCCATGCGCCGTAACCGGAGGCCCGGATGCGGCTCACGGCGCCTTCGGTTTCTTCCTTGGGCAGGATGAGGATATAGCCGATACCGGCATTGAAAATCTGCATGATTTCCGGCCATTCCAGTTCGCCGACTTCCTTGATCCAGGGGAAGACGGGCGGCATGTCCCAGCTGCCGAAGCGGATATGGGCCTCCACCTGCGCGGGCAGGATGCGCGGGATATTGTCGTAGAAGCCGCCGCCGGTGATGTGGGCCATCCCGCCGATGGAGAGATCGCGCATGAGATGACGCACGGTTTCCACATAGATGATGGTGGGCGCAAGCAGCACGTCGCGCACCGTGGCGCCGTCGGCGCCCGGGAAGGGATCATCGGGGGAAAGGCCGCTTTTGGCCAGAATTTTACGGGCCAGCGAGTAGCCGTTGGAATGCAGGCCGGAAGAAGCGATGCCGACGATGCTGTCGCCGACGCGGATGCCGGAGCCGTCAACCAGCTTGGCATTGTCGACGATACCGACGCAGAAACCGGCGAGGTCATATTCGCCGGGAGCGTACATGTCGGGCATTTCCGCGGTTTCGCCGCCGAGCAGGGCGCAGGAGGCCTGACGGCAGCCTTCGGCAACGCCGCTGATGACGGTATGAGCGGTTTCCACGTCCAGTTTGCCGGTGGCAAAGTAGTCGAGGAAGAATAACGGCATGGCACCCTGCACCAGAATGTCGTTAACGCTCATGGCGACGAGATCTATGCCCACCGTATCGTGCTTGTTGCACTGAAAGGCCAGCTTGAGCTTGGTACCCACGCCGTCGGTGGAAGATACCAGCACCGGGTCGGCCATGTCGGCAATTTCCGGGCGGAACAGGCCCCCGAAGCCGCCGATATCGGAGATAACGCCCTTGGTATGCGTGCGGGCGACAAGATGTTTGATGCGGCTTACAAGGTCGTTGCCCGCCTGAATGTTGACGCCGGCTTCAGTGTAGGCTTTGGCGCGGTCTGTGGACATAGATACTTCCTCCTTGCGGGGGAAGATAACAGAAAAAGTTGAGAATCCCAAGGGGCTTTTGGGGCAAAAATCCCGCTCCGGCCCGCTTTTCCCGCAACATCCTTGTCCGGCTGGAAAAAGGATTTGACAGGGAGCAAGGGCAATGGGATGGTATGGCAGGCTATATGAAAGGTATGGGCGCATGCGGCGAATATCCGTAAGGGTTTCGCGCATGTCGCCGTTGCGCTGTGAGATGGAAAACCCCTGGAGTAAATTCATGACGACCAACGCAGATACCTTGTTTTCCGCCGTAAGAAAGGGGAGCTCCTCCCTTGTGATGGCGCTTGCCCTTCTGGCTGTCTGTTCTCCGTCCTGGGCGGCGGACAGCGGAGAGCAGACCGGGACCGCGCCGGGAGGCCTGGAAATTCCTCCTCTTGTGAGCGGATCGGAGCAGCCCTCGTCGCAGACGCCGCCGGCGTCAGAGCAGGGAGCTCCTCAGATGTCGCCGGAGGCCCGGCAGCAGGCCCCGGCGTCCCAGCCGCCGCGCAAAAATGTGCCGAGGGAAGATATCGTGAGCGGCACGGGGCAGTCGTTCGGAGGCTACAGCGGCACCTGGCATGATGCGGAACGGGATGAAACCGTGACGACGATCATTGCCCCCCGTCAGCCCATGACGCAGCAGCCGCCCATGTATATCGCGCCGCAGGTGTACCCCGACGCGTATGGGAACTGGTCGCAGGGCGGTGGCGGGTATTACCCGCCGCAGTGGTATCCCGATAATCGTCCGCCGCGTCCTCCGCACTGGGATCAGGGGCATCGTCCCCCGCGTCCCCCGCACTGGAACCCGGATAATCGCCCGCCGCGACCGCCGTATTGGGAGCCGGGACAGCGTCCGCCGCGTCCCCCGCACTGGGATCACGGCCGCCCGCCGTATCCGTCGCGCCCGCCGCACTGGGATCAGGGACGTCCGCCGTACCCGTCGCGTCCGCCTCACTGGGATCAGGGACGTCCGCCGTACCCGTCGCGTCCGCCGTCCTGGAATCCCGGTCAGCGTCCCCCGCAGGGAGGCGGTATTCCGCCGTCCTGGTGGCGCGGCTCCGGTCGATAGAGCGTCTTCGGCCTGTTGTTTCGCGGAAAAACACTGTTTTTTCGTGCACTCCGGGCCGGGCGGCGCTATGTGACAGACAAAAAACAGTTCGACGGCCGGTTTCCTGGCGGATGCCGGCCGTTTTTTTGCAATATGCCTGAGATTCGCCGCACTGCGGCGCGGACAGGCGAGGGAGGGTTTATGACCGCTCAATTCTGGGAAGCGCTTCCTGGCGATGCCGTGCGTTGCGGCCTTTGTGCGCATGCGTGCCGCATTCCGCGCAACGGGAAGGGCATTTGCGGCATGCGCGTAAATCTGCGCGGCAAGCTTGTGTCGCTGTCAGAGAATATTATGACCTCGCCGCATCTTGATCCGGTTGAAAAAAAGCCGCTGTATCATTTCCTGCCGGGAAGCAAAGTTTTTTCCTTCGGCAGCGTCGGATGTAATTTCTCCTGCAAGTTCTGCCAGAATTTCGCCATTTCCTGCCTGCCCTCGAAAAGCGGCTCCGTAACGGGGCAGCGCGTGGAACCTGTCGAAGTGTTCCGTCTGGCGGAGCAGCAGCGGTCTTCGCTGGTGGCCTTTACCTATAATGAGCCGACAGTTTCCTTTGAACTGATGTTCGCAGTGGCGGGGCTGCTCCAGACAACGGAAAAGCGCTGCATCATGGTGACCAACGGCTTCATGTCCGAGGACTGTCTCTTGTCGCTGCGGCGGCGTATCAGCGCGGCCAATGTCGATCTGAAATCGTTCCGCGAGAGCTTTTACCGGGATCAGTGCGGCGGACGTCTCGCGCCTGTGCTGGATAACCTGAAGACCATCCGCAAGATTGGCTGGTGGCTGGAAGTGACGACTCTGGTTATTCCCGGCCTGAACGACAGCGACGACGAGATCCGGGATATCGCCCGCTTTATCCGGGATGAGCTGGGGCCGGACACGCCGTGGCATCTTTCGGCCTTCCGCCCTGCCTATCTGATGAGCGACAGGCAGGCGACAACGCAGGGTCAGCTGGAGCACTGCTGGAATGTGGCGCGCGGCGAAGGGCTGAACTTTGTCTATCTGGGCAACGTCAGCAGCCCTATGGGCGCCAGCACGTCCTGCCCTAAATGCGGCATGCTGTGCATCGAGCGGCGCAACGGACGCGTGTCCAGCAAGATGACGACGCGCGGCATCTGTCCCAAGTGCGGCGAGCCGCTGCCGGGAGTGTGGGAGTGATTCTGGTCTATACCGGCAACGGCAAAGGCAAGACGAGCGCCTGTCTCGGGCAGGTTGTGCGGGCTCTGGGCAGCGGCCTGCGCGTGGCCTTTGCCCAGTTCATGAAGGAATCCGGCTGCGCCGGAGAGCAGCAGGTGCTGGAGCGCCTGCTGGGCGCGGATTTTCTGGCCGGCGGCTGCGGCTTTTTCCGGCGGGAAGACGAACGGCCGCGGCACAGAAGCGCGGCTGAGCAGACCCTGCTGTGGGCGCGGCGGCAGCTTGCGGATCATGACATGCTGATTCTGGATGAATCGCTGTATGCCCTGCGGGCGGGGCTCCTGCTGCGGGAGGAGCTGGAATCGCTGCTGCTGGAAGCACGGGAAAAATCCTGCCATGTTGTCCTTTCCGGGCGGGGCGCTCCCGACTGGCTGCTGGAGACGGCCGACCTCGTCACCAGCATGGAAGAAATCAGGCACCCCTGGCAGAAGGGGCTCCCCGCGGTTCCCGGCGTGGATTTTTAGAGCATTTTAGCTTTGAAAAAGGTAAAACGCGAGGCTGCGGCACAGCGCCGCCCGGCCCAAAGTGAGCGGAAAAACCGCGTTTTTTCCGCGAAACGACAGGCCGTATGGTTTGAAACGCGCAGCGTTTCAAACTGAAAACGCTCCGAAAAGAGAAACCGGCGCGCCGGAGAGAATGCGAAAAGGCCCTCATCGCTGATGGCGATGAGGGCCTTTCTGTGATCAAAGATTGCTTACAGGGCTTTTCCCTGCCTATTTCAGGGCAGGCGTGGCCTCTTCGGGCAGCATCAGATAGTTGTAGACGCGGACGACGCCGTTGACGCGCTGTGCGGTCTGTACCGCCAGCGTCCGTTCCTGTTCGTTGGCAACGACACCGAGCAGCACGACGCGGCCGCTGTTGACCTCGGTATCAATGCGCGTGGAGCTGAGGTTGCTGGTACCGATAAGCTCGGTACGGAGTTTGGTCGCCAGCATGAGATCGGAGGTTTCGCTGGCGGCGGCATCAAACCAGTGAGCGCGCACCGAGCGGACCCGCGCATCCCGGCGGGCAATGGTGATGGCCTCGTTCCGGGCCTGGGGAGGCACTTCGCCCACAAGGAAGACATGCCCGTAGTAGCAGTAGACGGAAATATTCCAGCCGTCGCCGAATTTATGGTTGAGCAGATCCGTCTTGATGCCGGTGGCAATGCCCTTGTCCTCGGCAATGGTGCCGCTCAGACGCTTGTCGTCGTAGACCCCGTAGGCGACATTGCAGCCGTTCAGGGCAAAGCAGCAGAGAAGAAGCAGCAGAATCAGAAAGCGGGGCATGAGAACCTCCCGATTATTCCTTGACGCGGCGGATGCGCGCGCCCACGGCATTCAGTTTTTCTTCAATGCGTTCGTAGCCGCGATCCAGATGGTAGATGCGCTGCACTTCCGTGACGCCGTGAGCGGCAAGGCCTGCCAGCACGAGCGAGGCGCTGGCCCGCAGGTCCGACGCCATGACGGGCGCGCCGGTCAGGCGCTCCACGCCGCGAATCATGGCCGTCCTGCCGGAAACCCGGATGTCCGCGCCCAGGCGCACCAGCTCCAGCACATGCATGAAGCGGTTTTCAAAAATCCGTTCTTCCACCATGCTGGCCCCGTTGGCCAGCGCCATGACGGCCATGATCTGGGCCTGCATGTCCGTGGGAAAGCCGGGGTAGGGCTGCGTTTTGACGTCCGTTCCGTTCAGGCGGCCGTCGCAGACGGCGCGCACGCCTTCGGGCGTGCGTTCGATCTTCATGCCCATGCTCTGGAACTTGAGGATGACGGCTTCCAGCTCCTCATAAGGGCAGCCGCGCACCAGCAGATCGCCGCCGGTGATACCGGCAGCCGCAAGGAACGTGCCCGCCTCGATGCGGTCGGGCATGATGGCATAGCTTGTGCCGCGCAGGCTGGAGACGCCCTGTACCGTGATGGTGCTGCTGCCGTGCCCTTCGATGCGTGCGCCGCAGTGACGCAGAAAATTGGCAAGGTCCACCACTTCAGGTTCGCGCGCGCAGTTTTCCAGCACGGTTTCCCCTTCGGCAAGCGTGGCGGCCATGAGCAGATTTTCCGTTCCGCCCACGGTCGGCATGTCAAAGGTGATGTGGGCTCCCTTGAGACCGTCGCAGCGTCCCTGAATATAGCCGTTTTCCAGATCAAAGTGCGCGCCCATCTTTTCCAGCCCCTTGAGGTGCTGATCCACGGGGCGCGCGCCGATGGCGCAACCGCCGGGCAGGGCAACGCGCGCTTCGCCGATGCGCGCCAGCAGCGGGCCGAGGCAGAGAACCGACGCGCGCATGGTACGGACCAGATCATACGGGGCCTCGGCCTTGAGCCGGCCGGGAGTCGCCCGGACTACGCGGCTGTCGTAGGCGCAGGGGCAGCCGAGAATGCCCAGCAGGGTAAGCGTGGTATGGATGTCGCGCAGGTTGGGGACATTGGTAAACGTCATGGGACCGTCCAGCAGAATGGTCCCGAAAAGAATAGGCAGGGCGGCATTTTTGGAACCGCCGACGTCAATGGCGCCTTCCAGGCGCGTGCCGCCTTCGATAAGAAGTTTGTCCATACGTCCTCTGAGGGGCAGGCGTGCCCCGACTGGGGATTAGAGAAATGCCCGGCAGCCGTGGAAAAAACGGCACGGGAATGCGGTGAAAGGCATACGTTTTTTAAAAAAAAAAATCCAGAATAGTTTTTTTTGAAAAAAATGCTTGCCAAGCGAAAGAAAGTTGCGTAAAAGCATTTTCACACGGACGGCGGAAGTAGCTCAGTTGGTAGAGCACCTGGTTGTGGCCCAGGTGGCCGTGGGTTCAAGTCCCATCTTTCGCCCCAGAAATTTCAAGCCCGTATCGAGAGATACGGGCTTTTCTGTTACCATGAGGATCTCGCCATGACCGAAAATCCGCCCCTGCTGGAATATGCCTACACGCACGCACAGACCGAAGCCACAACCGGCTATTTCTCCTGCGAACCGCAGGGACTGGACGAGGATCAGGCCCTGCGGCGGCTGGAAAGCACCCCGTGGGACGACTTCCTGCATATCCATTGTCTGCGCCTGCTGTATGCAAAGAGCCTGACGGAGCTGCGCGCTCTGGCGGATCAGGCCTGGGCCGGAACGCGTTTTGTCCGTCCCGCTCTTGCGGCCCTGCTGCTGGAATGCGGCGTGCTGGAGGAGGAAAAGAGGGCGGCCTGCGCCGCCTTTCCCGCCGATGCCGCGCAGCAGCTGGCCGGAGCGACGCCCGCCCTCTATCTGCGGGCGGACGCCTGTGCGGATGCGGCCGCGGCGCAGGCCTGGAGCGAGTTCTGGGCAGGCAATATTCTGGAGCATCATGCGCTGCCGCATCCCGATGATGCGGACGTCCTGCCGCCGCCTTTGTTTGCGGCGGATGCCGTGGCGGCGGAGCGGGAGCGCATGGCCGGGGCGTCTTCCACGCTGGCGCGGATAAGCGCGGACTGGCGCAGAGGCGTATTGCCGGAGGGGCTGACGGCGGCTCCGGCCTGGGAACGTCCCCCGGAGCAGGAAACCTATCTGCGCGCCATGGATGCGCTCATGGAGGCCGATATTCCGGCCGGGCCGGAAATGCGGCATGAAGCGTCCCTTTCGCCCATAGCTCTGCTGCGGAGCTGGCGGGTGGACATGCGCTGTGAAGCCGGTCGCCATCGCTGGCATGTGCGGGGACAGGCGACGGCCTACGGTCGCGGGCTGTCGCTGGCCGGGGCGCGCGCGTCCTATGCCATGGAAATTGTGGAACGCGCCAGCGCATATGTCAGCGTCGGCAGGGGAGAGCATGCCGCGGAAGAAATTTTGCAGCGTGCCGAGCCGCTGCCGCTGCTGCATGCCTCCTTTGCGTCTCTGAAAGCCGAAGGCCGGGCCGTGCTCAATCCCGACGCTTTGCCGCTGGAGGCTCCCGCGCCGGACGCCCCCCTGTACTGGCTTGCGGGCACGGACCCGGCAGGGAACGAGATGCTGGTTCCGGCGCAGGCCGTGTTTCTCTTCTTTAATGCCGATGAACCGGCGCTGTTCATGGCCGGAGGCTCCACGGGGCTGGCGTCGGGCAATATTATGGAAGAAGCCCGCGTTGCCGCTCTGACGGAAATCATCGAGCGCGATGCGGAAGCCACGACGCCCTTCCGTAAGGATCGCTGCTTCCGGCTGGCCACGCGTGATCCCCGCCTTCAGGCCCTGCTGGACGATTATGCCGCGCGCGGCATGCAGGTACAGTTTCAGGATATTACAACCGAGCTGGGCGTGCCGGTCTATCAGTGTTTTGTCATGGGGCCGCGCGGGCAGGTGGCGCGGGCTACCGGGGCGAATCTCTGCGGCGCGCGGGCCGCGCTGGCGGCCCTGACGGAAACGCCGTGGCCCTATCCCTACGGCGGCCCCACGGGACCGGCCCTGAGCAATCTGCCGGTGCGCATGCTGGAAGATTTGCCGGACTACAGTCTGTCGTCCCCGCATGACAATCTGCGCCTGCTGGAAACCGTCCTGCGCGCCCACGGCAGAACGCCCGTTTATGTGAACCTCACGCGAAGCGATTTCAATATTCCCGTTGTGCGCGCCCTTGTTCCCGGTCTGGAACTGAACGCCGACTGGGATCGTTTCTCCCGGACATCGCTGCGGCTTATGGCCCGTTTGTAGCGGCGGGAATGTTTCGAGGGGGAGGGGAAACCCTTTTGCGCGCAAGCGAAAAGGGTTTCCCCTCCCCCTCGAGCTCCCTCACCCTTTCCCAAAACGCGCTTGTCCGGAGGATTGGACAGAGCGGCGGCACGGGAGGCGTGCCCTGAGTATCCGTCCCCCGGTTCGCTGAGAAGACCCGCGGCAGGGGAGCGGAGGGCATAGGAGAGATGAAAAAGCAACAGGCCGGACAGATTCTGTCCGGCCTGTTTTGTGTTTATGGCTTTTTGCGTTCTCGTGTGGGAGGTCTGGGAAAGGAGCTATTATTGAAGGCTGTGGCTCTGTAAGTTTTTTTAGAGCGTTAAGAAAGAGCTTTTGTTCTTATTTTTCCGTAATGAGTGTGCGGGTTTTGGGGAAGATGGGGGAGTTTGAGGGGGAAGGAACCCCTTTTTGCCGCGAGCAAAAGGGGTTCCTTCCCCCTCAAGACAAAACGTTAAGACGTCCGCAGGGTTTCCATAAGCTCCTTGAGCTGGGCGACCTGTTGTCCGAGTTCGTTGATGGCGGCGTTGGCGTCGGTCATGCGCTGCGATGTCTGATGCGACATTTCCGACACCTGGCTGATGATCTTGGCGACTTCGTTGTTGGCAACGGAGGCTTCCTCGCTGGCGGTCGCAATGCTGTGCGTCTGTTCGGCGGAGCTTTCGGCATCAAGCACAATGGCGTCGAGCGAGGAGCCGGACTGTTCGGCAAGGCCGGCGGCGGCTTCGATTTCCGTGATGGCCCGGCCCATGCTGTCGCTGCTGTTGCGGACGCTGTTCTGTATGCTGGCAATGGCCTTGCCCACGTCGTCGGTGGAGGCCATTGTCTTTTCGGCCAGTTTGCGCACCTCGTCGGCCACCACGGCAAAGCCGCGTCCGGCCTCACCGGCGCGCGCAGCCTCGATGGCGGCATTGAGGGCCAGCAGGTTTGTCTGGTCCGCAATGTCGGAGATCACGTCCATGATGCGGCTGATGGCGTCGGTTTGCTCGTTAAGGTGGGTCATATCCGTCTGGAGCTGCTTGGCGGTGACGGAGAGCTGCGAGATGTGCTCCACGGCCTGCCGCACGATGTGGGCCCCTTCCTTGGCCTTCTGGGACGTGCCCATGACAATGTCCGCCGTGGCGGCCACGTTGTGGGCCACTTCCTGCGCGGAGGCGTTGCTTTCCGACATGGCCGTGGCGGCCTCGTCGAGATGCGCGGCTGTCTGGCGGGCCGCCTGATCGGCCTGATCCACCTGTGCGGTCAGCTGGGACGTGGCCGTTGCGATGACGCTGGTGGACTGGGCAAGCGTTTCCGCCACTTCCAGCATATGCCGACGCTTGCTTTCGGCTTCGTTCAGGGCGGCGTTGGCCTTGTCCGTCGCCTCCGTGGCGGCGGCGGTCTGCCGCTGCGCTTCGGCGGTGCTGGCTTCGGCTTCGCGTATCAGCCCGGACAACTTGATAATCATATTGCGGAGCGCCGCGTGCAGGCGGAGGAGCTCGCCGTAGAAGAACTTCTGATCCACGCGGTAATCCAGCTTGCCGGCGGCAATGGCGTCCGCCGCATTCACAATCATGTCGAGGGGACGGCAGATGGAGCGGGAAACCATCAGGCCGACGCCCAGCATGATGACGGCAATAAGCGCCGTCAGACCGCAGAGAATCTGGGCCGCCCGGGTGGCGGGCGCAAAGATTTCCTCACAGGACTGGATATAGAAAATACGCCAGCCCTGCGGCGTGGTCAGGGCGGTGGCCAGTACCGGAACGCCGCGCAGCTCGGTTTTTACATTGCCGTCAGGGATGTCATGCAGAGCTTCCCAGTCATCGTCCTTTACATCCTCGCCCAGAATCTTCTGTTCCATGTCCGGATAGCGGGGCGCGCTGAGTATGCGATGCGAACCGTCAAACAGGACAAAGCCCCCGGTCTTGCCCGAGTTCATCTGGGCGACAAGGGACGTCAGTCTGTCCAGCGGCAGGTCCAGGCCGATGACGCCTATCAGACTGTTGTTTGCGTCGCGCAGCTGGTGCGTGGCGGAAACGACAATCTGATTGTTTGTGAGGGAGACGTAGGAATCGCTCAGCCCGGCAGCCTCGGAGGAGGAAAAGCGGCTGGTGTACCAGTCACGCCGGCGCATGTCCATGCCGGCCGGCAGCGTATCGTCCGGCAGCGTGGCAATATAGGCCCCGTTGCTGAAGGTCGCGTAGATTTCTGATACGGCGGGCCTGGAGGAAAGCTGCGTCAGGAGAGGCTTGAGCGCCTTCCGGGCTTCGGGAGACAGATCGTCATGCCGCAGACGAAATTCCGTCTGCACAGGCAGTCTGGGAAAGACGTTCTGCCCGTTCAGAAAATCCGGATCTTTGGAGAGGCTTTCAAGACAGTTGTCAGCATCTTCCAGCAGGGAAGAAATATGCTGGGAGAATATCCGCAGCGCCTGGGTTGAAGCCTGCTGAAACGTGGCTTCGGCGGTCGTGCGCATGCTATAGACGGAAAGGGCGGTAGCGCCTCCGCCCATGACCAGAATGGCAATCGTGATGCCGGCAATAATCCGGGCCTTTACGGTAAGTGTGCATGAGAACATGAGAAATGTCCTGTGGTTGTTTTTACTCCTAGGAAAACGTTTCTAGTGTAAACAAGGGTAAATTGCAAGGTTTTTGGGGAAAGAAAGGTGTTCTTTTCGTTTGTCCCCGGCACTGCGTTGCTTTTTTGCCACGGCAAGGCCGGATGACGTTTATCTTTGCTCCTGCTGCATACGCTGATACATAACAGGCGCAGCCCTGAAAGAGTTCGTATCTGCACTGTGTTGCAGCAGTTCAGGCGGATTTTGTTCTCATGATTGAGCTCTGTGTGATGTATACCTTCGGAGATACGGGGGCATGCCTGCCTGTGTTATACTGTTATGGATGCAGTACCGGGGAGCAGAACGGATCCGGCGGCTCCGCCTCGTCATGTCGTGAATATTTCCTGAGACATGGCATACAATAGAATGCATGTTGTTATATTTAAAGTTAATAAAAAAGAGTATCAAAAAAATAAAAAATGCAATATTGTATAAATATTTTATTGTTTAATGAAATGTATCTGTTGATAACTTGTAAGGATGGTACGTTTTTTTGTAATAGAATATTGCAGAAAAATATATGTTTCAATGTCGTATTGCGGTTATGATGCAAAAATAATATATGCGTCATTTCAGGAAAAGTCAGTCTGTTGTTTGTAAAAACATAAGTTGTTGTGATTCTTGCTTCCGGGGCTGAGATTCCGCCCCGCAATACGCTGCTTCCGGCGTCTTTCCGCGCGCCTGTTCCCCCGGCGCGGGAGGTTCTTTCCCCGGGTTTCAGCCGTTGTGAAAAACGGTGCTTTGTCTTTTGCGGCGGCAATTTGCGCTATGGCATCCTTTTCGGTATAAGGAGGGGAAGAGTCCCGGCATAACGCCGGAACATCAACCTCCAAGAAGGAGCGTCCGTATGAAGTTGGGCAAAAAGCTTGCCGGCATGGCGCTGGCGGCGCTGGCTTTCGGTCTGGTGGGCGGTCAGGCTCTGGCTGCCGACCCTGTCAAAATCGGCGTGTATCTGCCTCTGACCGGACAGAATGCCTTTGGCGGTCAGCTTGAGCTGGAAGGCGTGCAGCTTGCCAACAAGCAGATGCCGACCGTGCTTGACGGTCGTCCCGTTGAACTGGTTATCGTCGATAACAAGTCCGACAAGGTGGAAGCCGCCAACGCGGTGAAACGTCTGATCGAACGTGACAAGGTTGCCGCTCTGATCGGTTCCTACGGTTCCTCGCTGGCCATGGCCGGCGCGGAAATCACCGAAAAGGCCAAGGTTCCCGGCGTGGGCACTTCCTGCACCAACCCGCTGGTGACCATGGGCAAGAAGTATTACTTCCGTGCCTGCTTCATCGATCCCTATCAGGGCGCTGCCGCGGCCACCTATGCCGTGGAAAAGCTCGGTTTCAAGAAGGCCGCCGTGCTCATGGAAATGACCAATGACTACGCCGTGGGCCTTGCCAACTTCTTCAGCCGCGCCTTCAAGAAGCAGGGCGGCGAAATCGTCGCCAACCTCAAGTACAGCGCCGGCGATCAGGACTTCACCGCGCAGCTGACCGAACTGATTTCCAAGAAGCCCGACATCGTCTTCATGCCCGCCTACTTTGCCGAAGGCGCCATCATCATGAAGCAGGCGCGCGAACTGGGCGCAACCTTCCGCCTCATGGGCGCCGACGCCATGGACAACCCTGATACTGTCAAGCTGGCGGGCAAGGCGGCTGAAGGCTTCCTGCACACCACCTTCCCCTATGATCCCAAGATGAAGGAAATGAGCCCCGAAGCCGCCAAGTTTACCGAAGCCTGGCGCGCGGCCTATCCTGAAAAGGAAACCAACGTCAACGGCGCTCTGGGCTATAACAGCTACTTCCTGATCTGGACGGCCATCAACAACGCCAAGTCCGCCGATCCGGCCGACATCACCAAGGCTCTGGCCTCCATCAAGGATCTTTCCACCCCGCTGGGCGTCCTGACCATCAACAAGACGCACGATGCGGAAATGCCTGTGGGCATTATCGAGTACAAGAACGGCAAGCGTGAATACGTGGGCGAAGTGACGCCCAAGATGTAACGCCTCAGGTTTCGGCGGCGAGGGCAGTCCGGCCTTCGCCGCCTTTGTTCGGGCGGCGCGCACGGACGCGCCGCCGCGTGTTCACCTTCCGCGTCCCTGCGCGGGCGAGACTACGGGCAAGGCCCGTTTCTGGTGGCTCCATGACGCTCGAAATGTTCTTTCAGCACTGTTTCAACGCCCTGACGCTGGGGTCGCTTTATGCCCTCATCGCCATAGGCTATACTATGGTGTACGGCATCCTGCGCCTGATCAACTTTGCTCACGGCGATATTCTCATGCTGGGTGCGTACTTTATCTTTTTCGGCACCTTCGCCTACGGCTGGCCCTGGGGCGTTGCCGCCGTCATCGCCATTGCCGGCGCCAGCGTGGTGGGCGTGGCCGTGGAACGCATCGCCTATCGTCCCCTGCGGGAAGCGCCGCGCATTTCGGCCCTGATCAGCGCCATTGCCGTTTCCCTTTTCATTGAGAGTCTTGCCGTCGTGGTCTTCACCGGCCAGCCCAAGCCTGTGGTGCAGCCCGAATGGCTGCTGTCCGAATGGACGCTGGGCAATGTGCGCATCCTCAAGCTGACGGCCTTCGTGCCTCTCATCACGGCCGTTCTGGTGGCCGTGCTGCTCTATGTGCTCTACAGAACCAAGCCCGGTCTGGCCATGCGCGCCATTTCCAAGGACATTGAAACCACCCGTCTGCTCGGCGTGAAGGTGGACAATATCATTGCCTTTACCTTCTGCATCGGTTCGGCGCTGGCGGCGGCCTCCGGCATCATGTGGGCTCTGCGCTATCCGCAGGTGCATCCTTATATGGGCATCATGCCCGGCCTCAAGGCCTTTATCGCGGCCGTGTTCGGCGGCATCGGCTCCGTGCAGGGCGCTGTCATCGGCGGTCTGGCTCTGGGCTTCGTGGAAATCATGACGGTGGCTTTCCTGCCCGAGCTTTCCGGCTACCGTGATGCCTTTGCCTTTATTTTGCTGGTGCTCGTTCTGATCTTCAAGCCCACGGGACTGCTGGGCGAACGCATGGAGGAGAAAATCTGATGCGATTCAATACCTCCACCCTCCTCAGCATCCTTGTCATGCTGCTGGGCGGCCTGCTTCTCTGGCATGCCGACGCCTTTCTGGGCGACTATCAGATTTACATCATCAAGCTGATTTTCATCAATGCGATTCTGGCCCTGTCGCTGAATCTCATTTACGGCTTTACGGGCATGTTTTCGCTCGGGCATGCAGGCTTTATGGCCATCGGCGCCTATGTGGCCGCTCTCTGCGTCCTGACGCCGGAACAGAAGGAAATGATGTGGATTCTTGAGCCCATCATGCCGCCCTTCGATCAGCTCTTCACGCCCTTCTGGATCGCCGTGCTGGCGGGCGGGTTTGTTTCCGCCGTAGTGGCGCTGTTCATTGCCCTTCCGGTGCTGCGTCTGGGCGACGACTATCTGGGCATTGCCACGCTGGGCTTTGCGGAAATCATTCGCGTGCTGCTGACCAATATGACGCCCATCACCAACGGGGCGCTGGGCATCAAGGGCATTCCCGAACACGCAACGCCCGTCACCTGTTATATCTGGATGCTGATAACGCTGATAGTGCTGGCGCGGCTGCTGTTCGGCAATTTCGGCAACGTGCTGCGCTGCATTCGCGATAATGAAATCGCGGCCGATGTCATGGGCATCAACGTCTTCCGCTACAAGGTGCTGTCCTTCTGTCTGGGAGCCTTCTTTGCCGGTGTGGGCGGCGCGCTGCTGGGCAGCCATTTGTCCACCATCGACCCCAAGATGTTCAACTTCCTGCTGACCTTCAACGTGCTGATGTTCGTCGTGGCGGGCGGGCTCGGTTCGCTGACGGGCAGTCTGCTGGGCGCGGGCATCATTACCGTGCTGCTGGAGTGGCTGCGCATTCTGGAAGAACCCATGACCATCGGCAGCCTGGAAATTCCCGGCGTGCCGGGCATGCGCATGGTGGTCTTTTCCCTGGCGCTGCTGGGCATCATTCTTTTCCGGCGCGAAGGCATCATGGGCACGCGTGAACTGACCTGGGGCAAGCTTGCCGCGCGCTTCCGCAGGCATCCCGAAGGAGGCAGGGCATGAGCGAGGGCGTCAAGGAGCAAAAAGACATTCTGCTTTCCGCTTCGGAAGTCACCATGCGTTTCGGTGGCGTGACGGCCGTCAGCGGTCTGTCTCTGGCCGTGCCGCGCGGCGCGGTAACGGGGATTATCGGCCCCAACGGCGCGGGCAAGACAACGGCCTTCAACGTACTGAGCGGCTTCTATACGCCGCAGGAAGGGACCATCACCTTTGACGGGCACAGCATCAGAGGCCGCAAGCCGCATGATATCTGCCGTCTCGGTATGGCGCGGACGTTCCAGAATATCCGCCTGTCGCATCAGATGTCCGTGCTGGAAAACATCATGGTCGGCTGTCATGTGCGGCGGCGGCAGTCCTGGTGGGCCGCGCCGCTGGGCCTGCCCATGTATTATAAGGAAGAACGCGCCATCGCCGACAAGGCGCACGCGCTGGCCGCGCGTCTGGGGCTGGACGACGTCTGCGACGAACAGGCGGGAGGCCTGCCCTACGGGGCGCAGCGTCGTCTGGAGATTGCCCGCGCTCTGGCCACGGAACCGCGACTGCTGCTGCTGGACGAGCCTGCCGCGGGCATGAATCCGCAGGAAAGTCTGGATCTCATGCATCTGATCGAGCGTATCCGCAAGGAATTCAATCTGACCATTCTGCTGATTGAGCACGACATGAAGGTGGTCATGGGCGTCTGCGAATATATCTGGGTCATGGAATACGGCGCGCTCATCGCCGAAGGTACGCCTGATGAAATTCGCAGCAATCCCGCCGTTATTCGCGCCTACCTCGGGGAGGATATGGTTCATGCTTGAGATTCGGGATCTGTATGTGCGTTACGGCGGCGTGCAGGCCGTGCAGGGCGTCAGCCTGTCCATCCCGCGCGGGAGCATTGTGACGCTGGTGGGCGCCAACGGCGCCGGCAAGAGCAGTATTATCCGCTCCATTGCGGGCCTTAATAAGAATATCAGCGGCGAGATTCTGCTGACGCGGCGCGAGGGCGAGGAGCCGCGCTCGCTGGTGGGGCTCAGGCCCGAAGAGATGGTGCGCAACGGAATCTCTCTGTCGCCGGAGGGGCGGCGCATCCTGCCGCATCTGACTGTGGCCGAAAATCTCCGTCTGGGAGCGTATGCCCGCTCGGACGAGGACGGCATCGCCGCCGACTTTGAGAAGGTGTACACTCTCTTTCCCCGTCTCCGGGAGCGCTCCTGGCAAAAGGGCGGCACTCTGTCCGGCGGCGAACAGCAGATGCTGGCCGTGGGGCGCGCTCTGATGGCCAGCCCCGATCTCGTCATGCTGGACGAGCCTTCGCTGGGTCTTGCCCCCCTGCTGGTGCGGGAAATCTTCCGCGTTATCGAACGCATCAACAGTGAAGAGGGCAAGACGGTGCTGCTCGTGGAGCAGAATGCCTATGCGGCCCTGTCGGTGGCGCATTATGCCTACATTCTCGAAGTGGGCCGCGTGGTGCTGGAAGGCCCCGGCAAGGAACTGCTGGTGAATCCCGGCGTCAAGGAAGCCTATCTGGGCGGGTAGTTGTTTCTCTTCGCCATGCCGCATGGGTTTTGTCGCGGCGTAATATGATGAAAAGAGCGTCCGTACAAGCGGACGAAAACGGCAGGCCGGGAATTTTCCCGGCCTGCCGGCGTTTTGGGGAGCAGTTCTGGTTAGAGCTTTTTTCAGAGCATTTTCAGTTTCAAACCATACGGCCTGTCCCCCTCTGAAAAAGCGCGCTGGGGGATGGATGGGGGGCTCGGGGGGAAGGGCACCCCCTCTCGCGCGAGCAGAGGGGGTTCCCTTCCCCCCGGAAGAACAATCTGGAGGCTCTGTGACCGGGGCTGCTGTGCGTCGGCGCATTGATCTCCGGCCCCTCTTTCCCTAGAGTGGAATGCAGTCGGCAGTAGGCCGGAATTGTCCGGGGAGTCTGCCGCTTCAATGCCTGTGCCGTAGCGGCACGGCATGCAAGGAGTGTCTATGCTGAAAATGTCTGCACTGGCGGCGGGCGCCGTCCTGCTGGTCAGTCTGTTCTTGCCCTGCGCGGGGTATGCCGCTCAGGAACCTTCGCAGGCGATTCTGCCTGCGGCGACGGGAGACGAAATTCTGACCCGTCTGCCCAACGGTCTTTCCGTGTACATCATCAGGGACAAGCGCTTCCCGCTGGTCTGCACGCGCCTGTATGTGCGTACGGGATCGGCTAATGAGGATGCCCGACAGGCGGGCATCAGCCATGTGCTGGAACATATGGTGTTCAAGGGCACGGAACAGCGCCCCAAGGGGCAGGTGGCAAAGGATGTGGAAGCGCGCGGCGGCTATCTCAATGCGGCGACCAGTTTTGATCAGACCTATTATCTGACGGACATGCCTGCGGCGCAGTGGCGCATGGGCATGGACGTGGTCAAGGACATGGCCTTCCATGCGCTTCTGGACCCGGAGGAGCTGGAATCGGAAAAGAAAGTCATCATCTCGGAGCTGGAAGGGGATGACGACACGCCCCGCAGCAAGCTTTTCGAGTCGCTGCAGACCGCGACGCTGAAAAATACGCCTTACGGCCGCCCCATCATCGGCTACAAGGAAACCATCAACGCCGTTACCGTGCAGGACCTGCGCGCCTATATCGACCGCTGGTATCAGCCGCAGAATATGCTGCTGCTGGTGGCGGGGGACATTGATCCCCGCGAAGTGCTGGCGCATGCCCAGAGCCTTTTCGGCGATCTGCACAACCGCAGCGATCTGGACAGCCCCGCGTCCGTGGAGCCGGCGACGGCTCCCGGCGGTCCGCGGGTGGAAGTTGTGCGCGGCCCGTGGAACAAGGTCTATGTGGGCGTGGGCTTCCCCGCGCCCGCTCTGTCCGACGCGCGCTCCGTGCAACTGGACGTGCTGAGCTATCTGCTGGGCGGCGACGGCACCTCGCTCTTGCAAAAGAAGTACCGCTACGAAAAGCAGCTGGTGGAAAATATCTCTGCCGGTAATATGAGCCTGGCGCGGGCCGGACTGTTCCTTGTGTCGGCACAGCTTGACGCGGAAAAGCTGGGCACGTTCATGGAAGAGCTGGTGCAGGACCTTGCCCGTCTGGACGTGCGCAAGTTCGGGGACGATGCCCTGACCCGGGCCCGCTTCAATCTGGCCGATTCCATGGATCGCGCCGGGGAGACTCTGAACGGGCTGGCGTCCTGGCGCGGTACGGTGCAGTTTGAGCTGGGAGGGCGCGAGGCGGAACGCAATCTGCGTCTGACGCTCAACAATGTGGATACGGCGCAGCTTGAGCAGGCCCGCGATCTGTGGCTGCGGCCCGAGCGGCTGCGCATCCGCATCCTGGCGCCGCAGAATGCGGCCCTGCCCGATATTGCCGCCCTGGTGGACAAGGCGTGGCCGGTGCCGCCCGCGGCGGACAGCGCAAAGCAGGCGGCGGTCAATACCGCTGTGGAATATCTCGATCTCGGCAACGGCCGAACCCTGATTCTGCAGCCGGACCCGGCTGTGCCGTACGTGGCCATGACCCTCATGATGAGCGGCGGCAACGCGCTGCTGTCGCCCGATCGGCAGGGGCTTGCCAATCTGACGGCTGCTACTCTGAAGGATGGCAGCGGCAACAAAAACGCGCAGTCCGTGGAACGTTTCTTTGCCGAGCGCGCGGCGTCCCTGTCGGCTTCCGCAGGTTTGCAGACCTTTAACATCTCTCTGACCGGGCCTTCCCGCTTCAATGCCGATTACTGCGCGGCCCTGAAGGAAATGCTGGAAAAGCCCCGCTTTGAGGATAAGGAAGTCCGGCGCGAGGCCCGCCTGATGATGTCGGCTCTGCGTCAGCGTCAGGACAACCCTGTGGGCTATCTGTTCAGCAAGCTCAACGGTTTCCTCTATCCCGGGCATGTCTACGGCTATGATCCGCTGGGCACGGCGGACAAGCTGGCCGGGTATACCCGCGCCGATGTGCGGGCCTTCTGGGAAGAGCAGAGCACGCAGCCGTGGGTTCTGTCCGTGGCCGGGACCTTTGATCGTGATGCCATGCTGGCCTTTGCGCGCACCCTGCCCAGACCCTCGGCCTCCGGCGTGCGGGTGGAAGCCCCCCGCTGGGGAGAGGATCGGGAGCTGGATCTGCGCCTCCCCGGTCGCAATCAGGCCTATCTGGTGCTGAACTACAAGGCCGTGCCCCGGGATCACGCGGACGCGCCCGCGCTGATGCTGCTGCAGTCGGTGCTGTCCGGGCAGAGCGGTCTGCTCTTCAATGATTTGCGCGATGAGCAGGGCCTCGGCTATACGGTAACGGCGCTGTACCGCAGCATGCCTGAAACCGGCTCCATGCTGTTCTATATCGGCACGACGCCGGAAAAGGTGGAACAGGCCCGCGCCGGTTTTGCCCGCGTCATTGCCTCCCTGCGGGATAAGGAAGTTTCGCCGGAGCAGCTGCAGGCGGCGCTCAACCGCATGCAGGGCAGCTATTACCGGGAACGCCAGAGCCTCGGTTCCCGTGCCGGCGATGCCGCCACGGATGCCGTGCTCGGCAATCCCCGCGATTTCCAGAAGGTGCTGCTGGACAAGGCTGCGAAGCTGACGCCCGCCGACGTGCAGGATGTGGCCCGTCGTTACCTTGTGCCTGAAGGAGAATATGACGCGCTGCTGCGGCCGTAGTCGCGGGCGTTAGAGAGCGTTTCAACTTTGAAAAAGGTGAAACGCGAGGCGGCGGCACAGCGCCGCCCGGCCCGAAGTGAGCGGAAAAACCGTGTTTTTTCCGCGAAACGACAGGCCGTATGGTTTGAAATACACAGCATTTCAAACTGAAAATACTCTGGTTTGTAAGCAAGGGGGGAGGCTGCGGCTTCCCCCTTTTTTTGCGTCATATTTCCGAGGGGCTTTTTCCTTGCGCGGAAAAAGGCACCCGGCTTTCTGTTTTCTGAAGGCAGCGCATCCTTTCGTGTGCCGACAGGCAGGAAAGGCGGCCGGGGGCTTTCGTCTCCGGGCTAAAAAGACTACAGTCGGGCAGGAGGAGAGCAGGAGCGGAGCCATGACGAAAGATACTGAAGCGGAAGCCAAGGTGGCACGACTGGCGCGGGCGGCGCTTGCCCGGAATCCTGCCGCCTGTTTTGCGCTGGCTGTACGCTATCACAAGGGGCATGGCGTGGAGCGCAACGAGGCCGCTGCGCGGGCCCTGTTCGAGCGGGCGGCCTCTCTGGGGCATCGCCGGGCTGCCTTTGTGCTGGAACGTCTGTGGGGCGGCGGGCTGCTGCATATCGGCGGGGATCGCATTGAGGAAGGGAGCTCGTTGCGGATCATCTCGGGAAAGGCCGAGCCCCGTCCCGGGCTGGTGCTGCTGTCGGATACGCCGGTACCGCCCGCATGTCCGGAGGCGGCGGCTCCTGCACCCGAACCGGTTCCTCCTGCGCCGGAACTGCCGGAGGCGCTGCCGGAATTTGTGCCCCCTGCCGGGGAAGAGGACGCGACGCCGGAAGCCCCGGTCGAAGACGCCCCCCCGGCCGCAACGCCGCCGTTGCGTACGCCAGTTGAAGAAACGGCTAATCCCGCCGATGTCTTTTATGCCACCGGCTGGGCCTATGCCTGCGGCAGCGGCGTTTCTCAGAGCTGGGAAAAGGCCGTGGAGTGGTACCGCAAGGCCGCAGATCTTGGTCACGTGCTGGCGCGGATTTCGCTGGGCAACTGTCTGCGCGAAGGGCGCGGGGCAATGCGGGACGCAGCCGGCAGCGTGCGCTTGTATACGCTGGCGGCCGAGCAGGGCTTTGCCGACGCCCAGTGCAATCTCGGCTGGTGCTACGGGACGGGCTTCGGCGTGCCGCGCAACTACAGCACGGCTCTTTCGTGGTACGGCAAGGCCGCTGCGCAGGGCAATGCCATTGCCAAGCATAATTTTGAGGTGGCGCTGCGGGATTTTGACGCCCAGCTCTCCCGGCGGGCTCTGCCGCTGGAACAGGAGGCGCTGCACATAGCGTCGGATGAGACGCTGGAATTCAACGGTCGCAAATGCTGCCTGTACATTCCGCGTCAGCATCGGGAGCTGGTCAATCTCAAGCGGCGGGAAACCCGTTACACCTACCATCTGTGTGCCTGCAAGAGCATGCTTGATATGCTCGGCACGTCGCGCAGCTCTCTGTATTCCGCCACCTCGCGGGCGGACGGGCGCTTTGAGGTGTCCATCCTTGAGCGGGACAATTCGCAGAATCCCATGAGCTGGCGGCCCTATGACATCCGCATCGAACTCTGCCTGAACTGCCGTTCCATTCTTCTGGAACACGGGCTGTATTCGGAACCCTTTTCATTGCGGGATTTTTACGACCGCGTACAGACGCCCCTGCTGCCCCTTGAGGGCGAGGCCGTGCAGCGCCCCATCACGCTTTCCTACCTGCCGCCCGTGGCTGTCGCCCTGCCTCCCGGCGTTCTTGAGGAGTACAGGGACGAGGCATCCCCGTCCGGTATCGTCATGCCCGGAGAGGAGAGCCGGGGCGGCAGAGCCGCGGCCCCGTTTCAAGAACTCTCCCTGTAATCAGGCGCGAGCTCTGTAAGCCGTTGCGGCGGCTTCCGGCAGCCGCGCCGCTGCGGACGCTCTTGCCCCCGGCAGCGGATCGTGCCATGCTGCGCCCGTCACGTGCGGCAGCGGATTTCCGATACCGCCATATCCGGCGGCATAGCGCCGCCTGCGGCCAGAACCGAGCGGAAAGACTGCGTTTTTTCCGCGAAATGACAGGCCGTATGGTTTGAAATGCACAGCGTTTCAAACAAAAAATGATCCTGAAGGGAGGTTTGCGGCAATGGCCCAACATGTCATGCACTACGGGGATAAAGCCTGGACGCTGGAGGTGGCGGACGAAAACCTCGTGGCGGAACTGGAATCCCGCACGGCGGAACCCTCCGCCCTGTCGGAAGCGGAAATTGTGCGGCAGGCGCTGGCTTCGCCCATCGGCAGCGCTCCCCTGCATGAACTGGTACGGCGGGGCGACAAGGTCTGTGTACTGGTGCCGGACGTAACCCGTCTGTGGCAGTCGCCTGCCGTCTACGCTCCCGAAGTGGTGCGGGCGCTCAATGAGGCGGGTATTCCCGATGAGGATATTACCATTCTGAGCGCGACCGGGACGCACCGCCCCCAGACGCAGGAAGAGCATGTGCGTCTTGTCGGGGAGGACCTTGTCCGCAGAGTGAAGATTGTGGACCACGACTGCCGCGACACGCCCAATATGGTGCGGGTCGGGACCACCTCGCGCGGCACGCCGGTGCTTTTCAACCGCTGCGCCGTGGAAGCGGACAAGATTGTTTCCTGCTGCGGCGTGGTGCATCATTTTCTTGCCGGTTTCGGCGGCGGCGGCAAGATGCTGCTGCCCGGTGTGGCTGCCTATGAAACCGTGCAGCATCATCACAATTTTGCGCTGAATGAAGGTTTCGGCAGCGGGACCAATCCCGACGTGCGCAGCGCCAACCTTGAGGACAGCAATATTTTCCATGCCGACATCGTGGAAGCGGCCTCCATGCTGGCCCCCTGTTTTTCGCTCAATGTGGTGACCGGGGATCACGGCATCATAGCCGCCTTTGCCGGAGACTGGCAGAAAGCCCATCTTGAGGCCTGCCGCATGATTGACGGCCTCAACGCTGTGGATATTCCCCGGCGCGCGCCGCTGGTCATTGCCAGCGCGGGCGGCTATCCCAAGGACATCAACCTGTATCAGACCATCAAGCTGCTGAGCAACGCGCTGGCGGCCGTGGAGCCCGGCGGCACCATGATCCTGCTGTCCCGGTGCGGCGAGGGCTTCGGCAGCGAGGACGTGGAGCGGCAGCTTACCGCCTATGCCTCCATGGAAGAACGGGAAAAGGCTCTGCGCTCCACCTTCAGCATCGGTTCCTATGTGGGTTTTCTCTTTGCCGAAGCAGCGGAAAAGCAGACCTTCATTCTGGTGACGGACATGGACGCCGCCTGTTTTGCCCGGACCGGCATCATCGCCGTCAAAACGCTGGATGAGGCGCTTGACGCGGCCCGGCAGCGCAACGGCGGCTCGCTCTCCATGAAGACCATTCTTATGCCGCACGGCGCGACAACCCTGCCGCGCCTGCCCCGCTAGGATGTTTTTTCTGGGGGGAAGGGAAACCCCTCTGCTGGCGCGAGAGGTGTTTC
>DXFI01000195.1 GCA_019114565.1 Candidatus Desulfovibrio intestinigallinarum | reverse complement strand
GGGGGAAGGGGAACACCTCGCGCGCAAGCAGAGGGGTTCCCCTTCCCCCCAACAAATATAACAACACTCTCAATCCTTGCGGGCCAGCTTGAGCGTATAGCGTTCCACAGGGGCGAAGTCGTCCCGCAGGGGCGGGGTGGGGTCGCCGCTTTCGCAGGCAGTGCAGCGGGACCGCAGCATATCGGCAAGCTCGGCATCGGCGAGCGCGTCGGGAGCGGGCAGGGCGCGCTTGCGGGGCAGGGCCAGCAGCATGACGTTCTGCAGCAGGGAGGGCTGATCCGGGTAGCCCACGCAATAGACCTGCACTTCCGCGAAAGCGGAGGCCAGCGCGCCGCGGATGCCCTGCAGCAGACGGGCATCAGGGCCGGAGGCCGCGGAGATGACGTTCATCAGCAGCACGCCGTCATCGCTGACGGCCCGGCGCAGCTCACGGGCCGCTTCCACAGTGCCCATGTGAAAGGGGACGGAATACTGCGAGGTGAAGACGTCCACAAGCACGAGGTCGTGCCGGCTCGTATTGCGGCGGAGAAAGGTGCGGGCGTCTTCGTGGACAATGCGCAGACGCGGATCGTCGGGCAGGGCGAACCAGCGGCGGGCAAGAGCCGTCATGGCGGGATCGAGCTCCACCACGGTCAGCCGGAAATCGTCGGGCAGGCCGCTGCGGTTGGCCAGCAGCCACTTGGGGACGGAATAGGCGCCGCCGCCGAGCATGAGGATATTGCGGGCCTGCGGCGCAAGCAGCGGACCGAGGCGATAGTAGCGGGTATAGGAGGCGCAGAGATCGGCGGGATCGTCCAGCGCCATGATGGACTGCACATGACCGGGATCGGTGGCGAGCAGGCGGACGGCGCGGCCCATCCAGGCATCATTCCAGATGCGCAGGCTGTTGCAGGCGCTTTCCGTAAGCGGCGGCGGAGTGTCGTCGCGTGCGGGAGCTGACGGCGGCAGGGAGTCCGCGGCCATCAGGAGACAGAAAAGCAGGGCGGCCACGCGCGGCCAGATGCGGCCGAGCGCATGCGCCAGAGAAAGCAGCAGCAGGGCGGCGGCCATGCCCCAGAGAATGGCGCGGCTGGGAAACCATGAAATCAGCACAAAACCGCCGAGGAAGGTGCCGACGATGCTCCCGGCCGTAGAAAGAGCCGAGAGCCGTCCGACCGTAGCACCGGCATCGGCAAGCGCCGCCAGCCGCAGACGGATGACGTAGGGGGTGATCATGCCGAAGAACAGGGCCGGCACGGCAAAGACGGCGGCGGAGCAGACCACGGCTGCCGCATACAGATTGTCCAGACGGCGCGTGATGGCCTCGGCGGCCGGACCGCCCGCGGCGGCGGCCAGGGCGCAGCCCAGCCCCCCGGCGGCAAGTATGGCTGCCAGCGTGCGACGGTGCAGCCGTTTGTCGGCCCATTTGCCGCCCAGCCATGCGCCGCAGGCCAGAAAGGCCAGCATGACGCCGATGACGCCGGCCCAGACTACGGCGGAGGTCCCCACGTAGGGAGCCAGCAGGCGAGCGCCGACCATTTCCACGGCCATGCAGATGGCCCCGCAGAGAAAGACCGTTATTTCCAGCATCAGGGTGTCCTCCGTGCGGCAAAGAAGGCGTGCAGCGGGGCAGCGCAGGCTTCGGCACGGATGCCGCCCATATGCCAGACGCGGTGATTGAAGTAGGGGCGGCTCAGAACTTCGTCACAGGAAAGAACAGCTCCGGCCACAACGTCGGCCGCGCCGAAGACAAGACCGGCCACCCGGGCATGCACGAGCGCAGCCGCGCACATGGCGCAGGGTTCGAGCGTCACCACCAGAATACAGTTATTGAGGCGATAATTGCCGAGAGTTTTTCCCGCCTGGCGCAGCGCCAGAATCTCGGCGTGCGCGGTGGGATCATGCCGCGACAGCGGCATGTTGTGGGCGCGCGCCAGAAGATGCCCGTCGGCATGCACGACAAGAGCGCCCACGGGGACTTCTCCCTGATCCGCGGCAAGGGCGGCTTCTTTCAGGGCAAGATCCATGAGCGCTTCCCACGTCCAGCCCGGGGGCGGTCCCGGGCACGGCCCGAGGCAGGGGATAACCCGTGCCCGATTTACAGGATCACCAGCTTGCACAGGGTGCTCACGACTTCTTCGGGCGTGTCGCAGACGGTAATCAGGCGATCCAGTTCGGCGGCGTTGATGTAGCCGTCCTTGACCATGGTGCGGCGCAGCCATTCCAGCAGACCGCTCCAGTAGGTGGAGTCATAGAGAATGATGGGGAAGGGACGGCTGCGGCCCGTCTGCGCCAGCACAAAGGCTTCGGACAGTTCGTCGATGGTTCCCATGCCGCCGGGCATGACCACATAGGCCATGGAATACTTCACGAACATGAACTTGCGCGTGAAGAAATAGCGGAAGTTGCAGCGCGTCGTCAGATAGGCGTTGCAGTCCTGCTCGTGCGGAAGAGAGATGTGCAGACCGACGGACACGCCTCCTGCTTCCTTGGCCCCCTTGTTGGCGGCCTCCATGATGCCTGGTCCGCCGCCGGTAATGATGCCGTAGCCGCGTTCCACCAGCTGCCGGGCCATGCTTTCGGTTTCATGATAAATGGGGGCGTCGGGGGCCGTGCGTGCCGAGCCGAAGATGGAGACGCAGGGACTCTTCAGGCTGTTGAGCGTATCCATGGCTTCCACCATTTCTGCCATGATGCGGAAGGTGCGCCATGATTCGGTGGTCACATTGGCAAGATCGTCAACGATATTCTGCTGGATTTCAGGCATAATGTTCTCCTTGGCCCCTGCTGCGGCACTGTGGCCGCGGTGCGAAGGCAATATCCGTTTATGGCTACAATAGATCGGAGTTTCCGCGAGAGCAAGCCGGTCTTGCGCCTTTGCCCTCTTGCGCTTGCAGGAAATGAGGGGCATAGTCAAAAAATAGTGAAAGCCCCGCAAGGAGACTTTGCGGATGACTGGCGTGTAACAAAGAGGTATCCCCATGAAGGTACAATTTCTGGGCGCTGCTCAGACGGTAACCGGCTCCTGCTTTATGCTGGAGGCCTGCGGCAAGCGTTTCTGCGTGGATTGCGGCCTGCATCAGGGTAACAAGGCTATTGAAGAGCGTAACCGCGATGAAAAGCCCTACGCTCCCGAGTCGCTGGATTTTGTGCTTGTGACTCATGCCCACATGGATCACTCCGGGCTTTTGCCCATGCTGGTGAAGCATGGCTTTACGGGGTCCATCTACTGCACGCGCGCCACGGCGGAACTGCTGGAGCTCATGCTTCAGGACAGCGCGCACATTCAGGAAGTGGAAGCGCAGTGGGCGGCCACCAAGTATCAGCGGCGCGGCCTCAAGAATCCGCCGCCGGCCCTCTATACCACCGATGACGCCATCAGAACGGCCACCTTCTTTAAGGAAGTGGAATATCATACGGTCTTTGAACCGGCTCCGGGTATCCGCGTGACTTATTATGACGCGGGGCACATTCTGGGTTCCGGCTCCCTGCGAATCGAGGCCGACGAAGACGGCAAGACTACGAGCATCATTTTTTCCGGCGATATCGGGCGGCCGCAGGCGCTGATTGTGCGCGACCCCGAAACGCCGCCCACGGCCGATTATGTGTTCATGGAATCCACCTACGGCGATCGCAACCACAAGAATGAAAGCGTGAGCGATGCCGAACTGGCCGATGCCATCGCCTACAGCTATGGCAAGGGCGAAAAGGTCATCATTCCCGCCTTTGCCGTGGAACGCACGCAGGAAATTCTCTACTGCCTGCACAGTCTCAATCGCCAGGGCAAGCTGCCGCAGGACATGCCCGTCTTTGTGGACAGCCCCCTTGCCATCCGCGCCACGGAGGTCTTCAAGCGACATCGCGAACTCTTTGACGAGGACGCGCAGGCCCTGCTCAGCAAGGGAGACGATCCCTTCGAGCTGCCCAATCTGCGCTATACGCTCAGCGTCGAGGAGTCGCAGGCCATCAACAGTCATGAAGGCCCCTGTATCGTCATTTCCGCCAGCGGCATGTGCAACGCCGGGCGCATCAAGCATCACCTCAAGCACAATATCTGGCGGCCCGGAGCGAGCATCGTATTCGTTGGCTACCAGTCTGTAGGAACGCCGGGCCGCAAGATCATCGAGCGGGCCGGAAAGATCACCCTGTTCGGGGAAGATGTGGAAGTGGCCGCCCGCATCTACACCATCAACGGCTTTTCCGCCCATGCCGGGCAGAGTCAGCTGCTGGACTGGCTGAAGCCGCTGGTTTCCGGCCCCTCAAAGCCGCAGGTCGTGCTGGTGCATGGCGAAGAAAAGGCGCAGAGCATGCTTGCCGGGCTGCTCGGCAGTCAGTTCGGGGTCAGGCCCATTGTGCCGGGCTATCTGGAAGAGATGGTTCTGGAAGGTGCGCGCGTGGCCGAAACGCTGACCCACGAGGCGCAGGCGCATCCCAGAATCAACTGGAACTTCCTCACCGGCGAACTGGAACGCAAGTGGGGCATCTTCCGGGATCGTCTGGCGGATATCGAGCAGCGTCCCTGGGTGGAACAGACGGAACTCCAGGATGCGCTGGAAAAGATGGATTATGCCATGACGCGCCTGTTGTCGCGCATGTAGCGGGGGCTTTAGAGCAGCTTCAGTTTGAAACGCTCCAGGCCGCCGCTTTCCGCAGGCGTCTCGCGCGCTTGACAGAAAGGGGCGGCCTTTCGTATCGGAGAAGCCATGCGTATCATTTCTGGAAGTCTGGGAGGGCGGCGTCTGCATACCGTGGAGGGCGAAGGCTATCGTCCGGCCATGGGCAAGACGCGCGAAGCCCTGTTCTCCATGCTGCTGTCCCGGGGCATGCAGTTTGCCGATGCCCGTGTGCTCGATCTCTTTGCCGGAAGCGGCAGCCTCGGTTTCGAGGCTCTCAGCCGCGGCGCGGGCGAAGCCCTGTTTGTGGAAAACGGACTGGCTCCGGCCCGCTGCCTGGCCCGCAATATTGAGGAACTCGGCGTGCAGAATCGGGCCCGTCTGCTGCGTGACGACGTCCGCAAGGTGCTGCTGCGTCCTCCGGCCGATCCCATCGATCTTGTCTTCATTGATCCGCCGTATCGCAAAAATCTGCTCAATATGTGCCTGACCGGTCTGGAAGAACGCGGCTGGCTTGCCCCGGAGGCCTTTATTACCGCGGAACTGGAAAAGGGCGCTCCCTTCAGCGCTCCCGAGAGCTGGGAGCTGCTGGCGGATCGTGCCTTTGGCCAGACTCGCATTCTCATCTGGAAGCGCGCATGAAAACAGCTCTGTACCCCGGAACCTTCGATCCCATCACCAACGGACATCTCGGCCTTGTGCGGCGCGGTCTGGACGTGTTCGATCAGGTGATTGTCGCCGTGGCCGACAATACGCCCAAGCGGCCCCTCTTTACGCAGGAAGAGCGCGTGGCCATGGCCCGCGAGGCGCTTGCGGGCGAGCCCCGCGCCATTGTGGAGCCTTTTTCCGGCCTGACGGTGGAATATGCCGCCCAGCGCGGGGCCTGCGCCATTTTGCGCGGGCTGCGGGCCGTGTCGGACTTTGAATACGAGTTTCAGCTGGCCCTCATGAACCGGCGTCTGCAACGCCGTATTCAGACCGTCTTTCTCATGACGGATTATCAGTGGCTCTTCACCAGTTCCACCATCGTCAAGTCCGCCGCCAGTCACGGCGCGGACATCATGGGACTGGTGCCGGAAAACGTGCGCCTGCGCCTTCAGGAAAAATACGAACAGGGCGAAGTCCGGCAGGGGACTCCCTGCCTTGCGCCGCCGTACGGCGGCTTCCGCGTCAAGGATTAGCCGTGCCCGCGCAACAGCCCATATCGGTATTCTGTCTTGCCGGACCCACCGGCTGCGGCAAGACGGAAGCGGCGCTGGCCCTTGCCGAGGCCCTCGACGGCGAAGTCGTCAATGCCGACTCCCGGCAGGTGTACGCGGATTTCCCCCTGATAACCGCGCAGCCCTCGCCCGAGGAGCGCGCCTGCTGCCCGCACCATCTGTACGGTTTTCTGGAGACGTCCCGCAAGATCAGCGCCGGTCGCTGGACGGAACTGGCCGTTGCCGCCGCCCGCGATATTCACGCGCGCGGCAAGCTGCCGCTGCTGGTCGGCGGCACGGGGCTCTATTTCCAGAGTCTGCTGCACGGCATAGCGGAAATTCCGCCCGTAGCGGCGGACATCATCGCCCGCCTGACCGCCCGTCTTGAAGAGGAAGGTTCTCCCGCGCTGCATGCGGAGCTGACCCGTCGCGATCCCGAGTATGCCGCGCGCATCCATCCCAATGATCGCCAGCGCATTGTCCGTGCTCTGGAAGTGCTTGAGGGTACGGGCAAAACGTTCAGCTGGTGGCATGCTCATGCCATGCCCGCGCCCCTGTGCGCCGGGCCGCTGGCCTGCTTCATGCCGGAGCTGGACGCCCTTGCTCCTCGTCTGGCCCGCCGTATCGACCTCATGCTCCATGCCGGAGCGCTCGAAGAGGCCCGGGCCGCCCTGCGCCGTTGCGACGATCCCGCCGCCCCCGGCTGGTCCGGTATCGGCTGTGCCGAATTGCTGGCCCATTTGCGCGGGGAGCTGTCGCTGGAAGCCTGCAAAGCTCTCTGGTTCAAGAATACGCGGGCCTATGCCAAGCGCCAGCTGACCTGGTTCCGCGCCCGCCCCGACGCCGTTGCCTGCGCTCCCGGCGATATTTCCGCGCTGCTGGCGCTGGCAGGCCGCCGGTAGGGCTGGCTAAACACGTAACCATTCTTCCGGGGTAAGGCCCCCCTTGCGGCCAGGAGTGTTTTACATTCGACCAGTTGAAGCGCCTCCAGCAAAAATATGATATAAGGACTTTCCAATATGAAAAAATTAGAAAATATTCTTGATATGCTTGATTGTGGGATAGTTGAAATTATGTTTGATGGAAATGCTCGTAGTATAACATGGGCAAATAATGGTTTCTTTGCATTAACAGGAGCCTCTCGTGAAGAGTATGATAATGAGCTAAAACATGGTAACCCTAAAAATGTATTACACCCTGATGATTTTGAAAGAGTTTTTTCAGCTTTTCATAAGCATGTGCAGACAAAGGAGACTCTATCTATTGAATATAGAGTCATGCACAAAAATGGAAGCTATGTTTGGCTTAGTGTCGTATCAAATTTTATCGGCTACAAAAATAACAAACCATGTTTTATTAATATAATGAAAGATATTACTGAATTAAAGAATATTAGAAGCAAAATAGAATACGAAGCAGAGCGCTATCGAATTATATGCAGTCTAGCAAATGATTTATTATTTGAATATGATATAGAAAATGACACTTTAATAAGTTATTCAAAAAATTCTTATGACTTTAATACGCTACGTATTGATAATTTTCTTTCAAGACCCGCAGATCATAAGATGCTGCCCGATGATAGTATCAAAGTTTTACGTAAATTCTTTTTACAAGAAATTGTTGTAGCACGGCAATACAAAAAATCAGAACCATTTCAGATTATAACAAAAAATGGATGCCAATGGTTTGCTGTTAATTGTGGAATAATCAATAATACAATTATAGGAATATTTATAAATATAGATAAAGAAATGACTACTGCCATAAAGTTGAAAAAAGAAATCAGGGAAGATTCTATGACAGGTCTGCTTAATAAAGTTGCCTTCATTCAAGATGCAACCGAGTTTTTAAAACATTCTTCAGGCAAGCAGGGATATCATGCAATGGTTATTTTTGATATTGACAACTTTAAACAAGCAAATGATAAACTAGGACACGGTTTTGGTGATACTGTCATACAACATGTTGCAATGTGTATAAAAGAAACTTTCCGCTCAGAGGATTTAAAAGGAAGATTTGGTGGAGATGAGTTTGTTGCGCTCATCAAGGATGTAAATATTCCTCAAATCAAACAACTGATTAGAAGATATCAAGAAAATCTAGTAGAAAAAAATTTATCATTAAAAGTTAACTATTCGTTAACAAATTCAATTGGTATCAGCCTCTTTCCCAGAGATGGAAAGACATTTGAACAACTTTTTAAATCTGCGGATATTGCTCTTTATAAAGCTAAAGAGCAGGGTAAAAATCAAGCCTCATTTTTTGATAGCCCTGTTTAGAGTAATTTTAGTTTGAAATGCTTCGCATTTCAAACTATACGACCTGTCGTTTCGCGGAAAAAGCGCGGTTTTTCCACTCACTTCAGGCCAGGTGGCGTTGTGCCGCCGCCTCGCGTGTCATCTTTTTCAAAGTTGAAACGCTCTAAGTTGAAATAAGAAGAGGGCGTTCCCGGTGAGTATCGCCGGGAACGCCCTCTCTTTTTATTTGGCTATGTCACAACAAACAGTTGATAAATAGCCATTTTTATAGGGGAGTATCAGAACTCCCCTACAAACTGTTATTTGCAGTTATCTATACTCATTTGGAATTTCGATATGAAGTGTCTCACACAATA
>DXFI01000024.1 GCA_019114565.1 Candidatus Desulfovibrio intestinigallinarum | reverse complement strand
TCCGGCCTGGAGTGTGCGGAAAAACGCGTTTTTTCCGCGAAACGACAGGCCGTATGGTTTGAAATGCTCAGCGTTTCAAACTGAAAATGCTCCAGGGTCAGGACTCATTGTCAAGAGCGGTTTCCCTGCGGGATAACATGCAAGAAAACAAAATATCACTGCATGTTATGAAAACGTCCATCTTTACTTGTCAGTACATTATGTGTGGGTTTTGGGGAGGATGGGGGAGTTTGAGGGGCAGGACCCCCTTTTTGCCGCGAGCAAAGGGGTTCCTGCCCCCTCAAGAAAACCGTAAAGAGTTCTGAACCTGGGGCATCGACAACAGAGATGAGGCTTTCCCTTCCCCCCAAAAACAAACTGCGGACAGTCGTCCCGGGAACAGAAGTCCGGGCGATGTCCGCGACTGCCGATAAGAGGAGTCCTATGGAAATACAGATTGATGCGTCGGTGCGGCAATGCTGGCCGGAAACTCGTCTGGGCGTGCTGACTTTTGCCGTCGAGGTTCAGAAAGAAGCTCCGGGCCTGGCGGAACGGATGGCCTCCTGCCTGCCGTCGCTGCGCGCCCGCATGGAAGAAACGCCCTTCGCCTCATGGCCCAATCTTGCGGAATCCCGTGCGGCGTTCCGTGCCTGCGGCAAGGACCCCGGGCGGTATCGCGTTTCTTCCGAGGCGCTGTTGCGGCGCATCCGGCAGGGCAAGGACCTGTATCAGATCAACAGTGTTGTGGATGTCAATAATCTGATTTCGCTGACCAGCGGTTTTTCCCTCGGATCGTATGATCGGGACCGACTGGAAGGGCCGCTTGTGCTGCGTTGCGGCAAAGACGGAGAGAGTTACGAAGGCATCGGCAAGGGCAGCGTCAATCTGGCGGGGCTGCCCCTGCTGGCGGATGCGCGCGGCCCTGTGGGCAGTCCGTGCAGCGACTCTCCCCGCGCCATGATTACCGAAACGACGCGCCGCTGCCTCTGCCTCGTCTATGGCTTTTCGTCGAGGGCCGCACTGGAGGCCGCCGTGGCCGAGGCTGCCGAGGCCTTTGCAAGCCTGTCCGGCGCTTCGGATATGCGGAGTTGGATCGTAGAGTAATGTTTTTTCCGGCCCTCCGCCCTGTTCCGGAAGAGCGGCGGAGGGCCGGAGAAATTTGCGCGCTGCTGCCGTTCAGGCGGTTCTGGAGGTCCCCAGACTGTCGATCACGGTAATGACCAGACCGCGAATACTGTTGTCCGTCGTGCGGTAGGGAGCTATGCGCATGGTGTAGAAGCGCCCGTTGAGGCCGACGACCTCCCTGTCTATGGGGATGAGTTCCTGCAGAACCGTGTCGGCATCGCTCACGATGTCTTCCGAGGGGAAGCTGTGAGCAAATATCTGGATGGGGCGGCCTATGTCATGTTCCATCAGTTGAAATTCCCGGCCTATATATTCGGTGAATTTGCGAATATTGAGCTTGCCGTCCACAAAGAGAATGCCGATCATGGTGGACGACAGAAAGTTGGACAGGTCGTTGGTCATGAGCCTCAGCTCGTCCAGCTTCTGCTGGTATTCGGAATTGACCGTGTACAGTTCCTCATTGACGGATTGCAGCTCTTCATTGGAGCTTTGCAGTTCCTCATTGGCGGTAAGCAGCTCTTCGTTGGCGGCCTGCAATTCCTCGTTGACGGTTTCCAGATTGCTGATGCTGGCCTTGAGATCGCTCCGGGACTTCTGCAGCTCGTGTTCAAGATCCGCGATGCGCCGGGCCGCTGTCATGTTGATATCGTATTTTTCCGTAATACCTTCGGAATCCGGCGGCGTATTCTCCAGAAAGAGGACGGCCACCGGGCCGCTGTCCTCATGCGGCGTCAGGGGCTGCGTACGCAGACTGAGGATTCTGCGGCCCGAGGGCGTGTCCACGCTGATGCCGGTATACGTCACGGCGGCATGTTCCGCCCGGCAGCGGTTTATGGCCGTGGAGGTGACCAGCCGGAGATCTTCGTTGACGATGGAGAAGAAATTGAAGGTGGCCTTTCCCGGCGCTATGCGCAGGTAGTCCCAGTAATTGCCGAAGAAATGGGTGACGGTATCCCGGGCATCGATCACCACCGATGCGGGGAGAAATTTTTCAAGGAATTGCAGATAGGTACTTTTGCCCATGCAGTCGTTGTCCTCACTGGCAGGCGCAGGCGCAGGCGCAGCAGAGGGGGAAGACGGCTTGAGCGCCGGTACGGTAAAGACCGGCGGCATGAGTTCTCCGCTTTTTCCCTCCCCTCTGTGGATATAGATTTTTTCGGCGATGGAGGCGGGCTTGAAGATTTTACTGTATTCGCTGGCCGTCTCGCTTTTGCCAAGGAAGAGATAACCGCCGTTTTTCAGGGCGGAATGAAAGATGGCGAACATGCTTTTTTGCAGGACGGGCTGGAAGTAAATCAGCACGTTGCGGCAGCAGATGAGATCAAGACGGCCGAAGGGCGGATCTGAAAACATGTTATGCGGCGCAAAAATGATCATTTGCCGGATATCCTTGGAT
>DXFI01000194.1 GCA_019114565.1 Candidatus Desulfovibrio intestinigallinarum | reverse complement strand
CCCAACTTTACACCCTGAAAAAACTACCCTTCCAGAAAGGCGCGGTAGGCATCGACGGTCGCGCAGACGTCGGCGGCGCTGGCCAGCTCAAAGGGGCTGTGCATGGACAGCAGTGCCGGGCCGAGATCGATGACGTCCATGCCGTAGGCGGCGAGGAACAGGGCCACGGTACCGCCGCCGCCCGTATCGACCTTACCGAGTTCGGCCACCTGCCAGGGAATATTCTTTTTATTGAACAGGCCCCGCAGTTCGGCGAAGAATTCCGCTTCGGCCTCGCTGGAGCCGTATTTGCCGCGCGAGCCGGTAAACTTGGCAAAGCAGGGGCCGTAGCCCAGCTGGGCGGCGTTCTGCTTTTCGTGAACTTCGGGGAAGTCGGGGTCAAGGGCGGCGGTCACGTCGGCGGAAAGCGCACGCGTCCGCAGGAAGACCTGCGAGACGGGGATCGCCGGAGCCCAGGCGCGCACCATGTCTTCCATGCAGTATTGCAGGAAGCGGGACGACGCGCCGGTCGCGCCGTCGGAGCCGATTTCCTCCTTGTCCCAGAAGATGACGGCCATAGTCTGGCTGTTGCTGCCCGCGCGCGCCGAGGTAAGGGCTTCCAGAGCGGCAAAGACGCAGATGCGGTCATCCTGGCCGTAGCCGCCGATAAGGCTTCTGTCGAGGCCGACAAAACGGGCGGGCCCGGCGGGCACGGCCTGAATTTCGGCGGTGATCAGATCTTCTTCCCGGATGCCGTACTGCTCGTTGAGGAGCTGCAGCACATGCGCCTTGAGCGGGTCCTTGCCGTCGGCTTCTTTTTTGGCGGCCGAAGCAAGCGCCGGGCTGTGGCCGAGAACCACGTTGAGCTTTTCGCCTTCAAAGGCCTCGCTCACTTTCTGCCCGGACTGCTTCTGTGCCAGGTGGGGCAGCAGGTCGGCAATGGTAAAGACGGGGTCGCCGGGCTTTTCGCCGATGCACACAGGCACGGACTTGCCGTTTTCCAGAATGACGACGCCGTGCAGGGCCAGCGGCCGGGCCAGCCACTGATATTTGCGGATGCCGCCGTAATAGTGCGTCTTGCCCTGCACCACACAGGCCTGCTCCACAAGAGGACGCTGCTTGAAGTCGAGGCGCGGGCTGTCGGCATGGGCCGCAATGAGGCGCACGCCGGATGCCAGCGTGCTGCGCCCCTTGCGAACGGCAAACAGACATTTGCCGTGCAGGGAACGCATGACGGACGCCTTGCGGAAATCCTCGCCGAAACCGGCTTCGGCCAGCCGCTTCTGCACATAGGCAATAGTTTCCCGCTCCGTTTTGCAAGCGGACAAAAATTCAATATAGCGCTGGGCCAGGGCATTGACCTGACGGCGACGGGTCGTCGTCGCATAGGAATCCCAGGCGCTGACGGGCTCATAGGTCAGAGAAGATTTTTTCGTACTCATAGGAAACAATCCTTGTTGGATGAACGCCTGCTGTCCTTTTCATAGCTCGCCGCTATTCTTTCCCCAAGCAATACGCCGTCCTTGCATCCCGCGCAAGAGCACGGCATGGCCGCGAAATATATTGAAACAGGCGGCCTTCATACCTTCAGAAAAACAAGGGAAATTTTTACCGTGGCTCTGATTTAATGCAAGAAGCAGTCCATAAAAGCAGGAGTTTGCCGCCTGTATTCCTGCGTTCGCGATAGAGCGTCCTGTCTTTTTCAAAGGTAACACGCTCTAAATAACATACTGAAATAAACATTATTCCTATAACAAAAGACTTCCCTGTTCCAAACAATGCGAATGACGAGCGGGTTTTGGGGAAAATGGGGGAGTTTGAGGGGGAAGAAACACCTTTTTGCCGCGAGCAAAAGGGGTTTCTTCCCCCTCAAAAAAATAGCAGGAGCCTTACCCCAGAGGCCGCAGCAGGCCTTTCACAAGGGCGGCGATATCGGCGGGGTCGCGCGGCAGCAGAGTCCGCGGATCAAGGCAGAACGCGCCTTCCTCAAGGCGGCCCAGCAGCGGCGGCGCGGTGGCAAGCAGGGCCTGCCTGAGCCCGGAGGCCGTCAGGGGCGCGCCTTCCTGCGGCGTCAGACAAACCAGCGACGTGGGCAGGTCGCATTCGGGGAATGCGCCGCCGCCCACGCGGGACACATCGGGGCGCACGCGCACGCCGCAGACGGAGCCGAGAGCGCGACGCAGGCGTCCGGCCAGCGAGCGGGCCGCCCGGGCCAGCTCCTCCTGACTCATGAACAGCATGCGCAGGGTGGGAATGCGCTGCCGCGCCAGTTCGGGATCGCAGTACAGGCGCAGGGTGGCTTCCAGCGCGGCCAGCGTAAACTTGTCGCAGCGCAGGGCGCGGGTCAGCTGATTGCTTTTCATACGGGCTATCATGTCCGCGCGCCCGGCAAGAATGCCTGCCTGCGGGCCGCCCAGCACCTTGTCGCCGGAAAAGGTCACGACATCCACACCGGCGGCGATCAGGCTCTGCACGGTCGGTTCATTGGGCAGGCCCACGGAGCTGAAGTCCGTCAGACTGCCGCTGCCCACGTCCTCGAACACCGGCAGATCATGCCGACGCCCCAGAGCGACCAGCTCCTCGGCGGCCACCGCCGCATGAAAGCCCACAATGCGATAATTGGACGTATGCACGCGCAAAAGCGCGCGCGTCCGCTCGTCGATGGCCTGCTCGTAGTCCCGCAAATGCGTGCGGTTGGTCGCGCCCACATCCCGCAGGACAGCGCCGCTCTTGGCCATAACTTCGGGAATACGGAAGCTGCCGCCGATTTCCACCAGCTCGCCGCGGGATACGATGGCTTCGCCGCCCTTGCAGAAGGTATCGAGCAGCAGCAGCACTGCGGCCGCATTATTGTTGACCACCAGCGCCGCTTCCGCGCCGGTCAGACGACATATCAGAGATTCGCACAGCGTATGACGACTTCCACGACCGCCCGTCGTCAAATCCAGCTCCAGCGAGCAATAGCCGGAGGCCGCCGTCAGCAGGGCTTCCACGGCTTCTTCCGCCAGCACGGAACGCCCCATGTTGGTATGCACCACCACGCCGGTGCCGTTGATGACCCGCCGCAGACGCGGCGCAACGGCGGCGCGGGCACAGGCCAGCATGCGCGGCAGACAGGAGTCCAGCGTCACCTCGTCCGCGCTGCTCACCCGGCCATCCCGAATATCACGGCGCACGGCATCCCAGAAGGCCGTCAGCGCATCCCGCAGCAGGGGACGCGGCGCGGCCGCCAGCACGGGATCGGCATCCGCAGCGGCCGCCAGCACGGTATCCATTGCGGGCAGGCTCCGAAACAGAGCGCCCCTGTCCGTCGTCATAGGCTTACCTCCTGAAAGATGTTGCGAAAGGAATCTGTTTCTCAATGCAGTCTCGCCTGCGTCTTCGTCTTAGAGCATTTCAAACCATACGGCCTGTCGTTTCGCGGAAAAAACGCGGTTTTTCCGCTCACTTTGGGCCGGGCGGCGCTGTGCCGCCGCCTCGCGTTTATCTTTTTCAAAGGCAAAACGCTCTAGTAAAAGCGCGCTGGGGATGGGATGGGGGGCTTGGGGGGAAGGGAAACACCTCTCGCGCTAGCAGCGACCGAATGGCGGCCGCAGGCCGTGCCCGTTGCGACGAAGGAAGCTACGGGCATCGACAGCAGAGATGAGGGGTTTCCCTTCCCCCCAAAAGCCGTTTTTCCAACATACGTGATTTATTAGAAAATTACCTTTTGTCACGCAATGTCACGCAGCGTCACACACGGTCACGCCATGTTACGCCCCAGATAAGAGAAGAGTAGATATATAGTATACCCCCCCTACCCCCCTTTACGAAAAGGGGTCGGGCTCTCCGGTCTGAGGGGGACGCGGGCTTTTCCCTTCCCCGGTCGGGCGTGTCTGTCCCTTGCGGTGAAACAGACGTCGCTGGAGCTCGGCCACGGCGGACACTCCCCCGCTGGCGGCATCGGGGTGCAGAATGGGCGAAAAGCCCAGACGCCGCGCCTGCGACAGGCGCAAATCCTGCGCCGCCACGGGCCGGATTTGTCCGTTCAGGTCCACTTCGCCCCACAGAACGCATTTCTCCGGCAGCGGGACGTCATAATACGAAGAAAGAACGGCAGCTACAAGAGCGAGATCAAGCCCCGGTTCCTGCAGGCGCATACCGCCGCCCACCTTGGCATAAATATCCACCTGCGCAAAATTGAGCTTGAGGCGCTTTTCCAGCACGGCCAGCAGAAGATGCAGACGGTTTGCATCAAAGCCCAGCGCCGCCCGTCGCGGAATGCTGAGAAAGGTGCGCGCCACCAGCGCCTGCACTTCCACCGCCAGAGGCCGCTGCCCGTCAACGGCCATGACCACGGCCGTTCCCGACAGGCTCGGGTCCCGCGTGCCCAGAAAGAAGGTCGAGGGATCGTCCACTATTTCCATGCCCTGCCGCCCCATACGGAATACCAGCAGTTCCTCGTTAGGCCCGAAACGGTTCTTGAAGACGCGCAGCAGGCGGAACATCTGCCGCCGGTCCCCTTCCAGAGATATAACCGTGTCCACCATGTGTTCCAGCAGACGCGGCCCGGCAATGACGCCGTCCTTGGTGACGTGCCCCACAAGAATCAGCGTTGTCTCCGCGCGGCGGCAGGCGTCAATGAGCGAGGTCGTCACGGCGCGTACCTGCGTCACGTTGCCGGGCAACCCCTCGGCGGCCATACTGCCCAGCGTCTGCACGGAATCGACAATCAGCAGCGCGGGCCGCCGTCGCTCCACGGCATCGAGCACATCCTCCACACGCGAGGTCGCCATGGCCAGCAGATGCTCGTGCAAAGCCCCCAGACGCTCGCCGCGGCCGCGAATCTGCGGCAGGGATTCCTCGCCGCTGGCATAGACCACTTCCCGCCCGGACGCCGCCACATGCCCGGCCACCTGCAACAGCAGCGTGGACTTGCCGATGCCGGGCTCTCCGCCCACCAGCAGAGCCGCCCCCGGCACCAGCCCCTTGCCGAGAACACGGTCCAGCGCGGCAAGACCGCTGCCGTAGGGGGCATGGCCCTCGGAAACCACGTCGCGCAGAGGTCGCAGCAGCGAACCGTCCCCGCTCTGCGCCGCCGCGCGCCCGCGCCCTGCCGGTGCGGGGCGCTCCACGGCCGCCTCCAGGGTGTTCCACTCATGACAGCCCGGGCACTGCCCGCGCCATTGCAGCGTTCGCGCGCCGCATGCCGAACAAATGTAGACTTCCTTTGTTTTTGCCATGCCGTCACGCTACGGAAAAAAAGCCCGGCGGACAATAGAGCATTTTCAGTTTGAAGCACTTTGCGCCCCAGACCTTGCGGCCTGTCGTTTCGCGGAAAAACGCACGCGCTTAAAGCGCTTGGAGATCGCCCGCCCCCATTGACAGGATGCGGGGGGAAGACTATACAGCGTATGTGTACTTTTTTGCACAAGGCAACAAACACTGCATCCGGAGGAGAGCGTTATGAATATTCTGATTTTTGGCCCCAACGGCAGCGGCAAGGGTACCCAGGGCGAACTGGTCAAGCAGAAGTACAATCTGGCCCACATCGAATCGGGCGCCATCTTCCGCGAGCACATCGGCGGCGGCACCGATCTGGGCAAGAAGGCCAAGGAATATATCGATCGCGGCGACCTCGTGCCTGACGACATCACCATCCCCATGGTGCTGGAAACCCTCAAGACCAAGGGCAAGGACGGCTGGCTGCTGGACGGCTTCCCCCGCAACATGGTGCAGGCTGAAAAGCTGTGGGAAGCCCTGCAGAAGGAAGGCCTGAAGCTGGATTACGTTATTGAAATCCTCCTGCCCCGCGAAATCGCCAAGAACCGCATCATGGGCCGTCGCCTGTGCAAGAACAACAACAATCACCCCAACAACATCTTCATTGACGCCATCAAACCCAACGGCGACAAATGCCGCGTGTGCGGCGGCGATCTCTCCACCCGTTCCGACGACCAGGACGAAGCCGCCATCAACAAGCGTCACGATATTTACTACAACACCACCGACGGCACCCTCGCCGCCGCGTACTACTTCAAGAAGCTCGCGCAGGACGGCAAGACCGTGTACATCGAACTTAATGGCGAAGGCACCATCGACGCCATCAAGGAAGACCTGCTCTCCAAGCTGAAGTAGGCACTCTCCCGCCGGGCATACTGGAGGCGCGATCCCTGATCGCGCCTCTTTTTTTGGCTTTTTTGCCGAACAAACGAAATTGCAGGAGGACGGTCGCATGTATGCCGGGGAATTGCAGAAAATTGCCGTCGTCATGCGGCGGTTTTACGGCTGCGAAGAAATGCCGGGACCGGCACGGCCCGACAGCATGGAGCGTCTGCTGCGGCAGGCAAAAAAAGAATTACAAAAAGACCTGCCGCAGGCATACACCGATTTTTTGCGGGAATGCAACGGCCTTGAATGCAACGGCTATAGCATCTACGGGGCGGACGATTTCTGGGAAAATCAGACGATCTGCCCCGGCATGGCGGCACGGTATCTTGTTTTTGCCGAATGGGACATCGGCTGGTTCTGCATGAAAAAAGCGGATGCTTCCTTCTGGGAACTGGATAAACCCTCGGGGCGGGAAATGCGTCGCTTCCCCGACGCCGGGAGTATGCTGCGCCATGTTCTGGACGCAGCCGCCGGGGCGGGCGATTGAAATTTTCCTGCCTTGCGGAGTCGCACGCCCCTTTGCCGCCGGGGTAAAAACATATTTTACTTTGTATTTTTTTCCTGTTTCTGATAAAATTTTATGTATAGAGTGTCATGCGCCCTGCCGGAGGCCCCGGCAGCCTGGAGCGTTTCACCTTTGAAAAGGGTGAAACGCGAGGCGGCGGTACAGGCCGTATGGTTTGAAATGCGAAGCATTTCAAACTGAAAATGCTCTGGACGACAGGAGCGTTCATGCTGAAATCTTTGCTGTTTTCTCTGAAGCGTTT
>DXFI01000193.1 GCA_019114565.1 Candidatus Desulfovibrio intestinigallinarum | reverse complement strand
AAAGCCCCGCCGAAGCGGGGTCTGTGAGGGGCAACAGGGAGGGGCAGCGCCCATTACGCCCCTGCGGCAAGTTCTTCGAGCATCTCGCAGTTGATGATGTCCAGCAGGATGAAGGCCTGCCGGATGTCATCCTCCGTCATGGACGCCTGAAGCTCGCCCATCAGCGAAGTCACGAGAGACGAGGCCCCTTCCATATCGCCGGTGCGGAAGCGGTAGCCCAGCTCCCCGACCGCCGTTTCCGGCAGACCGCTGCAGGAAACGCGGGACAGAATACGGCTTGCGTGGCGGATGATGTCGTAGCTGCTCATTTTCAGGCTCCTTTTTTATGTAATATATTGAATTTCAATACCTTATTTATACTATACGGTGGCTGTGGAGTACACAAAAAAGTGAATAAAATCGGCTGAATGGCAAAAAAAAGCCCCCGGAAACGGGGGCTGGCTTACAGGGTTTACCGACCGCTCTTTCTTTATTGCCGTACCGATGCTAGGCTTGCAAAATCAAAAAGCTCCAGACCACGGGATGAATTATGAGTCAGCAGACAGAGCAACCGGGCTACCAGCGTTTACAAGTTACCGACCAGAAACAGATGACGTGGGAAAACGACAGGCTGGGCCGCAAAGTATACGCGGATCGCCTGACCCCCCTGATACAAAATACCGAAGGCCCTTACGTCATTGGCCTGACCTCCCCCTGGGGCAGCGGTAAAACGTTTTTTCTGCAAGCCTGGCATAACCAGCTCGTCGCGGAAGGTAAGCCCTGCATTTATTTCAATGCCTGGCAAATGGATGCTTCGGGAGATCCCCTGGCCAACCTCATTGCTGTCTGCGAACAGCAGGCTGAGGATTTCAAAGGAACAGCAGCGCGTATAAAGGAAAAGTTTAAAAAGGCGTTTGAGAAACTTCCCGGCCTGCTGCGTGGCGCGGGAGGACTTGCCGCGCTCTGCGGCATTCCAGCAGGCAGCGCAATGGAGACTTCGGCAACGATTATTGAAAACATTCAAAAGATATTGAAAAAAGATAAAGATTTCACAGAACAATTACAAATTCTTGCCGCGGAAATTGCCAGAGAATCTAATTTCCCGCTTTTCATTATTGTCGATGAGCTTGATCGCTGCCGTCCTTCCTACGCCATTGATCTTCTGGAAAGCATCAAACATCTTTTCAATGTTCCCCATGTTGTCTTTTTGCTGGCTGTAGATTCTACCCAGCTCTTACAGCAGGTGGAGCATACTTTTGGCCTGAAAGCCTGCGTAGAGGACGGTAAAGTTGTCAGAGATCCCCGGCAAGATTATTTAGGGAAATTTTTTGATATTTACTACAATCTTCCAGTTACTGACCATGCGGAATTTGTTAGAAACATACTTCACAATATGAATCTTGTGAATACATATTCAGATATATTTAAAAACTCTATTCATATAAAATTTGGACTTCACGAAATCCTCGCAGCTGATAAAAGTCTTTTTTTTGAAAAATCACTTAGGACATTACTACAGAAGCTTGAAAGATTTTCACTCTATATACGATGCTACAACAATCTTAAGATTGACGAAATACTCACAGCCTTTCTTATAATATTTTCATATGAAAACAACCATATAGACTCTATAGGAAATGATTTATCAGACGCAACTCTTAACGAATTAGAAATATTAGAAAAAGAGATACAAAGTTACAACAGTGACATAGCCTACCATCAAATACAGTACAACCCATACACTCCAGAATTTTGTTCTTACATGTTTATAAAATTTATAATGATAGACATAGAATACTACACATTAAATAACTACAATGCATACAAGAGTGCTTCTTGTGGATACCATGCAGGCACGGCTTTTCCTTCTACAGGAACTGTGGCCCCTATCATGCTGAAAAAATTTACACAAGTTGCGCCTTCTGTTCTCAAACGCTTACGCTATCTGGAAGACTTCACGCCTACTCTCCCGACAGAAGAAACATCTTCTGCGGCAGCCCCTGCCAGTAATCCCGACGCATAGTCCTAACCCCATGCAAAAGCCCCCGAAAACGGGGGCACTGGAATTTCCCTCCGGCAGGAGGGGCGCTGACGGCATCAGGCTTGAGGCGGGCGGCGCTCTCCAAGGCCATGCTTCACCCTGTCGCGCTCCTCGGCGCGCTTGGCATTGTTGAAGCGATCCAGCGTGCCCACCAGATAGCCGGTGATGCGGCGCACACGCTCAAAGGGTACGCCCGCGTCGCGGGATTCGGCAGAGGGCTGGATGCCCATATCAGCCCCGCAGCGCCTGCACGGCAGGCATGGCGGGCCAGGGAGTAGCCTCGCCGCCCCCGTCCCACGGCGCCCCCTCTTGCGTGGGCAAATCGCGCAGGGCCTGCCGGTAGCTCTGCACGGCCGCGCGGGAGTCTTCGGCAAGGGGATAGTCGGGCATGATCAGGTAATCCGTGGCGGCGATGCGGCTGTCACGTTCCGCACGCAGACACTCGAAGCGCACCGGTTCGCTGTCGTACTCGGCCAGACGGGCGGCCTCAGCTTCGGCGGCGGCCTTTTCCCGGCGGGCCTTCTCGGCCTGCCACAAGGCGACATAGGGAGCGACCTCATCCTCGTAGGCTTCCAGCTCCAGAGGCCAGTTGTCGTCGTCCGTCCATTCGATATGCCCGCGCTGCCCGTCCCATTGCAGGGCATGCATGGTTTCGGGAGCATCGAAAGCGAAATTGAGGGCGACGCCGTCAACGATAATCAGACGATCTTTCGGTACAACAGTAACAACAGGCATGGGCTACTCCTTGGCCTGCGCGGCTTCCAGTTGCAGGGTTGCGGTATAATCGGGCTGCACAAGTCGGCGCTGCCCGGACGCGAGGGTAAGGAGCTGCATCCGCGTTGCTTCGCCGTTTTTGACGGATTCGCAGCGCCCGGCGCTGACCTCTGCTCCAACCTTACTGATTTCCCCGGCCACGGCCCCGAGATTGTTGGCGTTTTCGAGCAGCAGCAGCGGGGTCAGGGTGACGGCGCAGCCCTCGACCTGCGCCTCGACGTTCTGGCGGTTCGCCGTGTAGGACAGCCAGAAGGAGCAGCCGCCCTTCTTGCTGTGTTCTGGGCATTCCTCAAAATTGCGGAAAGGACAGTTCATTACAACGACTCCTGTCAGGCTTTGGCGCAGATGATGACGTCGGTGTATTTGACGTTCAGGGCGATGGTTGCCTTGCCGGAAAGAGTGTGATCGTGCGCCTGGGAGCCGCCGGCGTCTTTTGAAGCCCCATAATACCCGGCGACAGAATCAAACCTCACATTCCACCCGGTACGGGGAACACTTTTATCCCCCCGTTTAGCCCAGGATGGAATTTGGGGCCAATCTTCTATGTGATTACCTGTTTCATGGTAATGCGCCGCATTCTGCGCCGCAGTCAGCGTCGTTGCGCCGACTTTGCCGGAAAGCGTGACGGCCTTCCCCGCGGCAAACAGCGTGCTGAACGCCAGACTTCCGCCCGTGCCGCCGCCGGTCGTGCCGGACACCACGCGCAGAGCCGCGTCATTGATGGTCGTCTGCTTCGTCCAGCCGGTGGGGGCGGCCGCCTGATGAAACAGCAGTTTCGTGCCTGCGGGAAAGGAAGCCGCGACCGCTTTATCATAGGCCGTCTTGGCCGCTTTGGATGTGGCCGCCGTCGTGCTTTCCGCGCTGTTGACGGCATCGGACAGCTGGACGATATCGCCCACGATCTGCCAGTAGGCCCCGTCGTACACAAACTCCCGGATCGACTTGGCGGCAAGCACGGAAGCGGCAACGGTCGCATTTTTATAGCGGATGGCCTTTGCGCCCGTGCCGTTGACGTTGAGCGTCGGGCCGACTGCGGTATTGGTCGTGTTGAAACGCACGAGTATACGCGCTCCGATCTCCAGCACAAAGCCCGTCAGGTTGACGGTTTTTGCCGCCGTGGCGGCCGCCGTAGAGCATACGGCATAGTGTATGATGCTCTTTGTGCCGTCGAAGCCCATGCCGTCGATGGCGCGAGAGGTCTTGAGCTTTACGGCCACGTCGGCGCTGGAAGCGGAACCGGGCTTGGCATTGGCGGCCATTGCCCCGATGCTTTCCGGGGTGATCGGGTCGCTGCCTTTCGCCCCGTGGGTGTCGGCATGGGGCGGGATGATCTCCTTGCGCAGCAGGGGGCCCGCGCCCTCCTTCTGAAAAAGTCGTCGAAAAATGGCGGGAAAAGACATACAGCCT
>DXFI01000023.1 GCA_019114565.1 Candidatus Desulfovibrio intestinigallinarum | reverse complement strand
GGGGTTTCTTCCCCCTCAAAAAAACGTAATGAGTCCTGAGCCTTAGACAGAAAGGATCGCTATCGTGAGAAAGGAACAGGAGCGCCTGCTGGCGCTGGCACTCGACGAGGCGCGGCGGCGCAGGCACGGCGTCCTGACGGCGGAGCATCTGCTGCTGACGCTTCTGCAGCAGGACGAGCTGCGCGAGGCCGTGCAGAGCTACGGCATAAGCGCGGCCATTCTGCGCATGCAGATGGACGATTTTTTGCGGCGGCAGCTCGACGTGCTGCCCGAAATGCCGGAGGCTGAGGCCGTCCGGCCCGAGCGGGGCATGGGAGAGCTGCTGGCGGCGCTGGACAGTCGTTTTGCCGCGCCTCTGCCCGGCGAGAGCGCCCGTTATGCGGCCGCCGAGGCCGTGCGGCAGATTCTGCTGCTTCTGCTGCTGGACGAGCAGGGCTACGCCTCCCGCTGTCTTGCGCGTCAGGGGCTGGAGCTGGATATGGTGCGGCAGCCTCTGCCGCCGGAGCCGGGGACGGCCGGGCCGTCCGCCGGGCCTTCGCGGGAGGCGTTTGCGGATGCCGGGCGGAGCCGGGAAAGCGGCGTGGCCGAGGACCCGCTGGCCGAATACGCCGAAGACCTGACGGAAAAGGCGCGGCAGGGGAAGATAGACCCGCTGGTGGGGCGCGAGGCCCAACTGGATCGCGCGCTGGAAGTGCTGTGTCGCCGTCGAAAGAACAATCCGCTCTTTGTGGGCGATGCGGGCGTGGGCAAGACGGCCATGGCCGAAGGGCTGGCCCTGCGCGTGGCCGAGGGGCGCGTGCCGGAGATGTTCCGCGATCTGCATATCTTTGCCCTCGACATGGGGCAGGTGCTGGCGGGCACGCGCTACCGGGGCGACTTTGAAAGCCGCCTCAAGGCCATCATCGGCGCATTGCGGGCGCGGGAAAACGCCATGCTGTTCATCGACGAAATCCATACGCTGGTGGGCGCGGGGGCCACGTCGGACGGTTCTCTCGACGCCTCGAATCTGCTTAAGCCCGCGCTGGCCTCCGGGGAACTGCGCTGCATGGGGTCCACAACCCACGAGGAGCTGCGCAACTGTCTGGAAAAGGACAAGGGCCTTGCCCGTCGTTTTCAGCGCATCGACATTCACGAGCCTTCGGCCCGGCAGTGTCTGGACATTCTGCGGGGTCTGCGTGACCGGTACGCCGCGCATCACGGCGTTGAATATCCGCAGTCCGCGCTTCAGGCCACGGTGGATCTCTCCACGCGCTACCTGCGGGATCGCATGCTGCCGGACAAGGCCATAGACGTCATGGACGAGGCGGGCGCGCTGGTGCGCATGCGCCCCGGTTTCAAGCCCGGTCAGAAAGTGTCCGTGCGCGACGTGGAAACCGTGGTGGCGCGCATGGCGGGCATTCCCCGGCAGTCCGTTTCCAGCCGCGAGCGCGTGCGTCTGGCCACGCTGGAACAGGATCTGAAAAAGGAAGTCTTCGGGCAGGATGAGGCCGTGAGCAGCGTGGCGCGCGCCATTCTGCGCAGTCGCGCGGGCTTTTCCGAGCGGCGGCGTCCGGCCGGGGCCTTCCTCTTCTACGGCCCCACGGGCGTGGGTAAGACCGAAGTGGCCCGCGCGCTGGCGCGTCTGCTGGGCGTGGATTTTCTGCGTTTCGACATGAGCGAGTACATGGAGCCGCATGCCGTGTCGCGGCTCATCGGCGCGCCTCCCGGCTATGTGGGCTACGAGCAGGGCGGTCTGCTGACCGAGGGCGTCCGCCGTTCGCCGCACTGCGTGCTGCTGCTGGACGAGCTGGAAAAGGCGCATCCTGAAATCTTCAATATCCTTTTGCAGGTCATGGACGACGCCACCCTGACGGATACCTCCGGCCGCAAGACCGATTTCCGTCATGCCATCCTGATCATGACCTCCAATGCCGGGGCCTTCGAGATGGCCAAAAGTTCGGTGGGCTTCGGGCAGCGGCAGGCGCAGGATGCCTCTCATCGCGGGCGGCAGGCTCTGAACAATCTCTTCCCGCCGGAATTTCGGAACCGGCTGGACGGCATTGTGTCGTTCAACAGTCTCCAGCCCTCTCTGATGCTGCACATCGTGGACAAGTTCCTGCGCGAGATTGCCGACGGTCTCCGCGGGCGGCGCATCCGGCTTGAGGTCAGCGAGGCCGCGCGCGGCTGGCTGGCCGAAAAGGGCTATGATCCCTCTATGGGCGCGCGTCCGCTGCGCGCCCTGCTGCGGAATGAGCTGGAGGATCGTCTGGCCTCCGAAATTTTGTTCGGCAGTCTGAAAAAGGGCGGCGTGGCGCGTTTCGATCTCAGGGACGGCGCGCTGGTTCTTTCCTGCGGGCAGGGATAGCATTTCAGTTTTGAAAAAGATAAAACGCGAGGCGGCGCTGTGCTGTCGCCTCGCGTTTCGCATTTTTCAAAGGAAAACGCGCTGTATCCGTTCGTCTTCCCCCGGAAGTTGCCATGATGACGAAAATTTTTTCCTTCCTGAAGCTTCCTTTTGGAGAGTTGCTCTGGCTGCTGGCGTGCTGCTTCATGGTCGCCTTATGGGGCAGTGACGTCTGGAGCGTCATCACCGAACCGGAGAAATATGCGCCGTTGTGGGGCGGCGAAGGGCCCGTGGCCGGGGTATGGTACTATGCTTCGGAAGGCCGGTATCTGTTCCATCTCGCCTGTCTCATTGTCTGGTTTCTGGCCGGGGTGGCGCTGGCTTTGTGTAACAGGGCATGCAGACGGAAGTTATTGCTTCTGCATTGTTGTTTAAGCATGTTGTGGCTGGCGGTTGCTTATATACCTGTTGAGTAGAGCGTTTTGACTTTGAAAAAGGCAAAACGCCTTTCTTTCTTTCTTTTTTTTCTTCTCTCTCTCTCTCTCTCTCTCTCTCTCTTCCTTCCCTGGCCTGTGGCTGCTGCCCGGAGCGGGCGTCAGGTCGCCTGCCCGGCGCGGGGCATGGGGTGAGAGGGGTTCCCCCTCTACACCCCCTGCACCCCCGTACTCCCCTTTTGGGGGTAACGCGAAAATAGTCTCTTGAGTTGGGCTGTACCCCGTCCGCCGCGTGTCGCGTGGGGCATCGGCGCGAACCTTCCC